>DATGHG010000425.1:0-21137 GCA_035308185.1 Thermoanaerobaculia bacterium | reverse complement strand
AGCGCAAGCGCTGTCGAGCCGGATGGCGTCGATGCCGACCCCGAAGTGGCCGTTCGATGCCAGCGTGTAGACCACCCAGGCCTGGGCGGCGGTCGGATCGACCGGCGGGTTGTTACCCGCGGCCGCCACCGTCGTGTTCAGATCCAGGTAGAGCCAGCCGAAGTCGAAGCCGGCCGGCAGCGGGAAGCTGGCGCCACCCACCTGCGTCCGCTGCGTTTCGGCCGGGAACGGGATCAACGACCCGCTCGGCGGCTGCGGCGAGAAGGGGAACGTCTGCGGCACCGACGGATGCTCCTGCTCGTCGAAAATGATGATGCCTTCCTGGCCGAGCGGGTACCACGGCGGTTGCACGCCGGGGGTCGCCGGGCAGGTGAACGGACCCTGGTTGACCTTCGAGTCGCGCCACACCAGCAGCGAGGTGCCGGCGCTGAAGGGACCACCGTTCAGGTAGCGGGCCGCGAACTCGGTAGCCAGCGGCTCGCGGTTGTCCACCGCGGTCCAGGCGTCGTAGCGGCCGTAGAAGGTGTAGCGGCCGGCCGTCGAGGTCGCCGGGTTGGTGGCGTCGGCCTCGATGTGCACCAGGTCGCCGCCCTCGGCGAAGTTCTGCGCCGCGTTGACGATGAACCAGTCACCCCAGAGGATGTTCTGGTTGGTCACGTCGCCGGTGCCGCCGGCAGCGAAGTAGCCGGCGTCGCCCGGGAACCGCAGCGAGCAGTTGTTGACCGTGTCCATGGTGATGTAGCCGCGGGCAATGTTGTCGCCGATCAGCTGGCCGGCGCAATTGCCCTTGAGGACCGCCGAAGCATTGCCCGTCAACGCCGCCTCGAGATGGGCGATGAAGAAGGCTGGCAGCGCCGGCGGCGGCAGCTTGCCGTTGCAGCTCGCGAAGTTGATGTCCTGCGAGAAGGAGCCCTTCGGGCTGATGGTGTCGGTCGGGTCCTGGCCCGCCGAGGCGGTCTGCGGCAGGTTGCCGTCGACGATGATGTCGCGCAGGTTGACCGACTGCACATCGTACCCGGTGAGGTAGATGTTGAAGTCGAGCACCGGCACCGACAGGTCGGACCAGAGCACAACGTGGACCAGAGCCGCGGTGGCTGAGGCGTTGTTGACCGAGAACAGGGTCGTCAGCCCGTTCGGGTTGTTCAGATCGACCTCGAAGTACGGCAACAGCAGCGTCGCTGCCGGCACCGCATCGATGGTGCAGATCGTCGCAACTGCCTGGCCACCCAGGGCCAGCAGGCCCATGAGAGCGAGACTCAGTGCGGTTTTCTTCATGAGAGACAATCTCCTAGGGTTGGTGTTGCTGATGCTGGTACGGCCACTCCAAGCGTCCTGCTTCTCCACTCTCCTCACGATCGTCGGGAAGGAACATCACCTCCTATTTAAAGTTTAGAGTCCTGTAACTCCAACTAAATCAAAGAGTTCCAGCGTGTCGCCGCGATCTCGCCAGCGTCGTGCTGCCAGCTTCGCGGCCCGGAGTCGGCGCCTTCCCTCGCGGCGCCTGCCCCTCAGCCGGTTTTATGCTTTCGCACTATAGGGGTGTCCTCCGGTCCTGTCAAGGGTTTATTCCAAAGAATTCCCCCGGCTCGCCGCCGGCGGGCGTTTGCCGGCTTTGCCGGCGTCGCCGGCGCTCCGCGGGTCGGCTGGCACCGCATGCCAGGCACGCAGGCCGCCTTCGCTGCGGCACTGATTGGGGGCATACATCGCCGAGTACTCGCCGGACCACGCGGCCACGATCTCGTCCTTACCGTCGCCGTCGAGATCGGCCAACCGCACCCGGGTGCCGTTGCAGCCCGGGCCGTAGACCGGGATCTCGGCGGTATCGTGAGTGAAGAAGCCCTTGCCGTCGCCGAGGAAGATCCAGGTCGCGCCTTCCCCGGTCAGGGCCACCAGATCGACATTGCCGTCGCCGTCGAGATCGCCGGTGCCGAGGGCGCTGAACACCAGGTCGCGGCCCTCCTTGACCACCAGCGCCCGGCGCTCCCACTTGCCGCCCGGCCGCGAGTAGAAGATGTCGATGCCGCTGCGCCAGGTCCCGCCTTCGTAGCTGTTGTAGGCGACCGCGAGGTCCGAGCGGCCGTCGTGGTCGAAGTCGGCGGCGGCCACCGCGCGCACGTAGGACGCCGGCCGCACGTCGAGCTCCACCTTGTCCCAGCCGCCGTCGGCGCGGCCCAGGTAGACCAGGTCGCGGCGGCCCATGACGCTGCTGCCGACGGCAAAGTCGGGCAGGCCGTCGCCGTTGAAATCGCCGACGGTGATCGAGTCGCCGAAGATCTGGTCGTGCCCGGTGCCCTGGTCCTTCCGCTTCCAGCTGCCGTCGCCCTGGTTGAGGTAGATGACCGGGCCGTAGCTGCGGCCCGAGCCCAACGCTCCCCCTTCACCGCGGATCGCCGAAAGGTTCAGGCGCGGCCCCTCGCCCAGGGCCAGGATGTCCGGACGCTGATCGTGGTTCCAGTTGACCATGGCGATCGTCTTCGACGAGAAGACGGCCGACTCGTCGCCGCCCTTGCCGGGCTCGAGGAAATCGAGGCCCTTGTCGTAGCGGCGTGTGAAGTGACCCTTGCCGTCGCCGAGCAGGGCGGTGAAGCCCTTGAGGTGCATCGCCAGCACGATGTCGAGCTGGCCGTCGCCGTCGAGGTCGGCCACGGCGATGTCGCCATAGTCGTAGGCGAAGCGCGCAAACTGCGCCTCCTGCCATCGCCGCCAGCCGCCCTTGCCGTCGCCGAGGAAGATCACCGGCGCGCTCAGCCCCTTGCGCGGCGGCGAGGCCACGATGTCGAGATGGCCGTCGCCGTTGAGGTCGGCGAGCACGAAGCCCTCGCGCCACTGGCCGGAGCTCGGCAGCCCCTTGCTGTAGTCGACGAAGCGCAGGCGGTGGCTCTCCGGCGTATCCACCTTGTAGGTGGCGGCGATCTTCGCCAGCTCGGCCGGGCTGGGTGCCTGGTTGACCGGAACCTGGCGGTCTCCGGCCGCCACCTTGTAGACCTTGAAGTAGAAGTAGTTGGCATCTTCCTTCGCCACGTCGATCGGGATACCCCACACCGTCCGCACCGTGTGGTCGTCGATGCGGCGGTAGTTGCCCTCGACCTTGCGCACCCTCTCCAGGTAGTAGAGCCTCCCCTGCGCGTCCTTGAGCCACTTGCCGTCGGGCGGATGGGGGTTGGCGTCGACCGGCGGCGCCGTCGGCTCCACGACGCCGTAAGGATTCGGCGTGGCCGGCTGAGCTGCCGGGACCGCGGCATTGCCCGGGGTCGGCGAGCTCGCCGGGGTTCCCGGGGCAGCCGGGGTGGCCGGACCGGCAGTGGCCTGGCCGCGAACCGGTGCCGGCGGCGCGATCAGCAGCGCCGTCGCCAGCGCCAGGGCGGTGAGAAGCGGACCGGCGAACCGGCCGCGGGCTACCCCCTGCCGGGAGTGCCGCGATTGGCGACAACCGTAGCCGCGGCCGGGCGGGGGGGTGCGAGAGGGGAAATGTCGAACGGTCAAATGGTACCTCCGTGGCGGGACCGGCATAGGGAGCCCCTAAGGCATACGGAGATCCCGCTCACGGCGTCCAGCGGATCGTCAGATCTAGATCTCGTCGACGAAGGCGACCTTGAGTCGCCGGAACAGCCAGAAGCCCGCGCATAGTAGCACAGCGGCGACGGCCGCCAGCCCCGCCGTCCCGGGCACCAGCGCGAGCCGGCCGCGGAGGAACGCCTGGCGATACAGCTCCACCAGCGGCGTCAGCGGGTTGAGCTCGATCCAGGGCCGCAGCCGCGGCGGCACCGAGGCCAGGGAGTAGACGATCGGCGTCAGGTAGAACCAGCCGCCGAACAGCATGCTCAACAGCTGCGCCGTATCCCGGAAGAAGACCTGCACGGCGCTCAGCAGCAGGCCCAGCCCCAGGGTCAACAGCACCTGCAGCGGCAGCGCCAGCAGCAGCATCGGCAGGCCGCCCCAGGCCAGGTCGCCGAGCACCGCCAGCACCACCAGGAACACCACCGCGGCGATCGCCTCGTGCAGCAGGGCGGCCAGCACCACCGCCACCACCAGGATCTCGGCGGGAAAGCGCAGCTTCTTGACCAGCACCGAGTTGTCGGTGATCGCGGTGGAGGAGCGCAGCACCCCCTCCTGCAACGCCATCCAGGGCAGCAGGCCGCTGAACAGGAAGGGGGCGAAGTGGCCGCCGGGGTTGCCGGCGTCGACCACCCTGATCTTGAGCACCGTCGAGAAGACGAAGGTGAAGAGCGCCAGCAGCCAGAGCGGCTGGACGAAGGACCAGGCGAAGCCGAGCAGCGAGCCGGCGTAGCGGCCCTGGAAGTCCCGCTTGACGAGCTCGCGCAGCAGGAAGAAGTGGTGCTTCAAGCAGGCCTCCGCGGCAGTGGCATCGTGGGCTCCCCCAGGCGGCCGGCGCGGCGCCGGGCGTCACGTCCGGGCCGGCGGCGGGCAACTATATATATAAGGATGGGCGCAACGCAGCTTGGACGCATTTGACAGGCCTCCGCAGGAGGCGTACTATCGCCCAAAAGCATTGCCCTATGCCAGAGTGACATAGCGGCTCCGAAGGTCGAGAGCAACGGCCATGGCAACCATCGAGAAGATCCGCCAGGTCCAGCTGGTGGGACGCAAGATCCGGCAGCTGCGCAAAGAGCACAAGCTGACCCAGGTCGAGCTGTCCGCCAGGCTGGGCATTCAGCAATCCGACCTGTCGCGCATGGAACAGGGGGAGTACCGGGTGAGCCTCGACACCCTGTTCCGCATCCTCGCCGAGTTCAAGATGAGCATTGGCGAGTTCTTCGAGGGGGTGGCCCAGGAGTCGATCACCCCGCGCGACGTGCAGCTCGTCCAGGATTTCAACGCTCTACCGCGGGACGCTCAGCGCGAGGTCGAAGACTTCATCGCCTTCAAGCGCGTGCAGATCCGCGGCGAATCTCCCGGCGCCCATGCGCCGGCCGCCGGCGCCGATACCAGCGGCACCGGCGGCGCCACTGCCTCCGATACCGCCGGCTCGACGGCCGTGCTGGCCAACGGCCCGGGACCGCGGCACGGCGGCAGCTCGGCGAACCGCTGACCTCGTTCTGGAATGTGTGCTCCGCGCCCTTTCAGGCGCGGTGGAGGGAGCAGAATGAGTGAGTTGAGCCAGGGCGACAGCCCTGAGGTCTTCGAGAAGTTCCGCGAGGTCTGGCAGCGCTCGATCGAGGTCGGGCGACTGGAAGAGGCCGGCGAGATCATCCAGCGCGCCTTGGCGTGGACCAACGAGCACGGCGACCAGCGGCTGATCGACGGCGCTGCCTGCGCCATGGCGGCGGTCGCCATCCAGCTCGGGCGCGGCGATGCCGAGCTGCCGCGGCTGCGCGCGATCCTGCTGCGCAACGGCGATGCCGTCAACTGCCGGCTGGCGGCGATCAACATCTCCATTCACTATCAATTTGTTCGCAATTACAAGAAGAGCTTGTTCTATGCTCGGATCGCCTTCGAACGGGCGGTGCAGCTGGACCGTTCGGACCTCATCGCCTTCAGTCGCAACCAGCTGGGCAACGCGCTGCTCGGCGAGAGCTTCGTCGACCAGGCGTGCCATGAGTACGAGGAGGCGGTGGGACTGATCTCCGAGCCTGGCGTGTGGCGAGCGCGTATCTTGAACAATCTGGGCTATTGCCGCGTGCTGCAGAACCGTTTCGCCGAAGGCTACTCGTGTCTCTACGAGAGCCTGCGGCTGCTGCGGCACTTCTCGGCCGAGCGCTACCAGGTGTTGCCGCTGCTCGATCTCTGCTTCGCCCATCTCGAGACCGAGCGCTACGCGCATGCCCGCCGCCACGGCATCGCCGCCTTCGTGCTGGCCGAGAAGATGGGCGACGTGGAGGCGATGAAGAATGCCCTCTACCTGCTGGGCGAGACCGCGAACCTCAGCGGCGACACCGAGCGGGCCAGCGGCTACTTCACCCGCTTGCAGCGCGATTACTTCCCCGATTCGCCGTACCTGCCCGGTTTCCTGCTGGCGGTGGACGTCCGCAAGCTGGTCAATCTCCACGCCTGAGGTCATGGCCATGCCTACGACATCTACGACCTACAAGCGATTCGCCCTCGGACTGCGGGCTGGCGCCGTCGCCATCGCCCTCATCGCAGCCATGGCGGTCATCGCGGCTCCCGCGCGCGCCGATCACCTCGGCACGGCGGTGGGGGCGAGCGGCCAGATCTACACGGTGACGGCCGGGTTCTACGGCACCCTGTTCCCGGGCTCCTACACCTACGACGCCGCGACGCCGGTGCTGGCGCTCGACACCACCGTCCCCGGTTCGGCGCCCCAGCGGCAGATCGTGCCTTCCTCCGCCGATGCCAACGTGGAGAGCCTGCCGGCCCTGATCTACGAAGACAGCTCGAAGACCCTGTTCGTCGTCTGGGTCTCCACCAGCCATTCGGTGAGCTCGGACATCGAGCTGACGAGCTACAACGGCAGCCAGTGGTCGCCGGCGATCACCATCATCAGCAATCCTTTCGCGACCAAGACGCCGCCCCAGCTGGCGATGACCCGGGACGTCCACCAGGAGGTGGATCCGGTTTCCGGCAACCCGGTGACCCGGCACCGCACGGTGCTGCACGTCGTCTGGTCCGAGGATGCGGCGAGCGGCCAGTACCAGGCTTATTACGCGCCGGTGATCTTCGAGGAAGGCACCTGGATCGGCACCGTCCCGACGCCGACGCATCTCAACGCCTTCGACGCGCTGGACCAGGCGGGTCAGCCGGCGCCGGGGACGGCGGCGGGTCCTCTGGCGACGCCGCTGGCGCTCACCCCGACCGTCCAGGGCGGCCGCGACACCAACACGGCGATCGCCGGCTTTGCGTCCAACGTCTCGGGCGTGCTCACCACCGTCGAGGTCGACGTGCTGCCCGAGGAGCTGCGCATCCTCGCCGACACCAGCTCGGCGGCGATCCTGGCCAGCGGCGCTCAGTACTTCCCGAACCAGCTCGCCACCCTGGCCACCCAGATCCAGGGGGTCATCCAGAGCAACGGCAGCGCCTTCCAGCCGGAGGCGCTTCAGGCCATCTCCGCCGCGGCGCAGAGCCAGATCACCAGCGGCTCGTCGACCGTCGCCAACCTGGCACAGAGGACCCGCGCCACCATCGTCGAAACCGGCGCACGGTTTGCCAAGCAAGGGCTGAGCATCGCCCCCTCCGGCCCTTCGGCCGTCCCGCCACAGGTTCTCGAGGTCGTGGTGCCCAACGCGCCGTCGCAGTTCCTGCAGTTCCGCGTCGCCGGCGCCAGGCTCTGGCCGGCGGTCGGCGCCAACAACCCGCAGATGTTCCTGTCGCGCACCGGCGCTGACGTCCTGGCGGCCTGGACCGGCACCAACGGCACCTCGGTCTCCTACCTCAGCACCCAGCCGGACGGCACCTGGAGCACCGTCAACCAGTTGCAGACCTCGACCACGATGAGCCTGCCGCAGGCCTACCAGCTGCTGGAGCAGCGGATCCAATAGGACCTGGGCCTCTTCACGCCGCGACGCTCACTCCGCGGCGAGGCCGGGCGCCAGCGTGGCGACCGCCTGGTCGAGGCCGCCGGCCACTCTCGGATCCTTCGGGTTCGCACGTCGCGCCGCGGCGAAGGCCGCCGCGGCGTGTGGGCGGTCGCCAGTCTCGGCCAGCAGCACGGCTTGCAGCAGCCTGGGTTCGAAGGCGTCGGGCCAGCGGCCGACGGCCTCGGCGAGCACCGCCAGCGCCTTCTGCTGTTGACCGGCCCTGGCCAGCGAGGTGGCCAGCGCGGTGAACGGCTCGCTGTTGTGCGGCTCCTCGACCAGGGCGCGCCGGTAGTCCGACCAGGCGGCGTCGAAGTCCCCGCGCTGTCGCTCCAGGTTGCCGACCTGCCACAGCGAGTACGCATCCACCGGGTCGAGCTCGAGCGCCCGGCGGAAGGCCGCCTCCGCGGCGGCCAGCTTCCCTTCCACCAGGAAGACCCGCGCCTTCTCCTCGAGGATGTAGGAGCTGGTCGGCTCCGCCTGCGCCATCGCCGTGGCGAAGGTCTTCGGATCGACGAAGATGGCGGCATAGCGCAGCGTCAGCAAGGCGAAGACGCCCACCAGCACCGCAAGGGTCGGCGCCGCGAACCGTCGCGGGAGCAGGACGAGCAGGGCCCAGGGTAGGGCCAGGGAGGGCAGGTAGAGATAGCGGTCGGTGACCATCCATTCGGGGAACATCGCCCAGAAGTTCATCACCGGGACGAGCCAGACCACGAACCAGGCGATCGGCAGGAGGAGCTCGCGCCGCCGCTTGATCCCCAGATAGGCCAGGCCCGCGAGGGCCGCCGTCACCGCCGCCGAGAGCACCACCGGCAGGTCGAAGGGGCCCCAGATCGGCCTTTCGGGCCGGACGAACGAGAATGCCGTCGGCCACACCAGCAGATGGACATAGGTGACGAAGGCCAGCGGCAGGGAAGGCGCCGCCCGGGCAAAGCCCGGAGCCTCCGCCCACGGCCGGGCAAGCGCCCCCAGCACCGCCAGGCGAACTGCCAGGTAGGCCACGGTCACCCCGGCGAACAGCGCCGTCGCCCGCCCGAAGCGCCGGGACTCGGCGGGCTCGGCGTGCCGCCGCGCCAGGGCCCACGCCGCGGCCATGGGGAACAGAGCGATCGAGACCTCCTTGCAGAGCAAGGCGCAGGCGAAGGCGGCAGCGCTCACCGCGAGCACCGTCCGTGGCCGCTCCTCCGCCGCGGGCGAGAGCAAGGCGAGCAGTGCGACGAGCACGAACAGCGCCGCCAGCTGCTCTTGCATTCCCGACGCCCAGGCGACCGAGCTGACGTGGGCGGGATGGAACGCGAACAGCACGGCGCCCAGCAGCGCGGCCAGAGGGGGAAAGCGCAGGCGCCGGAAAAACAGCGCCGCCAGCGCGGCGACGGCGGCCGCCAGCAGCACCGACGCCAGGTGCCAGGCGAAAGGGCTCGGTCCGGCAAGCTGGTAGTAGAGGGTCGAGAGCGCCAGGAACAGCGGCCGGTAGAAGCTGCCCTGCACCGTCGTGGACCCGTTGCGCACCGCGCCGATATCGGTGACGAACCCGCGCGGGATGCTGGCGAGGGTCTGCAGCGACGGGCTGCTCTTGAACAGGAACACGTCGTCGAGCAGGAACCTGTAGCCGGTGGTGGACCAATAGATCGCCAGCGTCGAGAACGCCGCGAGCGCCGCGAGCGCCGCGGGCGCCGCGAGCAGCCAGACTTGGCGGCCGGAGGCAGGCGCCGGGCGGGCGCGGGCCGCCGGCGGCGAGGGGCGCCGCGGTGCCGGACGCCGCGGTGCGGGTCCTTCGGATCCTCCGGTTCCTCCGGAGCGTGCGGGTCCTTCGGGTCCTTCGGATCCTCCGGCGGATCCTCCGGATCCTCCGGTTCCTCCGGAGCGTGCGGCTCCTCCCGGCGTGCGGGGCGCACCGGGCGCCCCCGCGGCACCGCGAGATCGGCGCCGCCGATGCGAGCCACTCGCCATGGACCGGCATGGTAAGCGATTTTTCCGGCCTGCCTGCGAGTGCTGACCGCTCAGGCTGCGGACCTGGTCATCGCGCCGCCTTCACCGCCAGCCCCCGTCACCGCGACCCCGTCACCGCCATCGGCGCCGCGGCCGGCCGCGCGGGGAGGACCTGTCCGCCGGCGGCGCGCAGCCGCGCGGCCAGCGCCTCGCGGCGGTCCGCGGGGCAGAGCACCGCGACGCAGCCACCGCCGCCGGCGCCGCAGGCCTTGCCGCCCCAGGCGCCGCCGGCTGCGGCCGCGGCGAGCAGCCGTTCGATCGCGGGGGTCGAGATGCCCGGCGCCAGCTGCCGCCGCAGCCGCCACTCGTCCCCCATCGCCGCGCCGACCCGGCGCAGGTCGCCGGCCGCCAGCGCCGCGGCCATGCCGCTCGCCACCTCGGCGATGCCCGCCAGCAGCGCCGCGACCGCCGGCTCCCCGTCGAGCCGCCGGCGCAGCACCTCCCAGTTCTGCCGGGCCGAAAAGTGGCTCTGGCCCGAGTAGACGACCAGCAGGCTCGCCGCCAGCGCCTCCAGATCGACCTCGAGCCGGCGCACCGCCTCGCCGCCAGGCCGGTGCTGGATCTCGAGCGCGCCGCCGAGCTGCGCAGCGTAGTGGTCCTGGATGCCGGTCGGCAGGCCCATCAGGCGCGCCTCGAGGTCCCTGGCGATGGCGGACCGCCGGCCGGCGCCGGAGGGGGGCAGGCCGAACGCCGACTCGGCGGCGGCGATCAGGGCCACGGTCATCGCCGACGAAGCGCCCAGGCCGCCGCCGCGCGGCGAGCCGCTGCTCAGGACGGCGGTCAGCGGCGGCAGCTCGAGGGCGGCGGCGACCAGGCCGGCCAGCGCCCCCTCCGGCTCCGCCGCCAGCTCTCGCGCCGAAGCGGCCTCGACCGCCAGCTCCCCCTGGCGCACGGAATAGCGCTCGCCGGCAGGCTCGACGGTCGCCTCGACGGCGACGTCGATGGCGACGTTGACGGTCGTGGCCGGCTCATGGAGCAGGCCGAGAGGCCAGATGTCCAGCGTGCCCCCGGCCAGGTCGACCCGGCACCAGGCGCGGGCGGTGGACATCGGGAGATCAGCGGGCCGCTGCGAGGGCGGCAGCGGCGGCCGGCGCCACTCCCCGCTCGAGACTCGAGCGCAGCGAGTCGCGCCAGGAGCCGAACGCCGCCAGACGGGCCCGCGGGATCGGCTCGTCGTGCACGCCATTGAGCGTCAGCGGATCGATCCAGGCACCCCGGCACTTGACCCGATAGTCCAGGTGCGGACCGGTGGCGAGGCCGGTGGCTCCGGTGTAGGCGATGGTGTCGCCCTGGCGCACGTGCGCTCCCGGACGGATGCCCGCCGCGAACCGCGACAGGTGCAGGTAGGCGCTGACGTAGTCGGACCCGTGCTGCACCTTCACCACGTTGCCGCCGCCGCCGTCCCAGCCGACGAAGATCACGACGCCGGCGGCCGTCACCTCGACCGGCGTGCCCACCGGGGCGGCATAGTCGACGCCGTAGTGCGGCCGGACCTCGTTGAGCACCGGGTGCAGCCGGTGCTCGGAGAAGAGCGAGGTGATGCGGGTGTAGCGCAGCGGCGAGCGCAGGAACATTTTCTCCAGCGGCCGTCCCGAGGCGTCGTAGAAAGTCGGGCCGTCGCCGAAGCGATAGGCCTCATGGCGCCGCCCGTGGTTGTCGTAGACCAGCGCCACCAGGCTGCCGGCGCCATGCTCCTTGCCGTCGAGCCGCACCGCCTCGTACAGCGCCTGGAAGTGATCGCCGCGCCGCAGGTCGCGATTGAAATCGAGGTCCCACTGCAGGGCTTCGGCCATGCGGCCGGCCAGTCCGGGGGGGCCGCCGGCGGCGTGGATGGCCGCATCGAGCGAGCCCGAGCCGTCGAGTGTGCCCTGGATGGCCCGCAGCTCGGTCGAACGGCGGAACGGCAGCCAGTCCACGCGCCATGGGCCTGCCGCGCCCGCGTCGCGCTTCATCTCGAAGCGGCCATCGCCCTCGAGGGTGAGGTCCACCGCGGCCACGGTGGCATTCGGGTTCCACATCGCCGAGTAGCGGTTGCCGGCCCTGATCCGGCGTAGCGGCACGTGCGCGGCGATCGCCGCGGTGGCCTGCCGTGCCTCCTCGCCGCTGAAGCCCAGCCGCCGCAGCACCTGGCTCAGGGTTTCGCCCCGGGTCAGCGTGTACTCGACCGGTACCCGCGCCGAGGCGAGGCGGGCACTGCATGCGCTGGGCAGTACGGCAAGCGCGCTGTAGCGCACCAGCGGCCCGGTCTCGACCGCCAGCGCGCCGCGATTGTGGAATTCCAGGCTGCGGGTGCTCGCGAAGAGCGCCGCGGCGAGGCAGACGAGACCCAGCGGGACCGCCAGCCGAAGACAATGGGGCCCCAACCAAGATCTCTCCGCCGACTGCATTGCGCGCAGGCCTCCCTAAAAGCGACCCCTACCCATTCGATCGATGTCCCGGCTGCAAAAGCCTGGCGGATAGTACCACACACCTTCCCCGGAACGACCTCCGGAAGGTGCATCGGCCGGTCCGGCGCGGTCGGGGGGCTCGGCAGGCTTGGTCGCGCGGGCGTTACCGCAGCAGGTCGGCGAGCAGCCGGTCGGGATCGTCGGGGAGCCTGCCGTGATAGACGGTCTTGCCGTCCTTGATCACCAGCAGGCCGGGCAGGGTGGCGATCGCGTACTTCTTGCAGAAAGCGCCGTCGGCGTCCAGGTAGGTCGGGACGCCCAGCGACCTGCCGGCGAGGAAGGCTTCGATGGCCGGGCGCGCTTCCTCGAAGTCGACGGTCAGGACCCTGGCGCGGGGGCCCCACCGGCCGGCGAGCGGCCGCACGCGCTCGACGATGTCGCGCGAGCGCGGCGACCAGGAAGCCCAGACGACGACGATGGCGACGCCCTGTCCCAGCGTCGCGTCGCTCATGCCCTCGCCGGCCATGCCGGTCATGCGGACCTCCTGCGCGGCGGCGGCAAGGCCGCCGCAGAACAGGCTGGCGAGGAAGAGGCTCAGGAGGGTCACCGCCGAACGACGATCGACGATCGCGGTCATCGCAGGGGTCTCCGGGGTCGCAGGGGGTCTCCGGGGTCTCAGGGTCGCAGGGGTCTCAGGGTCGCAGGGGTCTCAGATCGGTGGGATGGGGCGGCGGTGCGGCAGGCTGGTGAGGATGCGGATGCGCAGGTCGTGGGAGGCGTTGCAGCGCACGCAGCGCTCGCGCACCAACCAGAGCAGCCTGCGGGTGTAATCGACCTTCTGCGCGCAACCCGGGCACTGGGCCATGTGGTCTCGGAAAGGGGTGAGCAGATCCGCCTCCATCTCGTTGTCCACGAAAAGGAACGCTGCCTCGCTCACCTCTTTGCAATCCATCATCCTGCCTCCCGGCAGCCCGACCGCGGCCGCGCCTGCTCGCTCCTGCGCTAATCAACTCGCGATCCAACCACGCTTATTTCCCTGGCGCCGCGAGCCGCGGAGGACGAGGGACGAAAGATCACTTCTCGCGGACGCCCGCCTTGCTCCGCATCTTGAGCGGCTCGCGCTCCCGCAGGTAGCCATGCTCGCGGGCGAACTCCAGCATCGACGCCTCCATCAGCCGGCGGCCGCGGTACAGGCGGCTCATCACGGTGCCCACCGGCACCTCCAGGATCTCGGCGATCTCCTTGTAGGAAAAGCCCTCCAGGTCGGCCAGCAGCACCACCATCCGGTAGTCGGGCGGCAGCTTGTCGATGGCCTGCTGCACGTCCTCGTCGAGCACGTCCTCGAGCAACTCCTGCTCGGGGTTCTTGATCTGGCGCGCCACGTCCTCGCTGACCTTGGTCTCGAACGACTCCTCGATGTCGGCGAAATCGCTCAGCGCCGGGATCTGCTGCTTTTTGCGGTAGTTGTTTATGAAGGTGTTCTTCATGATCTTGAACAACCACGCCTTGAAGTTCGTGCCTTCCTCGAACTTGTCGTAGTACCGGTAGGCCTTGAGGTACGTTTCCTGCACCAGGTCCTCGGCGTCCTCGGCGTTGCGGGTCATCCGGTACGCGGTATTGTAAAGCGCATCGACGAACGGCATTGCCGCCGCTTCGAAGTCCCACCCTTTCTGGTGGTCAGCGCCTGCCTTGGGCATGCTTACCCCTTTCACCATGACAACCCCTGGATCTGCATACGCACATGTGATGCCACTCGGCTCGGCAGCTTCACACTCCGCCCCACCGGCCGCGCGCTCCATCTGTTACTACGCCGCCGGGCAGGGTTGCGTTGCGCCAGCCGATCGCCTGGAAGATCGCCAAACGATCGCCTGGAAGATCGCCAAATCACCGCCGATTCGGCACCCCCGTGCCACGACCGTGGCATCGGGGAGACCTGGTTGCCGAGTCAAGCTGATTATAACCGGCTTCACCTTACACTGTAAAGTGCGAGAGCGCGACCCGTTCGGGACGGCCGCCGGCACCGGCCGGGTGTTATCCTCGTTGCCATGGCGCCGCCAGACGACCGTGACGGACGCGATCAGCCGCCGCCGGCGATGAAATCGGCCTACGAGCTCGCCCTCGAGCGACTCGAGCGCCAGGGCATCGAGCGGCCGCGCGGGGAGTCGATGAGCGACCAGACCCGCCAGCGCCTGAGCGAGCTCAGGCAGCAGGCGGTCGCGAAGCTCGCCGAGCTCGAGATCCTGCACCGCGACCGGCTGAACGCCCTCTACGATCCGACCCAGCGCCGCGAAGAGGAAGAGGGATACGTGCGCGAGCGGCGCCGCATCGAAAGCGACCGCGACCGCAAGCTCGAGAAGCTGCGCTCCGGCGGCGACCCGACTCCCTGAGCCGGTGTCCCCACCGGCCCCCTAGTGTCCCGCACCGGCCACTAGATCGGCGCCGGCGCCCCGAAGGTCTCCCCGAACCGCTGCACCGCGCCGCTGCTGCCGCAGACGTAGACCGTGTCGTCGTCGCGGATGCGGAAGCCTGGGTCGAAGGCGACGAGCACGTCGTCGCCGCGCTCGACCGCCACCACCGTGCAGCCGCTGCGGCCGCGCACCCGCGGGTCGGCGGGATGGCGGCCGGCCAGGGTGGCGGCGGCGAGCTTGCGCACCTTGAGCTGAGGATCGACCGCGAAAGCCTCCTGGCCCAGCAGCTTCTGGGCCAGCATCTGGCCGGAGACCTGGCTGATCGAGAGCGCGAAGTAAGCGCCGGCGCGGTGGATGCGCTCGACGTTGTCGGCATCGTTGACGCGGGCGATGACCGGCACCTCCGGGGCCAGGTCCTTAAGGATCACGGTGGCGAAGAGCGTGGCGCTGTCGGTGTCCAGGGCGAGCACCACCGCCTGCGCCTCGCGCACCCCGGCGGCCTCCAGCACCTGCGCCTCCAGCACGTTGCCGACCACGTCCACCCCTTCGACACCTTCAGCACGGCCGCTCGCCGCGCCCACGGCGTGGCCGCCGGCAGCCGCCGCTCCCGCGGCGCGGCGCTCGATCACCCGCACCTCCTCCCCGACGGTGCGCAGCAGCTCGACCACCTTGCGGCCCACCTCGCCGTAGCCGCCCACCACGAAATGGCCATGGCGCCGGCGGGACAGCGCGCTGGCGCCGGCCAGCTCGCCCAGCCGCTCGATGCTCTCGTGACTACCGACCGCGACCAGGATGCCGCCCGCCTCGATGCGCCAGGCGGCATCGCCGGGGACCGCCAGCTCGCCGCCGCGCCACTGGCCGATCACCGTCGCGCCGGTGCGGGCGCCGATCTCGGCCGGCGCGAGGCTGCCGCCGGCCAGCGGGCTGGGCTCGGCCACCCGCACCTCGGCCACCTCGAGATTGCGGCCGAGCTGCTGCACCCCGGCCAGGCGCGGGCTGATGCGCGCCGAGGCGCGCGCCGCCAGCGCCGCGCCGAGGATGTGGCGGGGCGTGAACACGGCGGTGGCGCCGGCGAGCATCATCGGGCGGCGATGGAAGGGCTCCTCCACCAGCGCCAGCAGCGGGCCGCCGAAGCCCAGCTGCCGCGCGGCCAGGATGGCGGCGGCGTTCTCGTCGTCGCTGCCGTTGACGATCAGCGCCCGCGCCTGGACCAGGCGGGCGGCCGCCAGCGCGCCGTCGGCGAGGCCGCGATGAACGACGCTCAGCCCGCGCTCGTGCAGGCGGCGCGCCGCCGCCTCGTCCGGCTCGAGCACCAGCGTCGGCACCCGGGCGGCGGTCAGCTCCGCGATCAGCGTCTCGACCGCCGGGCCGTAGCGGTAGATGACGGCGTGGTGCGCCATGTCGCGCGGGGCGTCCTGCGGCAGGCGCAGCTCGAAGCGCTCTTCCAGGAACGGGATGAAGAAGATGGGGAAGATCAGATAGACCATGAACAGGCCGAGGAACTGCACCACCGTGACGTAGACCACCATCGCCGGGTGGCGCCAGTGGTGGTCGGCGCCATAGCCGGTGGTGGTGAGCGTCGACGCGGCCCACTCCACGCTGGACCAGAAATCGCGGTGCTGTCCCTCGAAGGCCGCCATGCCCACCTGGTACAGCAGCGCCAGTGCCACCACCAGGACCGGAACGGCGGCAAGCAGCAGCAGCAAGCGGCGGCGGGACCTGGACACGTCCGGATTCAGCTGTCAATAAGGCATATCGTCTTCATCGAGGCCGAAATAATGCCCCAGCTCATGGACGACGGTATCGCGGACCTCGCGGATCACCTCGCGCCGGTTGCGGCAGTAGCGCAGGATGGGACCCCGGTAGATGGCGATGCGATCGGGGAGCGCCGCGGTCGCGCCGGCACCGCGCTCGGGGAGCGGCACCCCTTGATAGAGTCCGAACAGCTCCTCTTCGGGATCCATCTCCAGCTCCTCGAGGTCGTCGGGATCGGGCTCTTCCTCGACCACCACGGCGACGTTCTCGAGCAGCTCGGCGAAATCCTCCGGCAGCCCGTCCAGGGCGCGGGCGACCAGCTCCTCGAACTCCTCCGGCGGCACGCGCATGGACGCAAGCTTACGCCAGCCCGGGGATCCGGACGCCACCGGTGTGGCGCACGGGCCGTGCGGGGCCATAGACTGGCCGCATGCCGGTGCGCCTCGACAAGTGGTTGCAGGTGGCGAGGATGTTCAAGACGCGGACCCAGGCCACCCACGCCTGCGACCTGGGAAGGGTGACGGTCAACGGGATGCCGGCCAAGCCGCACCGGGCGCTGGTGGTCGGCGACCGCGTCGAGCTGCGCCAGGGCGATTGGGACCGGGTGCTCGCCGTTCGCGAGCTGCGCGACCGGCCGGTCGCGAAGGCCGAGGCCGCGGCGCTCTACGACGACCAGAGCCCGCCGCGGCCGGCGCCCGACCCCATGCGCCGGCTGCTCTCGCGCCCGCCGGTGCTGCGCCCTGCCGGGACCGGGCGCCCCACCAAGAAGGACCGCCGAGACATCAAGCGCTGGGAAGCGGACGAGGAGGAATCCAGCTAGTGTCCCAAACCTGCGCCCGCGGCCCGCGCCCGGCGCCGGGCGCGGGCGGGCCGCCGCTTACTCGCCCAGGAACTCGCCGATCGGCGCCAGCGGCTCGATGTGGTCGCAGAAGATCTTCAGCACCACCATGATCGGGACCGCCAGGACGGCGCCGGTGATCCCCCACAGCCAGCCCCAGAAGGTCAGGCCGACGAACAGCATCACCGGGTTCAGGGTCAGGCGCTTGGCGAGCAGGATCGGCGTGAACAGGTAGGCCTCGAGCACGTTGAGCACCAGGAAGACGCCCGCCGGCGCCAGCATGTGCGGCACGGTGTTGAAGGTCAGCAGGCCCACCATGGCGAAGACCCCGTAATTGATCGCCGGGCCCAGGTAGGGGACGAAGTTGGTGATCGTCACCATGGCGCCCCAGAGCAGCGGGTTGGGCACTCCGATCAGCGCGAAGCAGATCGCCACCGCCGCTCCCAGGCCGAGGTTGATCATGGTCACGATGCTGAGGTAGCCGGACACGTCGCGTTCGACCTGGCGGGCGATCTCCACCGCCCGCCGCTTGTCCGCGAGACGCGGCAACACCTTGATCAGCTTGCGCAGGAAGAGGTCGCCCGAGGCGAGCAGGAAGTACAGCAGGACCAGCATCACCCCGCCGCCGGTGACCAGGTCGGCGGCCTCGCTCAGCAGCCGTTCGCGCAGCGTGGGAGTCGATTGCACCGCCACCGCCCCCTGGGGAGGACCGGAACCGGGGTTCACCTCGGCGATCTTCTCCACCTGCTCGGTGGCGCGCCCCAACCGCTGCACCGACCGCTTCAGGTCGCGCAGCTTCGCCTCGCCGGCGCGCAGGCTCTGCGGCGCCCGCTGCATCCAGGCGGTCGCCGGCGTCGACAGCTCGTAGATGCCGAAGCCGACGCCGCCGAGCACCGTCAGCAGCACCAGGCCGGCGCCCAGCGGTTCGGGGATGCGCAGCCGCTTGAGGCCGCGCACCGCCGGCAACAGCAGCAGCGAGAAGAGCATCGCCAGCACCAGCGGCAGCAGCAGCGAACGGCAGAAGTAGAGGGTGTAGAACGAGGCCAGCACGAACAGGCCGGTGATCGACACCGAGCGCCCGCCGGCCGGACCGCGCAACGCTTCCGCCAGCTTGTGGAGGTCCGGCCGCGGGTACTCTTCCGGCGGCTCCGGGCCGCGGCCGCCGAGCTCGCGTGGCTGGATTGTCATGCGTGGCGAAGAGGCGAGGAATGGGGGGCCTGGGGCGCCACTCGGAAAGCCTTACATCGCTGTTGCGCCCAGAACCCCCACGATTTGTTGAAGCAAGGTTGGTGCCAGCTGACCCACCAGCCCGTCGCAACGCTCGCCGCGGCTCAGCCGAACAACCACAGCTGTGCCCGCCCGTGCACCAGGCTCGAGGCGGTGACTCCGAGCAGGCGGACCGGGCGGCTGGGCGCCTCGGTCCGCCGCAGCAGCTCGAGCGCGCAGTCGGCGATGGCGCGGCCGTCCCGTACCGGGGCGGCGAGAGTGCGCGACCGGGTGACGGTGGTGAAGTCGCCGTAGCGCACCTTGACGGTGACCGTGCAGCAGGCCAGGTCGCGGCTGGCGAGCGCGGCGGCCACCTCCTCGGCCAGCCGTTCGAGCTCGGGCTCGACGGCTTCGCGGCCTGCCAGGTCGCGGCTGTAGGTGTTCTCGGTCCCCAGGCTCTTGCGCTCGCGATGGGTCTCGATAGGCCGCTCGTCGACGCCGCGGGCGAAGTCGAAGAGGGCGCGGCCATGCTTGCCGAAGCGCGCCACCAGCAGCTCCAGCGCCTGGCGGCGCAGGTCGGCCACGGTCTCGACTCCCAGCTCGGCGAGCGCCCGCTCGGTGGCGGGGCCGACGCCGTGCAGCCGCCGCACCGGCAGTGGATCCAGGAACTTCTGCACGCGGCGCGGCGGTACCACGGTGAGGCCGTCGGGCTTCTGGAAGTCCGAGGCGATCTTGGCGATCAGGCGGTTGGGGCCGACGCCGATGCTCACCGTCAGCCGCCGCTCCGCGGCGACCCGGCGGCGGATCTCGGCCGCCAGGGCGGTGGCGCTGCCGAACCGTTCGAGCAGGCCGGTCACGTCCAGGTAGGCCTCGTCGATCGACACCGCCTCGACCAGCGGCGTGTAGTCGCGATAGATGGCGAAGATCGCCTCCGACTCGCGGTGGTAGCGGCGGAAGTCCGGCGGCACGAAGATGACGCCGGCGCAAAGCCGGCGCGCCTGCGACGAGGGCATCGCCGAATGGATGCCGAAACGGCGCGCCTCGTAGCTGGCGGCGGCGACCACGCCCCGCGCTTCGGGGAGGCCGCCGATGACCACCGGCTTGCCGGCCAGCGACGGGTCGTCGCGCATGTGCACCGCGGCATAGAAGCAGTCCATGTCGCAATGCAGGACGCGGCGACCGGAGTCGCCGGACTCCCTGCCAACCTGCGGCTCGCTGCCAACCTGCGGCTCGCCCAAGGTTTCTCCTGTCCTCCGCTGGCCCTCGGCCCTTCCCCGGATCCCGCTCCCCGCCGGTTTCGTCTTCGGTGACGGCGCCTGCCGGGCGACCCTATCCCCCGCCGCCTCCGCCTGCGTGGATGCCGCCCTCGGTCATCGACCAGGGGTCCAGCGCCTCCGCCAGCTCGGCCTCGGGCAGCACCTGCTGCTCGCGGCAGATCTCGCGCACCGTGCGGCCGCTGCGCACCGATTCCTTGGCGATCTCGGCGGCGGCGTCGTAGCCGATCTTGGGCACCAGCGAGGTGACCATGGCGAGCGAGCGCTCCACCAGCTCGGCGCAGCGCTCGCGGTTGGCCTCGATGCCGGCGACGCAGCGGTCCGCCAGCAGGCGCGCCGACGACGACAGGATGGCGATCGATTGCAGGAGGTTGTAGGCGATCAGCGGCATCATCACGTTGAGCTCGAAGTTGCCGCCCATGCCGGCGATGGTGATGGCGGCGTCGTTGCCCACCACCTGCGCGGCCACCATCAGCACCGCCTCCGGGATCACCGGATTGACCTTGCCCGGCATGATCGAGCTGCCGGGCTGCAGGCTCGGGATCGAGATCTCGCCGATGCCGCAGCGCGGACCCGAGGCCAGCCAGCGGATGTCGTTGGCGATCTTGCTCAGCGAGGCGGCGATGGTCTTCAGCGCGCCGGAGGCCTCGACCGCGGCGTCCTTGGCGCCCATCGCCTCGAAGCGGTTGGCCGCCGGGACGAAGGGACAGCCGGTGCGCTCGGCCAGCCGCGCGATCACCCGCGGCGCGAACTCCGGCGGGGCGTTGAGGCCGGTGCCGACGGCGGTGCCGCCGAGCGGCACCTCGGCCAGCCGCGGCAGCGCCGCCGCCAGGCGGGCCAGGCCGTTGCGGGCCTGCTGCGCGTAGCCGCCGAACTCCTGGCCGAGGCGCACCGGCACCGCGTCCTGCAGGTGGGTGCGCCCGATCTTGACCACCTCGTCGAGCTCCTTGGCCTTGCCTTCGAGCGCTTCGGCGAGGCGGGCCAGCGCCGGCTCGAGGTCTTCGCGCACCGCGGTGTAGGCGGCGACGTGCAGGGCGGTCGGGATGACGTCGTTGCTCGACTGGCTGGCGTTGACGTGATCGTTGGGATGGACCCGCTTGCTGCCGCGGCCGGCGCCCAGCAGCTCGGCGGCGCGGTTGGCGATCACCTCGTTGGCGTTCATGTTGGTCGAGGTCGCCGACCCGGTCTGGAAGATGTCCAGCGGGAAGTGGTCGTCGTGGGCGCCCGACGCCACCTCGTCCGCCGCCTTGCCGATGGCCACGGCCAGCTCCCCGGGCACCAGCCCGAGCTCAGCGTTGACCGCCGCCGCCTCGCGTTTGATCGCCCCGAGCGCGGCGATGAAGCGGCGTGGGAAGCGCAGCCCGGAAACCGGGAAGTTGCGCCGCGCCCGCTCGGTCTGCGCGCCATAGTAGGCGCTCGCCGGCACCTCCACCTCGCCCAGGCTGTCCTTCTCGATCCTCGTCTCTGCCATGCGCTCCTCCTCGTTGCCGGCTATGGTACCCGAGCCGGCAGCGGCGCCAAACGCCGCGATTCCGACACCGCCAAACGCCGCTGTTCCAACACCGCCCAACGCCGCGATTCCGACACCGCCTGCCGTGACCGCGGCGCTGCTATCCTCGCCCCCGTGCTGCTGCGGCTGTACACCATCCTCGCCACCCTCTACCTGCTGGCCAGCGGCGCGCGCCGGAACCGCCTGCAGGGCGGCGACGTCTCGCTGGTCTTCTACCGCCTCGGGCCTCTCCCGTGGCGGCGGAGCCGGCGACCGGCCGGCCCCCCCGAGCCCTGGCTGC
>DATGHG010000424.1:0-15437 GCA_035308185.1 Thermoanaerobaculia bacterium | reverse complement strand
AGACCCGGCAGAACTTCCAGAGCCTTCTCGCTCGCTGGGCCGGATGGTGCCCAGTCTGCCGCAGGACCTTTCAGAATGACTCCTCATGACTTAACGGAGTAATACTAGCAATCTCCATCGTATTGTCATCTACGACCTTTTGACGCACCTCGCCCTGCTTGTATACGGGTGTTCCCTCGTGTACTTCGACTTGGCGCTCGACGCGCGTCTCGACTATCTCATTGCCATCGTCATCGCGCACGTAGGTCACGTTGCCGCGCTTGTCGTGGCCAATGTGATTTGCAAGCGCCATAAAGACCGAATAATCTCGCTTCTTACCAGCGGCGCGCTCCATCTCAATCTCATCGAACCTCTTGCGCTGCAAAACTAAGATACTAGTCTGCGTGGAGTTTCTAGGTTGAAATGTGTCCGGGTGCAAGTCAATGCTGGCAAGGACGCGGGTGTTCGTGAGGATCCATTCACGTACGTAACCGAGGCCGGGAGAGCCGAGGATGCCGTCCGGCAAGACGATTGCCATGCGTCCGGTGCCAGGCTTGAGAAATTGAACACAACGCTCAATTGCAAGAATCTCCGGCGGCAACGCTTTTTGATAGACGATAGGTTGCCGCTGCGAGTAGGTGTCAGTGTCCCTGTCAAAATCATGGCTCTGCGCAAGTTCGTACTGCTCCAGTATTGCGGGATCGTCAATGCGGATCTTCGAGCCAAACGGCGGATTGGTCAGCACGAGGTCAACGCGGCCAAGCAGGTTACGATCGCGAAGATCCTCATTCCAGCGGATCGACCGATCGAGAGTGTTGGACTGGTAGAGCCCACCCGCTCCGTCATTATTCATGACCATGTTCATCTTCGACGCACGAACAAGATTTGGATTGATGTCGATACCAACGATCCGCTTGTCGGCATATTCCTGGAAGCGGCGGAGTAGTTCCCGTTGCTCGCGTTCAGTTGGATGTTCCTTATCCTTCCACTTCTTCGCTTCCGAGCCCCTTATCTTCTGGATGACGTGGTTCAATGCAATCGTAAGGAAACCGGCGGTGCCACAGAATGGGTCGACCACGAGATCAGTCGGTCCCGGGTTGAGCATCTCAACGGCCATGCGGCAAATGTTGCGCGGTGTGAAGAACTCTCCGCGGTCGCCACGAAGGTTCGACCCTACAATTTCCTCGTACGCCTTACCCTTCACGTCGATGTTGGTGTCCAGCATGTTGTACGACTGAAGTTGCGAGACGATGTAAGCGAGAACTCGCGGTTCCAGCTCGATAATTTCGTTGGGCTTGAAAATCGTGGGGGAACTCTCGCGCACCCCGGCGAAGATCGCGTCGAGTCGTTTCTTGACCTTCAACTGGCCGTTGAGGCTCTGGCGTTCCTGTGTGGTTGCGTAGAACTCTATCTCCGCTCCGCGTTCGTCAGCGATCTTGCAGAAGATTACCTTGAGCAATTCCCAGAACGCTTCGGGCTTCTGCAAGCCCTGATTCGCCGCTATGTAATTGTGGCAGCGGCGGAACGCAAAGAGAAGAGCATCGCTCTTTGCTGGCGACAGCGAACTGAACGATGGGCGTTCCGCGTCCTCTGGCGATTTGCCCTTGATTGGTATATCGTTAATTTCGGCGAACTCGATACGCCCTCTGGTGCCTTGGACCTTCCTATAGCAGAGCCTGTCCTGGCCGTTGGTCCACAACCCAAACTCAGCGTTTACTGACGCTGCCAGATAGCTCTTGAGTTGCTCTACGCCTTCGGTCTTATCGTTGGGCGAGACCTTCGGTGCCTTGCATTCGATGATCGCCCAGACGTGCTCCTGCTGGTGAGGGGCACCTTCCGGAAGGATGGCGAGATCAACGCGCTTGCGTTGCACGCCGAGCTTGACCTTGAATTCGACGGCCACTTCCTCGCGTGGGTACTTGTACTCGCGGACGATAGACTTCTCGATTTCCTGCCGGACGTATTCCTCTGGCGTTTCATTCCGAAGGGTGCCGTCAATGAAATCAACGACCTTTCCCTGCGGAACGATGAAGGCAGCGACATTCGAGAACATCACGAAACCGCTCTATCGGGCCGGCGAAGCATAAGCCGCTTCTGTGGCTACTTCTGATGATTTCATCGTCCACTCCCCACTTGCATCCTGACGCCTCTCGGGATCCCCCGTGCTCGCGCCAGCCGACTTCTTGGCGGCGATCGGCGTTCGCCGCTTTGTGACTCGTTAGCGGGGTCTCTGCGCCACCCTCTCCGAGCTTCGACGACATCGGGCGACGTTCGCGATCGAGGTGAGCTTAGAGCGTTGCGAGCGGAGGGTCAAATTGATGGCTCGCGATCTCTCCTGCTCCCGGTTGCCGCCGCTTTCCCGCCTTGGGGATGGCCGCCCTGGACTACCGCCCGCGACTAGGAAGGAGCCGGCTAATGCCGCCTTTCCCCGCCTCTTCGGGTTGTGTGGTATTTAAGCTATCCTCTATTATTCCATGACCAGCGCGCAGGCGGCGCCGCCGGCGCCGCCTTTCGGCCCGGTCGGTGGCGCTTGGCCCGGCCGGCGATGCTTGGCCCGGCCGGCGCGAGTGGGTGCGCCGCCGCCGGGCGTTGACCTGCGGCGGGCGAGACGGTAACCTGCCCCTCCCACCACCCACCACCCTTGGGAGGGCAGCTTTGCAGCTCGGTATCCTCGGTCTTTCGAAGTCTGGCAAGACGACGTTGTTCAACACCCTGACGGCATCGCGCCAGGATACCGGCAAGTTCTCGGCTTCGGCGGAGACCCATCTCGGATCGGCGGCGGTCCGCGATCCGCGCCTCGAGCAGCTGCGCGACCTGTTCGAGCCGCGCCGCTACGTGCCGGCGACGGTGCAATACGTCGACATCCCGGGCTTGAAGCGGGGCGAAAGCGCCGAGAGCCTCGACCTCGTCAAGCTCAAGACCGTGGATGCGCTGGTGCACGTGGTGCGCGCCTTCGCCGACCCTGAGATCGTGCACCCCGAGGCGACGGTCGATCCGGCGCGCGACGTGGAGATGGTCGATCTCGAGCTGATCCTGGCCGACCACGACCTCGTCGAGCGGCGTCTCGAGCGGCTGGACAAGGCGGTCAAGCGCGGCCTGACGCCGGAAGAGCAGCGCGAGCGGGGGTTGCTCGCCGACCTGATCCTGCCGGCCCTGGAAGCCGAGACGCCGCTGCGCGAGGTCGCGCTCGACGCCGAGGACGAGCGGCGCCTGCGGGGTTTCCAGCTGCTGTCGGCCAAGCCGATGCTGCTGGTGATCAACGCCGACGAGGAGCGGGCGGCGGCGGCGGCCGCGGACTTCGGCGTCGTGCCCCGGGCGGCGGTCACCGCCATCACCGTCAGCGCGCCGATCGAGCAGGAGATCAGCCGGCTGCCCCCGGACGAGCAGCGCGACTTCCTTACCGACCTGGGGCTCGCCGAGCCCAGCCTCGATCGGCTCAGCCGCGCCAGCTACCAGTTGCTCGGGCTGATCGCCTTCTTCACCGTCGGCGAGGACGAGGTCAGGGCCTGGACGGTCCGCCGCGGCACCCGCGCCCGTGAGGCCGCGGGAGCCATCCATTCCGACATCGAGCGCGGCTTCATCCGCGCCGAAGTGGCGCGCTGGGACGATCTGCTGCGGCTCAAGTCCCTCGCCGCCTGCCGCGAGGCCGCCCTCCTACGCCTGGAAGGCAAGGAGTACGTCGTGCAGGACGGCGACGTCGTGCACTTCCGGTTCAACGTTTGAGGTAGGGGCGCCTGCCCGGCGGGGGGCGCCTCCACCCCCTCTTCGAGATGCTTTTTACCCGCCCTCTTCCGGCATCACCTGCGTACCGAGGCGGCCGGTGCTGGACGGGTTCGCCCGGTAGTAGAGCCCTATCGGCGGCGGCGTCACCACCGCGCCCGGCTGCGTCGCGTCCATGTTGGGATTGACGATGGGATTGGGCCGGGCCCACTGCCGCCCGCCCTGGGTGTCGGGAGGCACGTATCCCTGCCCGTAGGCGCCTGGCTGGGGGGGCTGGCGGCCGGGCTGACCCGGAGGGCCGGGATGGGTGCCGGGAGGCGTCGCCTGGCCGAGGTTGGCGCCGGTGGGCAGGTCCTTGGACCGCAGCACGGTGGGCCGCCCCGTCGGCGCCTCGGCCGCGGACGGAGGCTCGTCGGCCTTGGCCTCCGCGGCGGCGTCCTTGAGCAGTTGCTGCCGCTGTAGCAGCAGGTCCTGAATCCGCGACGCGTCGTCGTAGATCGGCGGCGCCGCGGAGGCCGCCGACCGGCGGTTGTAGGCGAGCAGCAGCGATTCGGTCACCAGGCCGTTTTCGACGATCTGCGGGTTGACCTCGCGGAAGGCCAGCTGCGGGTCGAGCCTGAACGCTTGCGAGTACTGCCGTACGGCCCGCCCCTTGTCGCCCCGGCGCTCGTAGAGCGTGCCGAGCTGGTAATGCGCCCAGGCGTGCCCCGGATCGATCTCGAGCACCTTTTCGTAGAGCTGCCTGGCGTCGTCGGTCTTGCCTTCCTGCTGCTGCAGCAGTCCGAGGTTGAACAGCGCCGAGGCGCGGTGCGGGTCGAGCTGAGCGGCGCGGCGGTAGGCCGCCTCCGCCTCGGCCGGCTGGCCCGCCAGGACGCGCAGGTTGCCGAGGTCGTTGAACACCGACGCATCGTCCGGCCTGGCGGCCGCCAGCTTCTCCTGCGCCGCGATGGCCTTGCCGAGGTTGGGCGGCACGGCGGCGACCGCGGTCATGGCGGTGATCGCGATCAGCGCGCCGGCGGCGAGGAGCGAGCCGAGAGCGGTCAGGACGGTGAGCGCCCGCGGGCGTTGCAGTCTTTCTTTCACGTCATCTCCTTACGTCACCCGCCAGCTTCCTGGCGGTAGTCACCGGCGCTCCGGAGCCGTCGGGGCTCCGGCGGCTGCCGGCCTGGCACGGGCGACCGGCCGCGCCTTGAGCTTGACCGTTCCATCCTCGGTGGCGAGGCGGAACTGGACCTCGTCGCAGCCGGTGCGGTCGCGGATCGCCGCGGCCTGGCGCTGCAGATAGCTGCCGAAGCTGGCGAGATCGAAGCGCGGTCCCGCCCCGCCGCCGCCAGGTGCCTCCGCGGTACCGGCAGCCGCGGGAGCGCCGGTCGCGGCGGCTGCCCCCAGCCCCTCGTAGAGGGCGGCGATCGCCCGCGGGTCCGGGCTCTCTCCGATGACGATCCCGGTGCCCGGATCATAGCGCGTGGCCGGAGCCGCCGCGGACGGCGGCGGTGGCGCGTGGCCGGAGCGCTGGCGGCTCTCCTCACGATCGCGCAAGCGCCGGCTGTACAGCTCGTCGTAGCTGTTGTGACGAGCCTCCAGGTCGCCGAGACGGAAGCGCTCCACGGCGCTCATGGCGTTGACGTTGCGCAGCTGGCGCAGCTGCAACTGGACCCGGCGGCGCAGCTCGTCGGGAGGCAGGTGCAGGGCGCCGGAAAAGAAGCGCTCGAAATCGACCCGCAGCTGCCGGATGTCGGCCGCCAGCCGGTCGATCGCTTCGGACACCGTGGGCGGGACCCCCCCCGGGCCAGCCGGGTACGCCGCCGCCGCTGCGCCTGCCTTGCCGGTGTGCGGGTTTCGCTTGGGGTCCACGGATCTCCTAGAATGGTCCAGACCGCTTGCCGTGCCCGAGATGGGGACCCCAGATCCAGCGCCGTCGGACGCCCGCCGCGCCCTGCCGCAGCTCGACCGGCTGCTTGCCGATCCAGCGGTGGGGGCGCTCGTTGCATTATACGGACGGGAGCAGGTGAAGGTCCAAGCGCGGCGGGTGCTGGCGGCGTTGCGGGAGCGTCTGGCCGGCGCGCCGCCGGAGATGTCGCCGGACGCCGCCCTGGCCGAGGAGGTGGCCCGGCTGCCGCAGCGCCTGGCCGCCGAGCTGAAAGCGTCGCTGGGTGGCCAGCTGCGACGGGTGCTCAACGCCACCGGGGTCTTCGTGCACACCAACCTTGGCCGCGCGCCGCTGCCGCACGCCGTCGCGGCGGCGCTGCCGCCGCTGCTCGACGCCTACTGTGACCTCGAGATCGAGGTGGCGACCGGCCGTCGCGGCCAGCGCAACGGGCGCGTCGAGCGGCTGCTGACCGAGGCCACCGGCGCGGCGGCGGCGGTGGTGGTCAACAACAACGCTGCGGCGCTGCTGCTCTGCCTGGCGGCGCTCGCCCGCGACCGCGAGGTGGTGGTCTCGCGCGGCGAGCTGGTGGAGATCGGTGGTTCGTTCCGCATCCCGGAGATCCTGACCGCCGCCGGCGCCCGCATGGTCGAGGTCGGCACCACCAACCGCACCCGCCTCGCCGATTACGAGACGGCGGTGGGGCCGGCGACGGCCCTGCTGCTCAAGGTGTTCCCGAGCAACTTCCGCCTCTCCGGCTTCGTCGCCGCGGTGACGCCGGGCGAGCTGGTGGCGCTGGGCCGGCGTGCAGGCGTGCCGGTGCTGGTGGACGAAGGCAGCGGACTGCTCCGGCCGCCGGCCGGCGCAGCCTCCATTGCCGGCACTCCCGGCAGGGCGCAGCTCGCCGGGCATCCCAGCCTGGCCGAGCTGATGGCGCTGGGTTGCGATCTCGCCTGCGGCAGCGGCGACAAGCTGCTTGGGGGGCCGCAGGCTGGCCTGCTGCTGGGGCGGCAGGATCTGCTGGCGCGCTGCCGGCGCCATCCGCTTTACCGCGCGCTCCGCCCCGGCCGCACCACGCTCGCCGCGCTCGAGGGGGTGCTGCGGCTTCATCTTGCCGGCGCGCCGATGCCGCTCGACCGCCTGTGGCCGGAGCCGGCCGCGCACCGCCGCCGTCTGGAGAGCGCCGCCGCGGCGCTTGGCCCGCCTGGCGCGCTCGACTCCCGTGCCACCCCCGGCCTCCGCGGCGGCGTCGTCGCCGAGATCGTCGCCGCGGAGGCCTTCCTGGGCGGCGGCTCCGCCCCCGAATCGCCGATCCCCGGCGAAGCGCTGGCGCTGGCCGGCGGCGACGAGCTGCTGGCGCTGCTCCGGCTCGGCGAGCCTGCCGTGGTCGGCTACCTGCGGCGCGGCCGCCTGCTGCTCGACCTGCGCACCGTGGCGCCGGAGGACGACGAGGCGCTGGTGGGCGCGGTGCGCCGGGCGCTCGCCGCGCTCGCACCGCCGGACCAGCCCTCGGCGCTGGTAGGAGACGAGCGGCCCGGCGCCTCCGATCCAGGGAGTGGCTAGGTCGGGGATCGCGATGGCTGCCGCCCGCATCCTGCTGGTCGAAGATCGCGACTCGCTGCGCCGGCTGCTGGCGCGGGCGCTCGCCGACGACGGCTACGAGGTGGCATCGGCCGCCACCGGCGGCGACGCCGTCCGGCTGCTCGGCGAGCGGCAGTTCGACCTGGTGCTGACCGACCTCAAGCTGCCGGACCGCTCCGGCCTGGAGGTGCTGGCGGCCAGCCGCCAGGCGCAGCCGCGGGTGCCGGTGGTGGTGCTCACCGGCTACGGCAGCGTCGGCGCGGCCGTCGAGGCGATGAAGCTGGGCGCCTACGACTTTCTGGAGAAGCCGCTGGAGCTGCCCGACCTGGCGCGCCTGGTGGCGCGAGCGCTCGCCGGCGAGGATCTCGGCGTGCCGGGCGACGGATCGGCGCCGCCGGAGGCGCAGGCGCAGCGGGAACAGGATGGGCACGGGCGCGGGGCGCGAGCCGCGGCAGGCGCCGGTGCCGCGCGCCACGGGAGCGAGGGGAGCGGCGGGAGCGATGACGCCGTGTTCCAGCCGCCGGGAGCGCCGCCGATCGTCGGCCGTCATCCCCGCCTGCGCGCCGCGCTGCGGCTGCTCGAGCGCGTCGCTCCCACCGAGTCCACGGTGCTGCTCACCGGCGAGAGCGGCACCGGCAAGGAGCTGTTCGCCCGTGCCCTGCACGCCCTGTCGGCGCGGCGGCGCGGCCCGCTGGTCGCCGTCAACTGCGCCGCCATTCCCGAGGCGCTGCTCGAAAACGAGCTGTTCGGCCACGAGAAGGGGTCCTTCACCGGCGCCGACCGCCGGCAGCCGGGCCGCTTCGAGCTCGCCGCCGGCGGCACCCTGCTGCTCGACGAGATCGCCGAGATCCCGCTGCCGATCCAGGCCAAGGTGCTGCGGGTCCTCGAGGAGCGCACCTTCGAGCGGGTCGGCGGCGGCCGCACCCTCCACGCCGACCTGCGGCTGGTGGCGGCCACCAACCGCGACCTGCAGCGCATGGTGGAAGACGGGCGCTTCCGCTCCGACCTCTTCTTTCGCCTCGCGGTTTTCCCGATCGAGCTGCCGCCGCTGCGCGAGCGGTCGAGCGACGTGCCGCGCCTAGCCCGCCACCTGGTCGCGGGTATCGCCCGCCGCCACCAGCTGCCGGTCCCCGTCCTGGCCGCCGGCGCCACCGAGGTGCTTGCCGCGCAGCTCTGGCCAGGCAACGTGCGCGAGCTCGCCAACCTGCTCGAAAGGGCGGTGATCCTCGGCGACGGCCCCGAGCTCAGTCCGGCCGACCTGCAATCACTCCTGGGCTCTTCGGCCGCTCCCCCACCCATCGCTGAGGCCGAGCGCGACCGCCTGCGCCAGGCCCTGATCGACAGCGCCGGCGACAAGCGCCGCGCCGCCGACCGGCTCGGCATCAGCTACCGGGCGCTACTCAAGAAGGTGAAGGAGCACGACCTGGAAGGCGTGCCGAAGTACCGGTTCTGAGGCGCAGATGCTTGCAACCTGCGGTGCGGCGCAAGCCGCCTGCCCCAAGGTGCTAGCTCGCCGGACCTGGCGGGGTTGCCGGGGGCGGCTGCGTCTTCAGGCCCTTGGCCGTCGTTTCCCAGCGGATCGAAGCGAAAGCGAAGACGCCGTTGACGACCAGGTGGAACTTGCTGCTCTCGCCCGGCGGCAGCGGCAGGGTGTCGACCGCGGCAGGGTAGCGGCCGATCAGGCCGCCGTTGTCGTCGAAGAGGTCGGCCACCACGCCGATCTCGGTGAGGTAGCTCTGGGAGGTGTTGCGCACGGAGCCGGTGATCTCGGCGCCGTCCGCCTTGCTCTCGGAGGCGGGCACCCGGTCCCAGGTCACCACCTCGACGGAGCTCGGCACGTCCTTGGCGGGAGGAGCGTCCTTGCCGCCCTTCTTGGGATCCGCGGGATTGGTGCCGGTACCGCCGGCGGCGCCCGGTTCGGCGGCGCCGTCCGGCAGCGGCGTCTTCTTGAAGTCCTTGTCGGTCAGGACGATGACCGCCTTGCGCTTGGCTTTCGGCTGATCCGGCGCGGGCGGCGGCGCCGCGGCCTCCTGCTTCGCCTTCTCGGTCGCCTGCTTGCTGGCGTCGAGGTCCACCCGGTCGGCGCGCATCGAGGAAAGGGCACCGTTGGGCAGGGTGAAGACCACCAGCTTGCCCTTGAGCTGCCAGGCACCCTTGATCTCGAAGCGGTCACCCTGCCGGGTGACGATCCAGTCGGCGTGCAGAGCCGCGGGGACCGTGGCGGCGACGGCGGCGGCGAACATCGCCGCCAGGACCCGGGCTCGTGTCGTCATGGTAATCCGGACCTCCCTAGTGTCCCGCTTGGCTAGTGGGTATGCCAGGACTCTAGAACTCCTTCCAGTTCTTCTCGATTATACACGCCGGCACGGCCGCCGCCGGATAGGTGGAGTTGAAGGTGTCGGTCACCGTGATGTTGATGCGCTTGGTGGAGTAGCGGCAGTTCGCCGGCATCAGGGCCATGATCTGCTTCATCACGTCCTGGATCGCCGCGGACAGCGCCGCCTCCGTCGGCGGGTTTGGATTCGCCTTGGTGGCGATGATCGGCGTCGACTCGCTGGTGTTGACGTTGAGCCCCAGGTCCTTGGCCAGCACGAAATAGCGGTTGCTGGTGCCGGTCGGCGTGCCGGTGCCCTCCGCGCCGGTCTGCTGGCTGATGGCGTCGCCGTTGTTGATGTTGAGCACGAAGACGTGGGTGTCGCCGCTGTCGGCGCAGACGGTGGTGCCGTTGGCGACCGAGGTGAGCGGCTTGGGCACGTAGGTGGAGAAGATCATCACCCCGGTGAGGGTGAACGCCTCGTTGAGCACCCGCTCGCCGGCGCCGAGCTCGAAGTAGTAGCCGGGCAGCAGGCCGCCGGGTGGGCTGAGCAGGAAGTTGCTGTTGGGGTTGAGCGTGCCGTCAGGCGTCAGCTGTTGCAGGTTGGCGGAGGTGTACGGCGTCAGCGTGTTGGCCGCGGTGAAGCCGGTGTCGATGAACACGAAGAAGCGGCCGGTGGTGGCGTCGCTCTTCCAAAGGTCGAAGCGGTTGCCGGTGCCCCACGCCAGACCGTACTGATTGCGGTCGGTGTCGAAGAACACCGCCGGCGGGTAGAACATCTGCCGACCCTGGGTGTTGAAGATCTCGAACGGCTGCCAGAAGGTGCTCGTCACCCGGTTGTTGGCGCCGCTGAGGGGCGCCGGCTGCGAGAGGTCGACCTTGTAGAGGTGCCCCGCCGTGGTGCCGACATAGATGGTGTCGATGTAGCCGTCCTGGCCGGTGTCGACGGCCGCCGGCTCGCTGGGCACCGAACCGTTGAGCGCCCGCTTGTAGATGATCTTGCCGGTGCCCATGTCGAGCATGTAGAGCCAGTTGCCCTGGCTGTTGGCGGCGCCGGGATCCATGCCGCCGCCGAACACCACCACCCACTGCTCGTGGAAGGTGGCGCAGGCGGAGGTGTCGCAGATCCGGACGCGGCCGGTGTTGGGCAGCGACCAGGTCTCGCCGAGGTCGGGCTGGCCGAGACCGGCGCCCGAGGAATCCTCGTCGTTCGGCTTCAACGCGCAGTTGCTGACGCAGGCCGGCGCCACCTGGACGCTGTCGGTGAACTCCCAGAGCGGGGTCGGATAGGGCAGCTGGCCGCAGCCGGCGCCGCCGTTGATGCAGCTCGGCAGGTAGTTGGCCGCGTTCGGGTTGGGCAGCTGGATCGCCGGCGTCGAGCTGACGTTCGGAGTCTCGAAGTTGCTCTGCAAGGTGTCGGGCTGGGTGACGTCCACGGCGTAGTAGCCATGCCCGCCCTCGCGCAGGCCGCCGATGACCAGGCTGTGCCACACGCACGTCGCCGGCACCGGAGTTTGCGCGCACGAAGCGGCGCTGCCGGTGGCGTCGAAGAAGCCCTCGGCCAGGTTCGGCGGGCCATCCACCATGAAGGTCTGCGCCCCGCCGTTGGTCGGCGGCGCGGCGGCGGCGCCGAGCGCGGCGAGCGTCGGCATCACGGTGCGCGGGACGAAGGCAAAGAGCTCGTTGCCGGTGCCGTTGGTGAAGGTCCAGGCGGAGAGGCCCGCCACCGTCCCCTGCGTCACCGTGCCGACGTCGAGGGCGTGCATCTCGCCGTCGTCGCTGCCGAAGTAGAGCACCTTGCGCCGGAAGCGCTCGGCGGCGGCGAACGTCTGATAGCCGTCGACATTGCCCTCGAACAGGGTGGTGTTGGCGGGCTGCCCCAGCACCTGGGGATTGGAGTGGAAGATGTCGCCCAGCAGGTACTGGACCGGCTGGTTGGTGGTCGGATCGAGATAGCTCTTGATGCCCTCGGTGAAACTGACCGCCTGCTGGGCGTTGAGGTACGGGGTGGAAGCGGAAGTCTGGCCGCTGGGGCAGGGGTTGGTATCGGAGAGCGTGACGCCGGGGGCGGTGCAGGTCGAGCCGGTCCCCGGTGCGTTCTCGGTGCAGGTCGCGGAGCTCGGCGGATAGTAGCTGTAGCCCGGGCCGCAGATGCCGAGCGCGTTCTCGAGGTCGTAGAGGTGACCGGTGTCGGTCGCCAGCGGCACCTGCAGGGAGAGCCGCAGCTCGCCCGGCACGATGGGGGTGAACGGGGCGTAGTAGACGCGCCGCTTGGTCGGATCGTTGCCGGCGGTGTCGAGACCCTTCAGGCCCTGGGCGAGAACGGTGTCGCCGGTGTTGGCGCCGCCCACCAGCTGGCCGCCGCCGGCGTTCCAGAGGTGGCAGCCCTGCTGGCCGGGCGCGGTGCAATCCGCCGACGGCCGGGTGTCGGGGACGGTGGCCGTGGTCTGAGAGCCGTCCGGCAGGGTGACGGTGATCTTCTGGGTCGGGACCGGGTCGGAGAAGGCGTCGACCCGGCCGGGCCAGATCGGCAGGTTGAGCGGCAGGAAGCTGGTGATCAGCTCCTTGTTCTGGACGTTCGACTGGATCGACGGCACCGCCGCCGAGGCGAAGGCGGTGGCCTGCGATGAGATCAGGTTGAGGACCGATTGCAGGTCGGTGAGGATCTGCTGCTTGCTCTGCGGCAGGAAGGGGCCCGGGCCGTCGCAGGGGTTGAGCGGCGCGCAGTTGCCAAAGCCGAAATCCGCGGCGGAGCAGCAGAAGTTGGCCGGCGGCGTGGCGCAGTCCGCCTCCGGCGAGCACTCGCCGGCCAGGAAGGCCGCGTGGTTGCAGCAGTAGGTAAACGCCGGCGGATCGCTGGCAGGGAAGCCCGCCGGCTGGCCGGCCACGGTGTTCTTGATGCCGTTGAAGAAGTGCCGGTTGCCGGTGCCGCCCTCGTCGGAGATGCATTGCAGGGTGTTGTTGTAGCCGCCGACCTGGGTGGTGGTGAGGCCGAGCCCGACGACGAAGGTGCGGATGGGGTAGGCGGTGTTGGTGGCGCCGTAGTTGACGCTGCGCAACGCCTCGGCGACGCAGCAGGCATAGCCCGGCGCCGGGTTGCTCGGCTTGCCGGTCCAACTGTTGAAGGCCGGGCACTGGGTGACGTCCGCGTTCCAGTTGCCGTCGTCGCTGCTCGCCAGGCCATCGGTCAGGATCAGGATGTACGCCGGCTTACAGGAGAAGAACGGGTCTCCGGAGGCCCCCGAGGCCGTGCCGATCCAGCTGCTGGCGGCGACCGCCTTGAAGCCGTTGGGAGGCGCGGCGAGCGGCGAGGTGAGGCCGGTCATGAGATTGAAGAAGCTGTTCATCACGTTGCCGGTCGGCGTGCCGCCTTCCGGTGCCAGCGGCCGCTGCGCCGCGACCTTGACGCGCAGGCCGGTCTCGCCGGCGAGCGGGTGGTCCGCCATGTAGTCCGAGATGCCGAAGTCCGGCATGGTGTTGGCAGGGTTCAGCAGGTTGGGCGCCATGCGCTGGCTGATCGCCGTCTGCTGGTTGGTCTTCCAGTCCAGCGGGATGATGTCGCCGACGCTGAAACTGTTGACGGGAGTGCGGGCGGACGCGTCGGTGCAGGTCGGCTCCATCATGGTGCAGGTGTTGGTGGCGAAGAGCGAGCCGTTGCACACCGGCACCGGATCGGCGATGCAGGTGCCACCCGTCAGCCAGGGGTCGTTGGTGGCGGTGTCGGTGTTCGGTTCCATCTGATGGTTCGAGTTCGAGTAGTTGGCATTGATCTCGCGCGCCGCCTGATTGTTGCCGGAGTAGAAGGCGCCGCCGTTGCCGTTGACGTCCGGCACGTTGGTGCCGTTGAGGTCCACGCCCGGGTCCCAGTACACCGTCTGATTGGTCAGATTGAAGGTCAGCGTCTTCGTGCCCTTGGTGGTGACCGAGCTGCAGGCGCTGTTCAGGCATTTGTCGACCCTGACGCTGACCTGCAAAGTCGCGCAGCCCAGGATGGTGACGCCGCACGACGAGGTGGCGGGGTGGGTGAAGGTCACCTTGTAGACGGGCAGGCTGTTGTTGGATTTCTCGGTGAAGTAGTAGGACCAGTCTGCGTTGTTGGTGTCGCCGAGCTTCGGGTAGCGCCGCGCCCGCTCCAGCTCCCAGGAGTTGTCGAGGTGGGCCGGTTGCGTCGAGATGCAGCCGACGTTGTTGAAGGGGCTGGGGCCGCCGAGCGTGCAGGCCCAGGCCTGGTCCCCGAAGAGCTCCTGCTGGCCCGCGGGTGGATATGTCGTGCCGTCGTCGAGCGTGATGAAACCGCCCGGCTGCGTGCTGGCCACCGCGTACCACCAGTACTTCCAGGACATCTTGAGCTGGGTCTGGTCGAAGTGGCCGAAGCCGAAGTTGATGTTGGGGTGCGACTGCATGATGGTGTAGATCGTCTGCTTGGCGACGTAGATCTTGGAGTCCGGGTCGTCGCCCATCATCCGCGGCAGGCAGTCGCCGGGATCGCACTCCGCGGAACAGAAGCCGGCGGCCACGTCGGCGGCGCTGCAGGCGACCTCCTGGTGCATCGATCCCGAGGTGTCGAGGATGATGAACACGTAGGGGTTTTCCTGCGTGGCGTGCAGCAGGCTGCGGTCGTCGGCGCGCGCGGCCGGCGCGGCGACGCCGAGCGCCAGCGCCAGCGCCGCGGCCAGCGGCGCGAGCTGCAGGCCCGGGAGCGAACAGTGGCGGCGGTCAGGTTCCATAGAGTCTCCGTGCCCCTTTTCTCGGGATCAACCGGGATCAGCTGGCGAGCAAGCCCCGGGATCAGTACTTCAAGCCCGTCGGCGGGTGGTAGACGATGGCATTGGACTGCGGCGACGGCTGGATGCCGATCATCGACGCGACGACTTGTTGCGCCAAGGTCTGGGAGAAGGCGCTCGGGATGGTGTTCAGCCCGAGACGCGTGGTGGTGACGTTGACGACGGAGGTGGTGTAGGCGTACTGGATCTGCTGGTTCTGGTTGATCTGGCAGAACTCGCAAGGTTGGGTGTGGATGGCATACAGCGGCGTCACCACGATCTGATCCTCGAAGGTCAGCGGCGGTGCCGCGGCCGCGTTGGTGTCCTGCTGGGTGGTGTTGAGCAGGATGGTCAGCGTCTGCGTGGTGTTGGCGGTCCACAGGGTGCGGGCGGTCGATACCTGGATGCCCGAGTCGGAAGCGTAGAAGGTGCGGTTCGCCTCCCGCTCGTTGGCGCCGATCCGCATCTCGGTCTGGGTCATCAGCGTCAGCGCCAGGCCGGCGATGGTCAGCACCAGCAGCACCAGCAGCGCCACCACGAAGGCGGTGCCGCGCTCGCCCCGGCGCGCCCCGGTACCCGCAGGGACGGTGGCTGGATGATCGGTCATGGGCAGGTCCTCACAGGTTGCGCAGCCCCACCACCGTTTGCAGCAGACGATGGCGATAGGTCCGGCCGCGGAAGGTGTTGGCAAAGTCCGAAGCCGTGTAGACGTGGTCCTCGATGTTGGTGATCTTGGGGCCCTGGTAGCTGGGATCGAAGTTGCCGGTCTTGGCCAACGTGGAGATGCGTACCTCGCGCAGCGGCCAGGAGATCAACGGCGGCGGCAGCGGCGGGAAGGGCGCGTCGCCGGCAAAGTTGTAGATCCATTCGTCGGTGGTGCTCGGAGTTTGGTTGGGCGGGTTGCCCAGGCCGGTGCCCTCGGTGATCAGGCCGTCGGCGTTCTTGTCGACGCCGAGGGCGACCTGAAGATCGAGCACGTTGTCGGCGACGTCGACCTGAAGGTTGTTGGGATCGCCGTAGTAGGGCGTCTCGGTGCCCGGGTACATTCGGGCGCGCGACAGATGCGGCATGGGATCGTTGAAGGGACCGGTGTTGTCCTGGCGGCAATAGTAGCGGTACTCCTCCAGGATGCCGAGCCAGGCGATGGAGGTCATTCTGGTCGGCAGCCCGTTGACGCTGCTGACCGCCCCGAGCTGCTGGAAGGCGTTGGCGT
>DATGHG010000423.1:0-4808 GCA_035308185.1 Thermoanaerobaculia bacterium | reverse complement strand
CCTTGACCACCCGCGCCGGCACCTCGGCCTTCCAGGTCGGCAGGCTGTCGAGCTTGTCCCAGAACCGTTGGGGATCGGCGAGCCGGGCGGTGGCCATCGAACGCAGCGCCTTGGAGTGCTCCGCCAGCACGAACGGACGGCCGCCCGCCTCGAGCCCCTCGCGGTAGCCGCCGAGCAGCGACTCGCAGGCCTCCCGGGCGGTGATCTTGAGGTGGCCGCCGTCGATCGCCAGGTGGGCGCTGGTGGCCAGCCGCACCAGGTCGTGGGCATACGGCAGGCGCCAGGTCTCGTCGAAATCGTTGATCCCCCACACCAGCCGGCCCTCGGCGTCGCGCCAGGTGCCGAAGTTCTCGACGTGCAGGTCGCCGACCGCCAGCACCTGCGGCGCCCGGCTCAGCTCCTTGCAGCGATATGGGAACAGCTGCGCCCAGCGGTAGTAGGTGGCGCGCAGGAACGGGAAGATCGCGGCGGCCATCCTCTGGTGCTTGGCCGCGAGGTCCTCGGGAATGATCTCGAGAAAGGCGCCGAGCCAGTGCTCGTAATCCTTCGTCGCCTGCTGGATGGTCATGCGGAAGGAACGTTGCATGGTCGCCTCCAAGAACTTCCGGTCTGGTGCGAGGAACGCTACGGCGGTCTGGTTACGCCCTAGAGTATATCGCGGCGCGCCGGCCGGCCGCGTAAAGCCGGGATCGTGCCGAAACGACACCACCCACGCAACAGCCCGCCGGCACGGGCGAGACGCCGGCCGGTCAGGTCGACAGCGCCGGCGTCGACCCGGCCGGAAGCCCCGGTCCGCCCGGCAACCCGGGACCGCTCGGCGCGCCGCCGGCGCCCTGGAACCCCGGACGGCTCACCGCGGTCTCGCGGTCGAGCACCGCCAGCGCCCGCTGGTAGATGGCGTCCGCCTCCTCGTGGGTGTCGGCGATCGCGGTGACCCCCAGCTTGCCGAACTCCGACACCGCCCCGATCAGGTGAAACAGGGTGCCGGACTCGGTACCCAGGCTGTAATGGAGGCGGGTCTCGGTCAGGATCTCGATCAGGTCCTCGGGCAGCAGGCCGCGATACGCCTCGGAGCGCAGGTTGTCGGTGGCCACGTAACACTTGGTGTGACCCGTGGGCGACCAGAACAACCCGGTGTCACGGTCGAGCGAGCCGCCGGTCAGGAACTGTAGCGCCAGATAGGGATGAGTGGTGCCGCCCATGCGCAGGTTGATCTCGAGCGCAGCCAGGTTCCAGTCGCTCGTCGGGTCGTCGCGCCAGGCCAGGAAATCGACCGCGAAGCGGCTCACCACGCCGTGCGCCGCCAGCACCTCGCCGATGCGCACCGCCGCCTCCTGCATCCGCATCCGGTAGTCGTCGCGGGCCGGGAAGCGGCAACCCAGGAACACCTGCTGGCTGGGACCGCCGAGGATCTGGTCGTGGGTGGAGATGGTGAGCACCTCGCCGTACGGGCTGATGCGCAGCTGCGTGCTCGGCGACGTCTTCTCCCTGCCCTCGATGAACTCCTCGACCACGCCGCCCATGCTGCCGAACTTGGCGAAGTAGCTGTCCGGAGTCTCGTCCGCCACCGACAGCTCGATGGCGGCCAGCGCGTCGCGCACCGCCGCCGGGCTGCTGCCGCCACCGGCCCGCCGCCGCACCGGCGCCTGCCGACCCAGGGCTCCCTCGCCGCCCTCGCCGCCCTCGGCGCTCTCAGGAGTCTCGTGCGTCCGGCTCCTCGCCACCACCGCCTCCGGCGCCGCCGCCGCGGCCCGCGCCGCCGGCCCCCGGTCGGGGTAGCGGAAGATGGCGTTGCCCTCGCCGGAGAAGCTGTCGTCGAGCTTGATCACCGCCTTGCGCAGCCTCGGCCGCCGCCGCCGCAGCTCGATCAGCGCCGCCTCGACGTCGGTGCGGTCGCGCAGGTTCTCCATCCCTTCCGGCAGCGCCACTCCGGCATCGCGGAACACCTTGCGGCTGCCCGACTTGGTGCCGAGGTGTGCCAGCTGCGGATCGGCGCCGTTCATCGGGATGCCGAGCAGCACCGCCAGCCGGCGCTCCAGCGGCGTGGCGTTGAACACCGTCAGGTAGGCCCGCGCCGGGTTCTGGATCCCGTCGCGGATGCGCTGGATCAGGCGCGGCCGCTCGAGCACCTTCTCGGTCAACGATCGCGGCGAGGCGTCGTAGGCGCAGAGCAGGGTGAGGCGCGACCGGGCGTGGCTCGCCGGGATGCCGGCGAGCAGCTGGAAGTAATACTCGAGGGTCAGCGGGTGCACCGGCTGCGAGGTGACGAAGACCATGCGCGCTCGCGGATTGCGCAGCCGCATCAGCAGGAACAGCAGCCGCTCCTCGTAGAAGCTGGCGCCGGCCAGCTTCGCCAGGCTGCCGCGGTCCAGGGTGAGCGACGGCACCACCACCGAGGTGTGCGGCTCCTCGTCGCGCATCGTCAGGGTGGCCCAGACGTCCTGCAGCCGCGGCTTCAGCCGCTCGAACGCGGCGATCTCCTGTTCGAGCGTCAGCTCCCAGGAGAACGGCGGCCGGGGATTCATGCGCTCGCCGGCGCTCCCTGCTCCAGCACCTGGTCCTCGTGCAGCGCCAGCGGCAGCCGCAGCGCCGCCGCCCGCTGCCGCAGCTGGCGATAGAGGAAGAAGCGCAGCGGCCCGAGCAGCGTGCACTCCGAGGTGAGGTTCAGGCAGCGGTCACTGTCCTCGTCCGGGTAGGAGCGGGTGAGGATCTCCCGCCGCTCCGCCACCCACTGAGCGCTTACGGTGCCGCTCGCCAGCTGGCGATCCAGCAGCTGTAGCTGGCGCCCGCGGTCCACCACCTCGGGATGATGATTGACACCGAAGAACCGCGGCATCACCCCGCCGCGGTCGCGCGCCAGCTCGAGCATGGTCAACGCCTCGCCGGGCGGGCCGCCCACCCCGAGCGTCTCGTAGCCGATGCGCAGCGCTCCGGCGGGCAGCGGCCGGGGCTCTTCGATGAGGTCGTAAAGCCGGTTGTCGAGGATGCGCAGCCGCCCGTAGCCGCCGCCGTTACCGTGGCCGTCGCCGGCAAAGCGCCCGAACCAGGGATGGGCGGCGGCCTCGGCGGTCAGCACGTTTTCGAGCGCCCCCGAGCTCTTGCCCCCCTTTTCGGGACCACGCAGCCGCGGCCGGGCGATGCCGGTCCAGCGGCAGATCACACCGAAGCTGTGGCAGACCGCCAACAGCGCCGCCCCCGGATCGGCCCGCACCGCCTGGTACAGGCGGAAGAGCGGCGCCTCCCAGCGCGGGTCCTCGCGCACCCCCTGGCTGCCGGGGTCGACGCCGTCGTTGCAGCGCGGGTCGATGTGGCCCGGCCCGCCGGTGCCGACATAGATCGCGAACCGCCCGGCCGTCGGCGGCTCGGGCACCACCCCGCCGCGGCGCACGTCGTAGGAGAGCACCCGCACCCGGAGCCCGCTGCGCCGCTCCTCCGCCAGCCGCCGCGGATCGCCTTCGAGCAGCGACTGCACCAGCGAGTCGTGGCCCAGGTTCGGCCAGCCGTGATTCATGTCGAGCACGGCGACGTCCACCGCCAGCGGGTCCGGCGGCGGCACCTCCGCCGGGCTCGCCACCCGCACGTAGCGCTCCGGCGCCGCCTCCCCGCCGTCCCTCATGCCCGCCCGCTCAACAGCCGTCCCCGCATTCGTCGTGCTCGAGCTGCACGGTGACGTGCTTGATGCCGAAGCGCTCGGCCAGCGTGCCGCGCACCTGCTCCAGCGTCTTGCCGCGCTGGCTCGACTCCCCCACCACCAGGTGCGCCGACAGCGCGTCGCGCCCGCTGGTGATCGTCCAGACGTGCAGGTCATGGACGCCGACCACGCCGGGCAGGCAGATCAGCGCCTCGCGCACCTGCACCACGTCGAGGTGCCGCGGCGCGCCCTCCATCAGCACCGCCACCGCGTCGCGCAGCAGCGACCACGACGACCAGATGACCAGGAGCGCGATGACGATCGACGCCGCCGGGTCGGCCCACCGCCAGCCCAGCCACCAGATCAGCCCGCCGGCGACGATCGTCTGCAGGCTGCCCAAGGCGTCGGTCGCGACGTGCAGCCACGCCCCCCGGACGTTGAGGTTCTCTTCCCGCCCGGCGGCGAGCAGCTGCATGCCGACGATGTTGAACAGCAGGCCGCCGGCGGCCACCGCCATCATCACCGGCGCGTTGACCGCGGGCGGCGCCGCCAGCCGCCGGCAGGCCTCGATCATCACGAAGATCGAGATCGCCACCAGCATGGCGCCGTTGACCAGGGCGGCCAGGATCTCGGTGCGATGGTGGCCGTAGGTGCGGGTGGGCGTCGGCGGCCGCCGCGCGATGCGGATGGCGAAGACCGACAGCCCGAGCGCCGCCACGTCCGACAGCATGTGCCCTGCGTCCGCCAGCAGCGCCAGCGAGCCGGTGAGCCAGCCGCCGACCACTTCCGCCAGCATATAGGCCGCCGCCAGCCCCAGCGTCCACAGCAGCCGCCGTTCGTGGCCTTCGCCGCCTTGGGGGAGGTGCGTGTGCCCGAGCCCGTGCCCATGGCCATGCCCATGCCCGCCATGCTCGTGGGCATGGGTATGCGCCGCCTCGGGCGCCAGCCTGCTTGCGTCCTCGTGTGCCATCGTCTCCATAGAGTACCAGGGCCGGCGTTCCCTCGGCGATCCGCGCCGCCGCCGGGTAGTGTCCTTTAGACGATATGGAACGACCGGTTCCCGCGGTCGTACGATCGAGGCATCCGCAAAGAGCCTCGACAAAGGGGGAGAGGGTCCCCCGGGTTTCCGCGGGTTGACGCAGCGGTGAGGCGGCGTCAGAGCCGCAAACGAAGGGGG
>DATGHG010000422.1:0-17496 GCA_035308185.1 Thermoanaerobaculia bacterium | reverse complement strand
CGAGCTCGATTTCTTCTTTCCCGCGAAGACTTCCCAGATTCCGATGTTCGAGCTCCTGGGCGTGCCGAAGGATCAGAAGGAGCGACGGATCTATCCTGGCGGTCACTCGGTCCCGCGCACCGAGCAGATCAAGGAGTCGCTGCGCTGGCTTGACCTCTACCTGGGTCCGGCAGCGCCTGCAAGTCGCTAGCGGCGATCCGACAGGCTGGCCTGTGGTGGGCCGGCGGGGGACGGCGTGGACCGGGACGCGGTGGCTAGATCCCGGTCACCCGGACCACCTCTTCGAAGGTGGTGACACCCTCCGCGAGCTTGCGCAGCGCGGATTGGCGAAGGGTGCGCATGCCGTTCTTGACCGCTTCGCGCTTGATTTCCGGAGAGTCGGCGCCGCGCAGCACCAGCGCCTTGACGGCGTCGTCGATGGGCAGGATCTCGAAGATGCCGGTGCGGCCGAAGTAGCCGGTGCCGCGGCACTCGAAGCAGCCCTCGCCCTCCTTGACCTTGACCCGCTTGCCGGCCGGCACCGACAAGCGCAGGGTCGCGACCTCGTCGGCGGTCAGGTGGCGCTCGGCGATGCAGTGCGGGCAGATGCGGCGCAGCAGGCGCTGGGCCATCGTGCCGACCACCGTCGAGCCGATCAGGAAGCGCTCGACCTCCAGGTCCACCAGGCGGGAGATCGAGGTGGCGGCGTCGTTGGTGTGCAGGGTGGAGAACACCAGGTGGCCGGTGAGCGCCGCCTGGATGGAGTACTGCGCCGTCTCCGGGTCGCGGATCTCGCCGACCATGATGACGTCCGGGTCCTGGCGCAGGATGTGGCGCAGGGCGCCGGCGAAGGTGATGCCCACCTTGACCTGCACCGCCGTCTGGTTGAACTCCTCGTAGACCATCTCGATCGGGTCCTCGATGGTGGTCACGTTGAGCTCGCGGGTGGCGATGGTCTTGAGCGCCGAGTAGAGGGTGGTGGTCTTGCCGGAGCCGGTGGGGCCGGTGACCAGGATGATGCCGTGCGGGCGGCTGATGAAGTCGTTGAACAGCTGCATCTCGTCCGGGTAGAAGCCGAGCCCGGTGAGGTCCTGCAGCAGCAGCTGCGGATCGAAGATGCGCATCACCACCTTCTCGCCGAAGGCGACCGGCAGGGTGGCGACGCGCAGCTCGACGTCGCGGCCGTTGCGGGTCGCCTTGATGCGGCCGTCCTGCGGGCGGCGCTTCTCGGCGATGTCGAGGCGCGACATGGTCTTGATCCGCGACACCACGGCGGCGTGCACGATCTTGGGCATCTTCTGGATGTCGTGCAGGACGCCGTCGATGCGGAAGCGGATCAGGCTCTCCTCGCGCTTGGGCTCGATGTGGATGTCGCTCGCCCGGCTGTCGAAGGCGTGCTGCATCATGAACTCGACGGCGTTGACCACGTGCTGGTCGGAGGACTCGATCTCGGTCTCGCTCTTCATCCGCACCAGCTGCTCGAGGTTGCCGAGGTCGATGCCGCTCGACAGGTCGCGCTCGGCCCGCTTGACCGAGTGGCGGAGGCCGTAGAACTCGGTGATCGCCTTGAGGATGTCGGGCTCGGAGGCGACCACCAGCTCGATGTCGCGGCCGGCGATGCGGCGGAAGGAGTCGACGCCCTCGAGGTCGTAGGGGTTGGCGCAGGCCACCCGCAGGCGCCCGTTGTTCATCTGCAGCGGGATCATCCGGTGGCGGCGCGCGAACGGCCGCGACATCTTGGATTCCATCAGGTCGGCGTTGAGGCTGAGCGAGTCGATGCGCTGGTGCAGCAGGCCGGAGTCGGCGGCGATGGCCTCGGCGATCTCCTGCTCGCCGATGGCCGAGCCCGAGTCCCTGGAATTGGGCAGGTGCAGGCGCATCACCAGCTCGTAGGCGACGGCCTTCTGCTCGTAGGCGGAGCTCGAGCGCAGGCGGTGGGGCACGAGCTTGGCTTCCTGGCGGATGGTTTCGCCCTGGTCGCGGGTGACGTAGCTCTGGCGCACCAGGATGTCGGCTACCAGCTCGGGGGTCAGGTTCATGGCTCGGCGCCCATTCGCGGGGCCTAGTGTAGCGGAAGCCGGCGCCCCGGGCAGCGGCCGGCGGCGGCTGGCGGCCGGGCAGCCGGCTGGGCAGGCAGGGGGCGGCTGGGCAGGCGGCGGTCGCCCAATCAGCCGCCGGCTGCATCCGGCGCCGGCGCGGCTGCTGGCGGAGGAGCCCGACGCCCGGGGGAGAGCATGGGCCGCCGGGGGCCGGCGGCGGCCGCGGCCGGGTCGCTCCCCCGAGCGGCGTCGCCGGCCGCGCAATGGCGCAAGTGAACGATCGCTGGATGTTAACTTGATCTATTCGATTGTTCACGTTTCAACGGTGTTGCGGTTGCACTCCGCGAGCGAGCGCCCGCCGCGCATTTGTAACCCATCGCGCTGCGGTTGCGATATACTTGTGATTCAACGCCGCCAGCGGAGGTAGGTGCAGAACCGGAACCGCCGCCAGGGGTTTGTGGCGGCATGGACCTTGCGCCCGTCGGCGACCGCGGCCAGCCGATCGCCGCGCCGCGATCTCAATTTCGACCGGTTGTCGTTGTTGGAGATTGAGATCGTCGCCGAGCGCCCCGATCGTCGGTAACGGATCGGGCAGGCCGGTCGCCGGTTGTGGCAGACCGGTCGGTTCGTCGGGGTCGTGAAGGCTTGGCGGTCGTCAGATCGAGGGGAGGGTCGCTGCTACGATGCGGATCGTGATCACGGGGATTGGCGCGGTGACGCCGCTGGGAACCGGACGGGACGACCTGTGGACCGGCCTGCTGGCCGGCCGCCTGGGCTTCGCGCCGGTCGAATCGTTCGACACCGCCGGCTTCAACGTCCATCTGGGGGCGGAGGTACGGGGCTTCTCGCCGGCAGCCCACGTGCGGACGCTGGATCCCGCGCGGTTGGGTCGGGCTTCGCAGCTGGCGATCGCGGCGGCGCGGCTGGCGCTGGCCGACGCCAGGGTCGGCCAGCTCGACGACTGGCACGATGGGCAGCCGGCGGGAGTGGCCGCCGAGCGCGCGGGGGTGGCCCTGGGCACCACCTCGGGCGAGTCACGCGAGATCGAGCGCTTCGACGACCGCTTCCTCGCCGGCGAGCTGGACGCGGTGGGCGGCGAGTTCATGGAGCGCTATCCCTGCCAGATGATCGCGGTGCACGTGGCGCGCGAGCTGGGCCTCGCCGGGATCAACACCATGATCCCGGCGGCGTGCGCGGCGGGCAATTACGCGCTGGCCCATGCCGTCGACGTGCTGCGCGCCGGCCGCGCCGACCTGATGCTGGCCGGCGGCGCCGACGCCTTCTCCCGCACCACCTTCACCGGTTTCGCCCGCCTCGGGGCGATCGCGCCCGAGCGCTGCCAGCCCTTCGACCGCCGCCGCCGTGGCATGATCCCCGGCGAGGGGGCGGCGGTGCTGGTGCTCGAGCCGCTCGCGGCGGCGCGCCGGCGGGGGGCGCGCATCTACGCCGAGGTGGCCGGCTACGGCCTGTCGTGCGACGCTCACCACATGACCGCCGCTCATCCGGAAGGCGAAGGCGCGGTGCGCGCGATGGCGCGGGCGCTGGCCGATGCCGGGGTGGCGCCGGAGGAGGTGAGCTACATCAGCGCCCATGGCACCGGCACCCCCACCAATGACCGGCTGGAGGCGATCGCGGTGGGGCGGGTGTTCGGAGCCCGGACGCGGGTGCCGATCAGCTCGATCAAGTCGATGCTGGGCCACACCATGGGGGCGGCCTCGGCGATCGAGGCGGCGGTTTGCGCGCTGGCGGTGGCGCACGACGAGATCCCGCCGACCATGGGGCTGGAGGAGCCCGAAGGCGATCTCGACTACGTGCCGAACGTGGCGCGCCGGCTGCGGGTCGAGGTGGCGATGAACAACGCCTATGCGTTTGGCGGCAGCAACGCCTCGACGATCTTCAGGAAGTGCGAGGGAACGGCGTCGTGAGCACGCACGAGCAGGCAACCGCGGAGCCGCGGCGCCGGGTGGTGATCACCGGCGCCGGCCTGGTCTCGCCGCTCGGCGACTCGCCGGCGGCGCTGCACCAGGCGCTGGTGGCGGGCACCAGCGGCAGGAAGCCGGTCGAGCTGTTCGACACCACCGGCATCGGCTGTACCGAAGGCGGCGAGATCCGGCCCTTCGAGCCGCAGGGCTACGTCGGCGATCGCAACCTGCGGCCGCTCGACCGCACCTCCCGGCTGCTGGTGGTGGCGGCGCAGCTGGCGCTGGCCGACAGCGGCTGGGCGGCGGTGCTGCGCGGCGGCGCGGGCGGCGCCGGCGGGCGCCCGCCGGCGGGCGGGACGGGGGCGCCGGCCGGGCCGGGGACGGGTGCCGGAGCCGTGGCCGCGGGCGCTGGGGCGGGGACGCCTGGCGGTGGGACGGAAGCCGCGGCCGCGGGCGGCCCGGCAGAGCCGGGTGCACCGGGTGCGCCGCTGGCCGAGCAGGTCGAGGTGGGGCTGGTTGTCGGCACCACCTTTTGCAGCGTCCGCACCATCGCCGAGTTCGACCGGCGGGCGATACGGCTGGGGCCGACGCATGCCAGCCCGCTGGATTTCGCCAACAGCGTCATCAATGCGGCAGCCGGCCAGGCGGCCATCTGGCACGGCCTGCGCGGCGTCAACTCGACGCTGGCGGGAGGCGAGGCATCCGGGCTGCTGGCCATCGCCCAGGCGGCGGAGATGATCCGCGCCGGGAGGGCCGACGCGGTGCTGGCGGGTGGCGCCGAAGAGCTGTGCTTCGAGTCTTTCTTCGGCTACCACCGCGCCGGGCGGCTGTGCGGCTCGCGGCGAGGGGCGGCTGGCGCCGCGACCGGTGGCGAGGGTGCCGGCGGACCGGCCGCGGCGGCGGAACGGCCGGTGCCGTTCGACGCCCGGCGCAACGGTTTCAGCCTCGCCGAGGGGGCGGCGCTGCTGGTGCTGGAGGAGGCCGGGACGGCCGCCGGGCGCGGCGCGACGGTGCACGCCGAGGTGCTGGGCTGGGGCGCCGCCTTCGCCGCCCAAGAGGGCGAGGCCGGCATGGCGGCGGCGGTGGCGCGGGCGGTGCGGTTGGCGCTGGCGGACGCCGGCGCGGCGCCTGCCGCGATCGGTTTCCTCTCGGCCTCGGCGAGCGGCAGCATCGAGGTGGATCGGGCCGAGGCGCTGGGGGTGGCGGCGGCGCTCAACGGCCGGGCGGTGGCGCTGCCGGTGACCGCGATCAAGGCGATGCTGGGGGAGGGGCTGGGAGTCTCGGCGGCCTGGCAGGCGATCGACGCCGTGGAGACCTTGGGCGACGGCATGTTGCCGGGCATTGCCGGCCTCGAGACCCTCGAGCTCGGCCTGCCGTTGCCGGGCGCCGAGGCGGCGACCCGGCAGCTGCCGCTCTTGGCGCGGCGGCTGGCGCTGGTGACCGCGGTCGGCGCCGACGGTCACTGCGCGGCGCTGGTGGTGGGCGCGCCGCCGGCTCCGGCCGCCGGTGGGCAGGCCACCGGGAAGGGCGCCCCCGGGGTGCGTGAGACGGCGCCATGAAGGGTGGCGGCGTCCGGAGAGCGCCGGCCGGCGCCGGTGCCGCCGCGGTGCGGGGCGGGAGCCAAGAGGTGCCGGCCGCGGAACTGGTGGTGGCACCGGACCAGGATCCAGGGATTGCGGGGCGGCGAGATGGCGGGCCGGCCGCCGCGGTGCCGGGGGACGGCATGGCGCCCGCCGCGGCGCCGGAGAGGCCGGGCGGGGCGCTGGTGCCGCGCTACATTGATCAGGGCTACGGCGATGCCGACCTGGCGGCGCGGCGGCGGTGGGTGGAGGAGCGGACGGGAGCGCGGCTGGTCCATGTCGGCTGCCATTCGACGGCCGGCGAGGAGATGCGCGGCAACGTCGAGAACCCGATCGGCGCGGCGCAGGTGCCGCTGGGGGTGGCCGGACCGCTGGCCATGCTCGGCGAGCACGCCCGCGGCACCTTCTACGTGCCGCTCGCCACCACCGAGGGCGCGATCGTGCGCTCCTACGAGCGCGGCATGATCGCGCTGACGCGGGCGGGCGGCGTCACGGCGTGGCTCCACGCCGACGAGAACCGGGTGGCGCCGGTGTTCCGTTTCGACAGCGTCGCGGAGGCGCGGCAGTTCTGCCGCGAGCTCGAGCGGTTGCTGCCGGAGGTGCGGGCGGCGGCGGAGTCGACCACCCGGCACGGGCGGCTGCTGCGCCTCGAGCCGCGGCCCCTGGGCCGGGCGGTGATGGTGAATTTCTGCTATTCGACCGCCGACGCCCATGGCATGAACATGATCGCCAAGGCCACCGAGTGCGCCTGCCGGCTGCTGGTGGAGCGCGGCGCGGCGCGGCGCTACACCCTGTTCAGCGCCATGGACTCCGAGAAGCGGGCAAGCGGGGCGCTGCTCGCCGGCGGCAAGGGCAAGACCGTGGTGGCGGGCGCTCTGCTCCCGGCGCGGGTGATGCGCGCCCACCTGCACACCACGCCCGGCGAGCTGCGCGAGGTCTGGGAGGCGACGCTGCTCGGCCATCTGCAGGCCGGCGCCATCGGCTACAACGGGCAGTTCGCCAACGGCCTGGCGGCGCTGTTCATCGCCTGCGGCCAGGACGTCGCCAACGTCGCCAACTCGGCGGTGGGGATCACCCACGCCGAGGTGACCGCGGCCGGCGACCTCTACGCCAGCGTCACCCTGCCGTCGTTGACCGTGGCGACGGTGGGCGGCGGCACCGGCCGGGGCACGGCCCGCGAATGCCTGGAGATGCTCGGCTGCGCCGGCGCCGGCGGGGCGCCGAAGCTGGCGGAGATCGCCGCCGCGACGCTGCTCGCCGGCGAGCTGTCGATGGGCGCGGCGCTGGCCAGCGGCGAGTTCGTGGCCGCGCACGAGAGCTACGGCCGCAACCGCCCTACGACGACGCCCGAGCCGCCGGCGGCGGGGTGGAGGACCGCAGAGGGACCGGAGGCGGCGGGATGAAAAGGCTGTTCCGCGGCCTGCGCCGGCCGCCTGACGCGGCCTACGACGTGGTGGTCATCGGCTCGGGGATCGGCGGCCTCATCGCCGGCAACCTGCTGGCGCGCGACGGCGCGCGGGTGCTGCTGGTCGAGCAGCACTACATGACCGGAGGCTACTGCAGCACCTTCCGGCGGGGCGGCTACACCTTCGACGCGGCGACCCATTTCTATCCGCTCCTCGGCAACCCCGAGACCCTCACCGGCAAGCTGCTGGCCGAGCTGCGGGTCGAGACCGGTTGGGTGAAGATGGACCCGGTCGACACCTTTCGCTTCCCCGACGGCACGCGCTTCGACGTGCCGGCGACGTTCGACGTCTATCTGGCGCGGTTGAAGGCCGCCTTCCCGGAGGAGGCGGCGGCGCTCGACGCTTTCTTCGGCGAAGTGCGCCAAGCTTACATGCTGGGACTGCTGCGCTACTTCCGCGACCGCGAGGCGCCGGGGCTGGCGCACTACGCGGAGCTGACCGTGCGGCAGGTGCTGGAACGGCACTTCCGCGACCGCAAGCTGAAGCTGCTGCTCACCGCCGACTGCCCGCATTGGGGATCGCCTCCCGGCCGCACCTCGTTCCTCTTCGATTCGATGCTGCGCCTGTCGTACTTCCTCGGCAACTACTATCCGCGCGGCGGCTCGCAGGCGTTTGCCGACGAGCTGGCGCGCCGCTTCGAGGAGCAGGGCGGAGACATCCTGATGAGCACCGCCGCGCGGCGCATCCTGGTGGGCGACGCGGCAGATGGCGCCCGCGGCGGCGCCGTGCACGGCGTCGAGCTCGAGACCCTGCGCGGGCCGCTGCACGCCGCGGGGCGCTTCACGGTGCGCTGCGGCGCGGTGATCTCGAACGCCGACCTGCTGCACACCTGGGAAGAGCTGGTGCCGCCGGAGCGCGTGCCGGCGGCATACCTCGCCGGCCTGCGGCGCCTGCGCGCCACCTATCCCTGCTACCTGATGCACCTCGGTCTGGCGGGGGTCGAGGCGGCGACGCTCGAAGAGCTGCAGGGCTACTATTGGGACGGCTGGAACGCGGACCGCATGGGCGAGGGCTCGGTGCGCTTCAAGCTCTTCGCGCCGACGCTCTACGAGCCGGCGATGGCGCCTCCCGGCGGCCAGGTGCTGATCGTCCAGAAGGTGGTGGAGATGGATTACGCCGCCGTCGAGGCGAACGGCGGCTGGCCGCGCCACAAGCAGGCGATCGACGGCTTCATCCTCGGCCAGCTCGAGCGGCTGCTGCCCGGCTTCGGGCGGCGGATCGTGGTGCGCTCCAGCGCCTCGGCGCACACCTCCTGGCGCTTCACCCTCAATTACCAGGGCGCGATGCTCGGATGGGAGATGTCGCCCGAGCAGGTGGGCGCCGGCCGGCCGGCGCTGACCGGCCCGGTCGCGGGCCTCTACACGGTCGGGCACTGGACGCGCCCGGGCGGCGGCATCACGCCGGTGATCGTATCGGCGCAGCAGGTGGCGAGGCTGGTGGCGAATGCTCCCGCCATGGCGGGAGGTGAGACGCCCCGGACTCTCGGCGGCGACCTGACCGCGGCCAGGAGCCCGCGGCCGAGGGTTGCGGTGTCTCGCCAAAGTTCTGCCATTCGATAACTTTCGCCCTGATCCGTCATGTTTTGCTGCGCTTTATCACGCCATGGCGTAATCGCGAGGTGCCGCCGGGGCGCGGGACTCCCACGGAGCGGTCCGCGGGCAGCGGATTTTCCGTTTCCTGAGGTGAGCGGGCATTTGCGATGCCGGCGCGAGTGGACTAATATGATTTTAAATGAGAGTAAGCTAGGAAGCGATGACGATGTCGACCACGGCGCTGCTGCCGAGCGAGACCGAGCTGGCCGCGGCCTGCCTGCGGCCGGTGCGCCTGGCGGTGGTCGATTCGCATCGGCTGTTCCGCGAATGCCTGGCGACCGCGCTGCACGACGACGCCGGGTTCGCCAGGGTCGAGACGATGGACGCCGATCAGGCGGCGCTCGGCCGGCTCGCCGCCGACCAGCCCGCGGACGTGGTGCTGCTTGGCTGCGGCGAGGCGGTCAGGGTCGTCGAGCTGCTGCGCCAGGTCCACCGGCGGTGGCCGGACGCCAAGATCCTGGTGCTCGGGACCGAGGAAGGCGAAGAGGAGGCCCTGGCCCTGTTGCGCGAAGGCGCCAGAGGATACCTGTTCCGCGACCAGTCGCTCGGCGAGCTGCGCGATGCCATCCTGGAAGTGGCAGCCGGCGCCACGGCATGCACGCCGCGCATTGCTCACCTGCTGTTCTCGCGCCTTGCCGAGCTGGGACGCGAGCGGCGGCGCGACGAACGCCTCGAGCTGCTCGAGCTGACCGCGCGCGAGATCGAGATCCTGCGGCTCATCGCCGACGGCCTGAAGAATCAGGAGATCGCCGCGCGGCTGTACCTTTCGGTGCACACCGTGAAGAACCACGTGCACAACATCCTCGAGCGGCTCGGCGTCAAGAGCCGCTGGAGCGCCGTCGACCACGCCTGCGACAAGGGCTGGTTGCAACCCCGCAAGCGCCACTTCCCGTCCTGACCGCGGCCGCGCCGCGTGCCGCCGGCTGGCGGCGCGCCGGCGAGGCCTGCACTCGCGTAACGCCCCGTGCCGGAGGGCGCCGGCCCCCGCCTGGCCGCCCGGTATCCGCAATTTTCGCCGTGGCCGCAACTTTCGCGGCGCCCGCGGCGCCCAAGACCTCCACCGCACCTGGTGCTCTCCGCGGGCACCTTTTTGAATCCCCCGGTCTATCCCGCTGCCGGTGGTCCGGGCGGGAAGATGTGGCTCTACCAGCTATTTCGCGGGCTGGGCGCTCGGGTCCGCCACGGGTTCATGAGCTCGCCGATCGGGGTCTTCATCGTCAGCCGCAACCGGCTGTTCGCCGACGTGCTGGCCTCGCTGCTGAGCAAACGGGCGGAGCTGACGGTGAACGGCGCCTCGCCCGACGGCGGGCCGCCGGCCGGCGGCGCGGATGTCCTGCTGATCGACGCGACCGGCGACGACGGCGAGGTCGGGGGCGCGCTGGCGTGGCTGCGCAGCACCCGCGAGCGCTGTGCCGGCTGCAAGGCGATCGTCCTCGGGCTGCCGAGCGAGGACGCGCGGCTGCTCGAGCTCATCGAGGCCGGGGCGCAGGGTTACGTGCTGCGCGGGACGTCGCCAGCCGAGCTGGTGGAGTCGATTCGCGCCGCGCATGCCGGGCGCAGCCGTTGCTCGCCGCGGGTGGCGGCGGCGGTGATGGCGCGGATCCTCGAGCTCGAAGGGCTGCGCCCGTCTCCCGACCGGCGCGCCGGCGAGGCCGAACGCGAGCCGCTCACCGGCCGCGAGCGCGAGGTGCTCGGCTGGATGGCCACCGGACGCTCCAACAAGGAGATCGGACAGCGCCTGCACATCTCGGTGCAGACGGTCAAGAACCACGTCCACAGCATCCTCGCCAAGCTCGGCGCCCGGCGGCGGCGGGAGGCGCTGCGCATCGCCTACGAGATCGGGTTGCTCGGAGACCCCGGGGACCCGCCGCCGGGCTGAGACGAAACGCCCCGCGTAACGCGCGGGGACGCCGAAGCGCCGCAGAGAATGGATCTATTTTCACTCCTGCTGCCCATGCCGGAGGTAGACCACGGCCGCTAACCTGTTCGCTGCGCTCATCGCAGGAGGGGAACGTATGAATGCACCGGAAGTGAGCAACCGGATCAAGAAGATCATCGGCAGCATCGCGGGCATCGATCCGCAGCGCATCGGCGACGAGGCGACGCTGCGCGGCGAGCTGAGCCTGGATTCGCTGTCGCTGCTCGAGATCGGCGTCGACGTCGATCTTGCCTTCCAATTGAATCTGCCGGACGAGAGCTACAAGGACATCGACAGCCTGCCGGCGATGGTGGAGCTGGTGCTGCGCCGTCAGGCCGAGCTGGCGGCAGACGCGAACCCTGAGAACCCTGAGCACGCCACGCGGGAAGCCCTGGCCGGATGAGCGCCGGGCCGCAGAGGAATGGGTGAGACCGGCGATGCGCATCGCGGTCACCGGCCTGGGCGCGGTGACGCCGGTGGGCACCGGCCGCGACGAGCTGTGGGCAAGCCTGCTTGCCGGCCGGCTGGGGTTCGCGCCGGTCGCATCCTTCGACACCGGGGCGTTCAACGTCCACCTGGGCGCCGAGGTGCACGGCTTCTCGCCCGCCGCCTACGTGCGCCGGCTCGATTGCCGGCAGATGGGGCGCGCGTCGCAGCTGGCGATCGCCGCGGCGCGCCTGGCCCTCGCCGATGCCGGCATCGGCGCTCCGGGCGAGTCGCCGGGGGAGGGGGTCAGCCCGGAGCTGGCGGGAGTGGCGATGGGCACCACCTCGGGCGAGCCGCGCGAGGTCGAGCGCTTCGACGACCGCTATCTCGCCGGCGAGCTGGACGCCGTGGGCGGCGAGTTCATGACCCTCTACCCCTGCCACATGATCGCGGCGCACGTGGCGCGCGAGCTGGGCTTTGCCGGCGTCAACACCATGATCCCGGCGGCCTGCGCGGCGGGCAACTACGCGCTGGCGCATGCCGTCGACGTGCTGCGCGCCGGCCGCGCCGAGCTGATGCTGGCCGGCGGCGCCGACGCCTTCTCGCGCATCACCTACAGCGGCTTCGCGCGGCTCGGCGCCATCGCGCCCGAGCGCTGTCAGCCCTTCGACCGCCACCGCAAGGGCATGATCCCCGGCGAGGGGGCGGCGGTGCTGGTGCTCGAGCCGCTGGCGGCGGCGCGGCGGCGAGGGGCGCGCATCTACGCCGAGGTGGCGGGCTATGGCCTGTCGTGCGACGCGCACCACATGACCGCCGCCCACCCGCAGGGCGAAGGGGCGGTGCGGGCGATGACGCGGGCGCTGGCCGACGCCGGGTTGGCTCCCGAGCAGGTGAGCTACATCAGCGCTCACGGCACCGGCACCCCCACCAACGACCGGCTGGAGGCGATCGCGGTGGGGCGGGTGTTCGGCGCCGGCACGCGGGTGCCGATCAGCTCGATCAAGTCGATGCTCGGGCACACCATGGGGGCGGCCTCGGCGATCGAGGCGGCGGTGTGCGCGCTGGCGGTGGCGACCGATCAGATCCCGCCGACCATGGGGATGGAGGAGCCCGAGGGCGAGCTCGATTACGTGCCGAACGCGGCGCGCCGGCTGCGGGTGGAGGTGGCGATGAACAACGCCTATGCGTTCGGCGGCAACAACGCCTCGACCATCTTCAGGAAGTGCACGGCGGCCTGAGCTCCCCCTTTCCAGGCACCGACACCACCGATCATGCCCAGCCGGCCGCAGCAGGCGAGTCTCCCGCCGGGAGCCGGCCGGTGACCGGCCCCGGCGGCACCGGGAGTCCCGGCGGCGCTGCCGGACCCGGCGCTCCCGGCGCTCCCGGCGAAGATCGGGCCGCCGACGGCCCCGACGGCCACCGGGCCGGCCCCGGAGGGAGCGCCGCCGGCGGCGAGAAGGCGGCATCGCAGCTGGTGCCGCGCTACGTCGACCAGGGATACGGGGCGCGCGACGTCGCGGCGCGGCGGCGCTGGGTGGAGAAGCGGACGGGAGCCAAGCTGACTCACGTTGGCCGCTGCTCGCTGGCCGGCGAGGCGATGCGCGGCAACGTCGAGAACCCGATCGGGGCGGCGCAGGTGCCGCTGGGGGTCGCCGGGCCGCTGGCCGTCATGGGCGAGCACGCCAGCGGCACCTTCTACGTGCCGCTGGCCACCACCGAGGGCGTGCTGGTGCGCTCCTACGAGCGCGGCATGACGGCGCTGACGCGGGCGGGCGGCGCGACGGCGCGGCTCTGGGCCGACGAGAACCGCGTGGCGCCGGTGTTCCGTTTCGCCGACGTGGCGGCGGCGCGGCGGTTCTGCCGGGAGCTCGAGGAGCTGTTGCCGGAGGTGCGGGCGGCGGCCGAGGCGACCACCCGTCACGGGCGCCTGCTGCGCCTCGAACCGCGGCCGCTGGGGCGGTCGGTGATGGTGAACTTCTGCTGGTCGACCGGCGACGCCCATGGCATGAACATGATCGCCAAGGCGACCGAGCGCGGCTGCCAGCTGCTGGTCGCCCGCGGCGCGGCGGAGCGCTACGTCCTCTTCAGCGGCATGGACTCCGAGAAGCGGGCGAGCGGTGCGCTGCTCGCCGGCGGCAAGGGCAAGAAGGTGGTGGCCGGTTGCCGGCTGCCGGCGCGGCTGCTGCGGGCCTACCTGCACACCACCCCGGCGGCGATGCAGGAGCTGTGGCAGGACACCGTGCTCGGCCACCTGCAGGCCGGCGCCATCGGCTACAACGGCCATTTCGCCAACGGCCTCGCGGCGATGTTCATCGCCTGCGGGCAGGACGTCGCCAACGTCGCCAACTCGGCGGTGGGCGTCACCCACTTCGAGGTGACGCCGGAGGGCGACCTCTACGCCAGCGTCACCCTGCCGTCGCTGACCGTGGCGACGGTGGGCGGCGGCACCGGCCGCGGCACCGCGCGCGAGTGCCTGGAGATGCTGGGCTGCGCCGGCGCCGGCGGGGCGCCGAAGCTGGCGGAGATCACCGCCGCGACGCTGCTCGCCGGCGAGCTGTCGATGGGCGCGGCGCTGGCCAGCGGCGAGTTCGTGGCCGCGCACGAGGCCTATGGGCGCAATCGTCCGGAAGCGCTCCCCTATGACAAAATGATCACCACCAGCAAGGTGAGCAAAGCGAGCCGGGAGGATGGCGCATGAGCGAGTTTGTTAAGGATAGCGAGCGCGAGAAAGACGTTCCGGCCGGCGCGGCGGCAGGCGCCGTCAGGACCGTGGACGTCTTGATCGTCGGCGGCGGGCTGGCCGGGCTGTCGCTGGCGCGGCAGCTGCTGCTGCGCTCCGACAAACGTGTGCTGCTGGTGGATCGGCGCGCGCTGCCGCCGCGCAAGCAGAAGGTCGGCGAGGCGACGGTGCAGATGAGCGGCTACTATTATGCGCGGGTGCTGGAGATGGAGGAGCACCTGCTCTGCGAACATTACATGAAATATAATTTACGTTTCTATTGGAAGCATTCCGCGGGCGGCGAGAGGTACGAGGATCTCGATCAGTCCTACATCCGCAACCTGTCGAATATCGTCACCTACCAGCTCGATCGCAACGTCTTCGAGGCGGAGCTGCTGCGCGTCAACCTGGAGTCGCCGCGCTTCGAGCTACAGGCGCCGGCCGAGGACCTGCAGGTGGAGCTGGCGGAGGACGGCACGGCCGGCGGCACCGGCAGACACCGCTTCTCGTTCCGCGCCGGCGAGCTGGAGATCGCGGGCACGGCGGACTGGGTGGTGGACGCCTCCGGGCGCGGCCGGTTCCTCGCCCGGCGCCGCGGCCTGATCACCGAGAGCCCGATCCGGCACGGCGCGACCTGGTGCTGGGTGGACGGGCTGGTGGACATCGAGCGGCTGACCGACCTCGACGCGCCGGCGGTGCGCAAGCGGCGCGACCGCGCCGCGCTCGGACACGTGCCGGCCTTCCTGGCGACCAACCATTTCTGCGGCGAGGGCTACTGGTTCTGGACCATCCCGCTGCACGGCAAGACCAGCCTCGGGCTGGTCTACGACCGCAGCCTGGTGCCGCGCGACGAGGTCGCCACCCCGGAGAAGATGATCGAGTGGGTGTGCCGGCAATATCCCATGTTCGCGCGCGACCTGCCGCACCGGCGGGTGGTGGATTGGAGCGGTCTCAAGGACTTCGCGCTCGACAGCACGCAGACGCTGTCGGCGGCGGGATGGGCGATGTGCGGCGAGGCCTGCCGTTTCTCCGATCCGCTCTACAGCCCGGGCGGCGACCTGATCTCGGTCTACAACACGCTGATCGCCGACGCCATCATGACCGCCGATCCGGCGCAGCTCGCGGCCAAGGTGCGGCTCTACGAGCAGGTGGCGCGAGCGGTCTACGATTCGTACCTGCCCAGCTTCGCGGTGAGCTACGCGACGCTGGGCGACCAGGAGACGTTCACCCTGCGCTACGTCTGGGAGCTGAGCGTCTACTTCTCGTTCTTCGTCTTCCCGTTCATCAACGACCTGTTCACCGACCGGCAGTTCGTGCCCTCGTTCCTGCGCCTGTTCGCGCGGCTGGGACCCACCAACCGCAACCTGCACGCCTTCCTCGCCGCCTATTTCGAGTGGAAGAAGCAGGGAGTCGAGCCGGTCGCCGCCGGGGCGCCCCGGCACTTCGATTTCTACGAGTTCGCCCACCTGCGCGCCGCCGCCGAGTGCTTCTACCAGGTCGGCCTGAGCGCCGAGGAGGCGCGGCCGGTGCTCGGCGAGCAGCTGCTGAACCTCGAAGACCTGGCGCGCTTCGTCGTCGCCCACGTCAGCGCGGCGGTGACCGGCGACCCGCGAGCGCTGTCGCAGGAGTTCGTCGCGGCGATCGATCTGCGGCGGCTGGCGTTCGATCCCGCGGCGATGGCGGCCGCCGTCGCCGCGATCGGCGTCGGAGCGGCGCCCCATGCCTGGCGGTTGCAGCCGGCGGCGATGGCGCGCTTCCACCAGCGGCGGCGGGCGCAGCCGGCGGCGCCGCCGGCCGCCGCCGAGGCGGTGGGGCAGGCGGCTGGCGTGGCGGCGGTGGCGGCGGTGGCGGCTGGAGCGGTGCGGGGCGAGCCCGCGGCCGGCGCGGCGGTGGCGGCCCTGGCCGCGGCCGGCGGGGAGCAGGGATGAGCGGCGTCGAAACGGCGACCCCGGTCGAGCCGGGCGCCGCCGCGGCCGGGGCGACCGTGGCGGCCGAAGTTGCCGGCGCGACCAATGCGACCGCCGCGGTGCCGATTCAGGACCATGCGCCGGGCCTCGAGCGCCTGTTCTCCTTCGTGCCCGGCGAGCGCTCCTACGAGGTGCGCGACGTGCGCGGCAAGCTGCCGGACTGGCTGTGCGGCACCTGCTACTGGAACGGCCCCGGCCGCTTCCAGCGCGGCGAGCAGCGCTACCGCCATTGGCTCGACGGCGACGGCATGGTGACGGCGCTGCGCTTCGACGGCGACGGCCGCGTCCACCTCGCCAACCGCTTCGTGCGCAGCGCCAAGTGGACGGCGGAGGAGGCGGCGGGACGGGCGCTGTTCCGCACCTTCGGCACCACCTTCGCCGGCGACCGGCTGGCGCGGGGCATCGGCCTCGAATCGCCGGTCAACGTCAGCGTGGTGCCGTTCGCCGGGACGCTGCTGGCCTGCGGCGAGCAAGGGCTGCCCTGGGAGCTCGACCCGGTCACCCTGGAGACGCGCCGCCCGTTCACCTTCGGCGGCGCGCTCAATGCGGTGAGCCCGTTCGCGGCGCATGCCAAGGTGGACGCGGCCACCGGCGAGGTCTACAACTTCGGCCTCTCCTACGCCCGGGACCGGCCGTCGCTGCACCTCTACCATTTCGACGCCGCCGGCGGCCTGCTGACGCGGCGCCGGGTTCCCCTCGAACGGCCGGTGTCGATGCACGACTTCTGCCTCGCGCCGCGGCACGCCGTGTTCCACGTCGGGCCGTACCACCTCGATCTGCAGGCGGTGACGGCCGCCGGGCACAGCCTGCTGGACGCGCTGCGCTGGGAGCCCGAGGTCGGCAGCGAGCTGCTGATCGTGCCGCTGCAGGCGGACGGCGACCCCGAGGTGGTGCGGGTGCCCCTGGGGCGGGGCTACTGCCTGCACGGCATCGGCGCCGGCGAGGACGCCGCGGGCCGGCTGGTGGTGGACCTGCTCGAGCTCGACCGGCCGGTCTACGACCAGTACCTCGACCTGCCGCGGATGTTCCCCACCGTCGGCCCCGGGCGGCCGCTGCGGCTGATCGTGGACCTGGCGCGCCGCCGGGTGGTCGAGCGCCAGGCGCTCGCCTACGAGCAGGCGCCCGACTTCCCGGTGACGGTGCCGCGGCGCGGTCCGCGGGCGCCCGACGATGCCTGGATGCTGGGGATCGCGGCGGCCGGCCGCCCGGGGTCGAAGTTCTACGATCAGCTGGTGCACTGTGACTGGCGCCGCGGCCACGGCGGGGCGCCGGCGATCTGGCAGGCGCCGCGCGGCCAGTACCTGACCGGCGAGCCGGCCCTGGCGCCGCATCCGGCGCTGGCGGCAGGCGCGGTGGGCGCGGTGGACGCCGCCTCCTCCCGGTCGCCGGCGGGCATCGCGCTGATCTGTCCGCTCTACGACGCGGTGCGTCACGAGAGCCGCTTCCTGGTCTTCGACGCCCGCCAGATCGCCGCCGGGCCCTGCGCCGAGGTCCACCTGGAGGCGCCGCTACCGACGGCGTTCCATGCCGCCTTCGCGCCGGCCGTGCCGGTGGGTGCTGGACCCAATGTCATCCCGGAGACTCATTGATCGCTATAAGGATGCATCGATAGCCTGAGGGTCGTGACCATTCGCGGGGATGCGGGAGCTCGCCCGAAAGGGGACTCGGAGGCTGCACGATGAAGCGCCTGTTCCGGGGTCTGCGGCGTGCACCGGATCCGTCCTACGACGCGGTCGTCATCGGCTCCGGGATCGGCGGCCTGATCACCGCCAACCTGCTGGCGCGCGACGGCGCCCGGGTGCTGCTGGTCGAGCAGCACTACATGGCGGGCGGCTACTGCAGCACCTTCCGTCGCGCCGGCTACACTTTCGACGCGGCGACCCATTTC
>DATGHG010000421.1:0-12913 GCA_035308185.1 Thermoanaerobaculia bacterium | reverse complement strand
CGGCCACGGGTCGACCCTCCGGCCCAGGCCAGGGCGAGAGTGCCCCTCCTGGGCGGCCTGGCGGGCTGCGAACCGGGTTCCCACTGGGGTACCCATCAGGGTACCCATCCGGCCAAATCGTGGGTACCCCAGGGGTACCCTGCGGGAGCGAAAACCCCGGTAGCCGGCAGTATTGTAGCGTGGAAACGCCTGTGGCAGAAGCGCTTGGAAGCGTAGCGGGGAGTAGGACTTAGTAGAAAATTGGTGGTGCACCCAGGAGGAGTCGAACCCCCAACCTACAGATCCGTAGTCTGTCGCTCTATCCAGTTGAGCTATGGGTGCACGAGGTGCGGCTTCGTGCGGAGGAGGAATTCTAGAGGATGGCGGATGGGCCTGCAAGGGGTCAGGCCCCTTCGCCGCGGCGCACCGCCGCACTCGGCTCCCGTGCCGGCATCCTCCCGCCGCCTCGATGACCCCGGGCGGCGGGCGGAAATGGCCTCCGGCGTTACACAGACTAGACTGCGCCTTGGAGGCGCGCGTGGCTAGCAGAAACAGGTGTTGGGACAGCCGCTCGCCGCGCAGATCGTGCGGTTCGGATTCGTCACCGCGGCGGCGACGCGTAATAGCCATTCCGAGCCTGGTTAGCCCGATCCCGACCCGAAACGTCCCTTGGGAGAACAGCATGGCCCGCAAGTGCCTGAACCGGTTGGCGGCAATCGGCCGCGCCCGCAGCTGCCTGGCGGCGCTGACCCTTGCCGCACTCACCGTGGCGGCGCTCTGGCTTGGGCCGGCGAGCGCCCAGCCACTCGGCGCCGCGACGCCCCCCGCAGCACCAGCCGCAGCCGCCCTGACACCCCGCCGCCTGATCCTCTGCCTCGACGGCACCTCCAACAACGACTTCTCCAAGCAGCGGCGCGAAGCCGGCACGGACGTCCTCAAACCCACCAACGTCCTCAAGACCTGCCGCGCCGTCGTCCCCTGGGATGCCCAGGCCCAGCGCGAGCAGATCTCCTACTACGACACCGGCGTTGGCTCCCTCTCCGAGTTCCCCGGCACCGCCAACCACCTTCTGTACCTCTCCGACCGCCTGCTCGGCGGCGCCTGGGGCGCCGGCTTCGAACGCAACGTCGAACGCGCCCTGGGCTTCCTGGCCCTCAACCTGCAACCGAGCGACGAGGTCTTCCTCTTCGGCTTCAGCCGCGGCGCCGCCACCGCCCGGGGCGTCACCCGCTTCGTGGATTGGGCCGGCGGCCTGCCCGTCAAGGGCGACGCCTATTACCTGCCGATCCTCTTTCGCGAGTTCATCCGGACCCGCGGCCAGGTACCGATCGAGCAGGTCCTGCTGACCATCAATGGCCTCCCCGGCACCGAGAAGCGAACCCACCTGGGTCCGCTGCAACCGGTCCAGGTCCGCTACCTGGGAGTCTGGGACACCGTGATGGCCCTCGGCTCCCGCTTCCGCGCCACCGGCGCCCATACCACCGGCGCCAGCAAGAGCTTCTACCTGGACGACCAGCCGGATCGCTGCGTGAAGAGCGCACGCCAGGCTCTCGCCGTGGACGAGGCGCGCTTCGACTTCCGGCCCGAGGTCTGGACCGGGGCGCGCCCCGGCCAAACCCTGGCACAGCGATGGTTCGCCGGCGTGCACTCGAACATCGGCGGCGGCTACGCCAACGACGGCCTCGCCAACCTCGCCTTCCACTGGATCCTCGAGGGCGCCGAAGAAGAAGGCCTGGCGGTCGACCCCCAGTACGTGAAGCACTTCTCGGGCTTCCCCTTCGACCGCCTCTATCGCTCCGAGTCCGCGCTCTACCGCGTCCTCGACCGGCTCCGCGGACGCTACGGCCGCGGCAAGCGCCCACTGCTCGGCTGGCCAACAACCGCCAACCTGTCGCTGGATCCGTCGGTGATCTACCGGCTGGCCGCCGATCCCAAGGCGACCAAACCGGGCGCCAGCTCGGGAGACCTGCGCTTCCCGCGGTTGGAGACCTACCGGCCGCGCAACGTGATCGCCTTCCTCGCCTGCCAGCCGAACCTCGACGACTACCTGCGGGGACTCGGCATCGCCGACGACAATCGCCAACTCCCCGCCGACGTCATGAGCGCCATCCAGCAGCTGCGCAAGGATTGCCCCAAGACCTGACCGCCCGCGCTCCGCGCCAAGCCGCGGACCGGCGCAACGGCCCAACCGGACGGGCGCAACGGCCCAACCGGACGGCGCAACGGCCCAACCGGACGGCGCTATTCGATGAGCCCGCTCAGCGGCGAGGAGGCGGAAGCGTAGAGCTTGCGCGGGATGCGGCCGGCGTTGGCGGCGAGCCAGCCGGCCTCGACGGCCAGCTTCATCGCCCTCGCCATGCGGATGGGATCGGCGGCGCCGGCGATGGCGGTGTTCATCAACACGCCATGGGCCCCCAGCTCCATCGCGATGGTCGCGTCGCTGGCGGTGCCGACGCCGGCATCCACGACGATCGGCACCCTGGCCTGCTCGAGGATGATGCGGAGGTTGGCCGGGTTGCGGATGCCCATGCCGGAACCGATCGGCGCGCCGAGGGGCATCACCGCCGCCGCCCCCAGCTCTTCCAGCCTCTTGCACACCACCGGGTCGTCGTTGGTGTAGGCCAGCACCACGAAGCCCTCCGCGACCAGCCGCTCGGTCGCCCGCAGCAGCTCGACGTTGTCGGGGAAAAGCGTCTTCTGATCGCCGATCACCTCCAGCTTCACCCAGTCCCAGCCTCCCAGCTCGCGCGCCAGGCGAGCGGTGCGGATGGCCTCCTCGGCGGTGTAGCAGCCGGCGGTGTTGGGCAGCAGGAGATAGCGCTCCGGAGCCACGAAATCGAGCAGCGAGCCCTTGCCGCGCTCGTCGAGATTGACCCGTCGCAGGGCGACCGTGACCACCTCGGTGCCGGAGGCCTCGAGCGCCGCCGCCATGGTCGGGAAATCAGGGTACTTGCCGGTCCCCAGGAAAAGTCGCGACCGGAACGTCCTGCCCGCGATGACCAGGGGCTCGATGTCGGTAGTGGTGGTGGTGTCGGCGATGGCGAGCGTGGTGTCCATGACTGCCTCCTGCCGCCGATTCTAGCGTAGCCCCCCGGGGGATCCCGGACGATCAAGCACCGGCCATCGCCGCCACCGGCGCGGCAGCCACCGCCGTCGGTCCAGCCGGCGCCGGCGCCTCCGCCCCCGGCGCCGCCCCAGCCTCCCCGACGATCCGGTTCGCGGCGTCCACGAACACCAGCGCCGGCCGGTGCCGGTGGGCCGCCTCCTCTTCGTAGGCGGCATAGCTGGCCAGGATCACCACGTCGCCGGGCCGCACCAGGTGGGCGGCGGCACCGTTGACGCAGATCTCGCCGGCGCCGCGCCGCCCCGGGATGGCATAGGTGGCCAGGCGCTCGCCGTTGGTGACGTCGTAGATCTCCACCCGCTCGAAGGCCAGCAGGTCGGCGGCCTCCATCAGCAGCGGGTCGATGGTCACCGATCCCTGGTAGTCGAGGTTCGCCTCGGTGACGGTGGCGCGATGGATCTTGGATTTCAGCAGTGTCCGTTGCATGTCGTCGTCTCTCGTCAGCGGGTCATGCCGGCGGCGGGCCGTTCGTCCACCGCCAGCTGGAAGTTGTCGATCAATCGGGTCCTGCCGATATAGGCCGCGACCGGCAGCACCACCCGGCCGGCGATCACGGTCACCGGCTGGAAGCTCTCCGCGTCCACCACCTCGGCGTATTCGAGCCGCGCCAGCGGCTCCGCCTCCACCACCTGGCGCAGCAGCCGCCGCACCTCGCCGGCGCGCCGCTCGCCGCCGGCGATCGCCGCCGCCGCCGCCGCCAGCGCCCGGTGCAGCACCGCCGCCGCGCGGCGCTCGACGGCCGAAAGGTAGGCGTTGCGCGACGACATCGCCAGGCCGTCCTCCTCCCTCACCGTCGGCCCGGGCAGGATCTCGACCTCGAAATGGAGATCCCGCACCATCCGCCGCACCACTGCCAGCTGCTGCGCGTCCTTCTCGCCGAACACCGCCACCTCGGGCCGCACCAGGTGGAACAGGGCGCACACCACGGTCGCCACACCGCGGAAATGGCCGGGCCGCTTCTCGCCCTCGAGGCCCGCCGCCGGCCCACCCGGATCGACGAAGGTCGAATGCCTCGGCGGATACAGCGCCTCGACGTCCGGCGCGAACAGCAGGTCGCAGCCCGCGCTCTCGAGCAGGGCGGCATCGGTACCGAGCTGGCGCGGGTAGAGGTTGAAGTCCTCGCCGGGCCCGAACTGGGTGGGATTGACGAACACCGACGCCACCACCCGCCGCGCCCGGCCGCGGGCCAGCTCCACCAGCGACAGGTGCCCTCGGTGCAGCGCCCCCATGGTCGGCACCAGACCGACGGTGTCGCCCCGCCGGCGCCACTGCTCGAGCTCGTGGCGCATCGCCGCCGCATCCCGTAAACAATGCATGGCCGAACGATCGCCCTAGCCGTACAGCTTCTGCACGGCCTCGCCGGCGTCCGACGGCGCCCTGCCGGGAATGTCGCGACCGGCGACGGCCGCGACCGCCCCCGCACCGGCGGCCCCCGGCGCCGGCACCCCGCCGTAGCTCTCTTCCGCCGCCGGGAAGCGGCCACCGCGCACGTCGGCGGCGAAGCGCTCGATGCCCTCGCGCGACAGCATGCCGAGCTCCGCGTAGCGCCGCACGAAGCGCGGCGCGATCCGCTCCTCGAGCCCCAGCAGGTCGTGGTAGACCAGCACCTGGCCGCCGCAGCGCGGCCCCGCGCCGATGCCGATGGTCGGGATCGCCAGCCGGTCGGTGATCTCGGCAGCGAGCCCGGCGGGCACGCATTCGAGCACCAGGGAGAAGGCCCCGGCCGCCTCGACCGCCAGCGCCGCGGCGACGATCGCCTCGCGCGCCGCCGCCTCGCGGCCCTGGACCTTGAAGCCGCCGAAGCGGTGGACCGACTGCGGCGTGAGACCCAGGTGGGCCATCACCGGCACCTCCGCCGCCACCATCGCCGCCACCGTCTCGGGCCGGGCGCCCTCGATCTTCACCGCCTGGGCGCCCGCCTCCTTGACGAAGCGCACGGCGTTGGCGACTGCCTGCTCGGCTCCGAGATGGAACGAGCCGTAGGGCATGTCGGCCACCAGCAGCGCGCGCTTGACCCCGCGCCGGACGGCGCGGGTGTGGTGCAGCATCTCCTCCATGGTGACCGAAAGGGTGTCCGGGTAGCCGAGCACCACCATCGCCAGCGAATCGCCGACCAGCACCACGTCGGCGCCCGCCGCGTCGGCGGTCCTCGCCTGCGGGTAGTCGTAGGCGGTCACCATCACCAGCGGCTCGCCGCGCTCGCGCGCCGCCGCCACCCATGGCACCGTGACGCTCCTGATCTCCGCTTGCGGGCTCATCGGGTTCTCCTTTCCTGAAAAACCAAAAGCCCCTCCGCCTGTGGAGACGGAAGGGCTCGAACGAACCCGGCTCGGGCGCGGGGCTGGCGGCGGTTGGCGAGCGCGAGGAGTCGCTGGGGGCGACGGCTCGATGGGCTCGAGGTGCCTGTCCCCTGGGATCAGGCCCTCACCGTGGCCGGTGCCCGCGCCGCCCCCGCGTTGCGGGGCGGCCGGCGCTGGAGATCTCCGTCTCGGTCCCTTGGCCCCTGTGGGCTAGTGGGATCCAAGCGGTTGAAAGTATTCGGTCCCCTTCATCGGCTTCGCCAGGCGGTGGAGCAGCTCGTCGAAGTCCTCGGGCCGCTGCGGGAAGTTCAGGTGCCGCGTATCGACCACGAGCAGCGGGGACCGTACGTAGTAATGATAGTAGTGATTGTAGGCGTCGATCAACTCGGCAAGGTATTCCTGGGAGATCAGCTTCTCGAGGTTGCGCGCCCGCTTACGGATCCGCTCGAAGCAGGTGTCCACGTCGGCGACCAGGTAGAGCACCAGATCCGGCACCGGCACCTGCGGCTCGAGCAGGGCATAGAGCTTGTCGAACAGCATCAGCTCGTCGTCGGAGAGGTTCAGGTAGGCGAAGATGCGGCTCTTCTGGAAGGTGTAGTCGGAGATCAGCAGACGGTCGAACAGCCCCCGCTGGCCGATCTCGCGCTGCTGCTTGAAGCGCGACAGCAGGAAGTACAGCTCGGTCTGGAAGGCTGCCCCCGGCCGGTCGCCGTAGAAGTCGTCGAGGAATGGGTTGTCGACGTCCTCGAGGATCTTCACGCCCTCGAAGTGGCGGGTCAGCATCTCCACCAGGGTGGTCTTGCCGACCCCGATGGGTCCGTCGACCGCCAGGTAGTGAAACCCCAGGGTGTCGGGCGCCTGGGGGCTCAAACCGCGGCAGCCGCTGGGGTCACGGGGTTGTAGAGCGTGTCGCGCTCGACCGGCTCGAAGCCTGCCTCGCGCACGATCCGCTCGAGCTCGGAGCGGCTGAGCTGCTGGGCGGTGCCGGCGCCGGCCATGTGGTAGATCTTCTCCTCGACGATGGTGCCGTCCAGGTCGTCGGCGCCGAAGCGCAGCGCCACCTGGGCCAGCTTCGGCGTCACCATCACCCAGTACGCCTTGATGTGCGGGATGTTGTCGAGCACCAGCCGGGAGGCCGCGATGTGGCGCAGGTCGTCGTGGCCGGTGGTGTGGTACTTGAGCCCCAGGTAGTTGTTCTCGGGATGGTAGGCGAGCGGGATGAAGGCGTTGAAGCCGCCGCTCTCGTCCTGCAGCTCGCGCAGGCGCAGCAGGTGGTCCACCCGGTGCTCTGGCTTCTCGACGTGGCCGTAGAGCATGGTGCAGTTGCTCTTGATGCCCATGCGGTGCGCGACGCGATGCACCTCGAGCCACTCGCCGGCGTCGAGCTTGCCGTCGCAGATGATCTCGCGCACCTCGGGATGGAAGATCTCGGCGCCGCCTCCCGGCAGCGAGCCCAGGCCGGCATCGCGCAGGCGCCGCAGCACCTCTTCGAGCGACAGCTTCTCGCGCTTGGCGAACCAGCCGACCTCGATGGCGGTGAAGGCCTTGAGGTGAGCCCGCGGGAAGCGCTGCTTGAGGCCGCGCAGCATCTCGAGGTACCAGTCCAGGGAAAGGTCGGGATGCAACCCGCCGACGATGTGGAACTCGGTGACGTCGTTGCCGCCCTGCTCTCGGGCGTGCGCGTACACCTCCTCGTGGCTCATCTGCCAGGCGTGGGCTTCGCCGGGCAGCGCCGCAAAGCTACAGAACTTGCAGTTGTACGTGTAGACGCAGATGTTGGTCGGGTTGATGTGCCGGTTGACGTTGAAGTAGGTGACGTTGCCATTGAGCTGGCGCCGCACGGCGTCGGCAAGCTTGCCGAGGTGCAGCAGGTGGGGGGTGGTGAGGCAGGTCAGGGCATCGGCCGCGTCCAGCCGCACGCCGGCGCGGACCTTGCCCGCGATCTCCCGCAGCGCCGCCGGAAAGCTGCCCGGATCGAGGCTGGGGATCGGCTCCCAGGCGCGCCGCTCGGCGGGCGCCCTTGGGTCTTCGCTGCCGGCCTTCGCTGTCGTCGCTTCCATAAGGCCGCCACCTCCCTCTCAGGGCCAGAGTATAGCAACAGCGGTTGCGCCGAAGAGCCAGACGGACAGGGCGCCATTGGCCTGGAAGAAGGCGGCGTCGAGCCGCGACAGGTCGCCGGGGCGCACCACCGCGTGCTGGTAGGAGATCAGCGCCAGGCAGCCGGCCCAGCCCACCCAATAGGCGGCGCCCAGCCCCGCCGCGCCCGCCGCCGGCCAGGTCAGCCCGACCGGGCCGCCCACCGCGCCGACCGCTTCCCCCGGCAGCCGGTAGAGCCAGGGCAGCCAGGCCAGCAGCGCCAGCATCGCCGCATGCAGCAGCGCCGACAGCCACAGCGCGGCGCGCACGCCGAAGCGCGCCGGCACCGAGAACAGCCCAGCGCGGCGGTCGAAATCGAGGTCTTGCAGCGCGTAGAGGACGTCGAAACCGGCCACCCACAGCAGCACCGCCCCGGCCAGCGCCAGCGGCGGCGCCGCGACGGCGCCGCGGACCGCGATCCAGGCGCCGAGCGGCGCGCCGGCGAGCGACAGCCCCAGCACCAGGTGCGACGCCCAGGTGAAGCGCTTGGTGTAGGAGTAGAGCAGCAGCACCGCCAGCGCCACCGGCGACAGCGCCAGGGCCAGGGGGTTGAGTTGCCACGCCGCCAGCACCAGCAGCGCCGCGCTCGCCGCCACGAACCCCGCCACGAAGGCCGGTGTCACCAGTCCGGCCGGCAGCGCCCGCCCCGCGGTGCGCGGATTGGCGGCGTCGATCCGCCGGTCCACCAGCCGGTTGAACCCCATGGCCGCGCTGCGCGCCCCGACCATCGCCACGGCGATCCAGCCCACCGTCCGCCAGGGCGGCCACCCTCCCGCCGCCAGCAGCATCCCCATGAAGGCGAACGGCAGAGCGAACAGCGTGTGCTCGATCTTCACCATCTCGAGCACCGTCTTGACCTGGCCTGTGAAGGACTTTGCCGCCATCGGCTCGAGCTCCCGATCCGCCATCTTACCCGGTATCCCTACCGCGGGCGGCGGAAACGGCAGGCTATACTCTGCCGGTGCTCCGCGTCCTGATCCTGGACGACGAATCGATGGTGCTCGACATGCTGGCGGCCTGCCTGCGTGCCCCCGGCGTGGAGCTCACCACCTGCCGCGAGATCGAGGCCGCCGAGGCGCTGCTGAAAAGCCAGCGCTTCGAGGTCGTGATCGCCGACCTCTCGGTCTCCGAGCTGGGAGGGCTGGACGGGATCCGCCTGATCCGCTTCGTCACCACCCATTTTCCCGACACCGTCACCTATGTGCTTTCCGGCTTCGTCGACGAGCCGGTGCGCGATCTCTGCAAGATGCTGGGCGTCACCGCGGTGCTCGAAAAGCCCGGCGGCCTCGCCGAGCTGCGCAGCCTGGTGCTCGGCAACCGCCTGGCGGACGCCGCCGCGGCGGATCCGACGGCGGCGGTGCCGGCGGTCCGCGACATCGAGCTGCTCTCGGACTTCATGGCGTCGAACCGGATCCGCTCGGTGCTGCAACCGGTGGTCAAGCTGCAGGGCGGCGGCGCTCCCTACGAGCTGTTCGGCGTCGAGGGGCTGGCGCGCGGGCCCGAGACCTCGCTGCTCGGCAACCCGTTGCTCTTCCTGAGCTACGCCGCCCACAAGGAGTTGCAGTTCGAGGCCGACCTGATCTGCGTCCGGGCGGCCCTGGTCGAGGTGCGGCGCCTGGGGCGGACGGTCAACACCTTCCTCAACGTGCAACCGCGCTCGCTGACCAACCCGGACTTCATCGACACGCTCGACCGCGCGGTGCAGGAGGCGGGGCTGCGCGAGCACAACGTCGTGCTGGAGCTCACCGAGCAGCAGACCATCCTCAATCCCGGCGCATTTGCCGCCGGCCTGCAGCGGTTGCGCGAGCGCGGTTTCCGCATCGCTCTCGACGACTACGGCGAGGGATCGTCGAACCTGAACCTCCTGCTCAACCTGCGGCCCGACTACCTCAAGATCTCCGGCACCTTCTGCCGCCAGCTCGACCGCGATCCGTTCAAGCAAACGCTGGTGCAGTCGACCGCCGAGATGGCGGCGCGCACCGGCATCGCGACCATCATGGAAGCCGTCGAGACCGCCGCCGAGGCGGAGGTCCTCTACCGGCTCGGGATCGATTACGGCCAGGGCTTCTTCTTCCTCGAACCCCTGCCGGGCCGCGAGGTGGCGCGCTCCCCGCGCATCGGCATCACCCTTCCCGGCAGCTCCACCCGGCTGAGCCCGATCGACTCCGCGCCGATCGATCTTTGAAGCACCGCTAAAGCGCCGCACAGCCGCCGTCCAGCCGTCCACGCACCCGTCGTGCGCACCCCCTTCCCTTGCCATCGCGAGATGCTATACTCCGCCGCCGTCGCACACCGCGCCATTGGTTTGACTTCGTGACTTGGCCTCTCGGCTTTATAAGCGGTGTGTGTTTGGCAAAATCCGCGGGAAGCGACGGGAACCGGCGGGAACCCGCGAAATAGCACGCTTTGCGACGTTATTCATATGCGCCGCAGCGCACTTTCTTGACTGATCGTTTATCTGAAGAGGAAATCACCTCTTCAGCTTTGGGAGGGTAACGCCAATGTCCATTCAAGACTTCAACTCGCAGCTCACGCAGGATGACCAGCAGGACGCGCTCATGGCCGCGCTCAACCGGCTCGCCCAGGCGGACGACCGCCAGGTCGCCGAGCAGCTCACCATCGACCCGATGGGAATCTGGGACATCGGGCTCACCGGCGAGTAGGCGGCCATCCCGAGCGCCGGGTTGGCCGAGCGGCCGCGCGCGCCGGTTCCGAGCTCCGGACCGGCGCGGCGGCTACCACCCCTCGCCGCCGGCGACGCAGACGAGCGACACCGTGTTCCGATTCGATCACCTGCAAGCAAAACTCCGCAGCCTGCCTCACGTCGGCGCCTGGCCGCAGATGCTGGCGCTGATCGACGGCGCCGTGCATCACGACCTGCGGTGCGCGTGGGACTTTCCGATCGTCGCCTGTCAGGCGGTCGGCGGCGCGCCCGAGGCGGCGCTGCCGGCGGCGGCGGCGGTCTTTTGCTCGCTGGTCAGCATCCACCTCGTCGACGACCTGCTCGACGACGATCCGGACGGCGACTTCCGACGGCTCGGCGCCGGCCCCGCCGCCAACCTCGCTCTCGCTTTCCAGGCCGCGGGCCATGCCGCGCTCGACGATCCCGGGATCGCGCCGGGAGTGCGGGCCGAGCTCCAGGCCTGCCTTGCCGAGATGGCCCTGGCCACCGCCTTCGGCCAGCATCTCGACAGCGGCGAGGTGGCCGGAGAGGCGGAGTACTGGCAGGTCGTCGGCGCCAAGACGCCGCCGCTGTTCGGCGCGGCGCTGCGCCTCGGCGCCCTGGCCGGCGGCGCCCCGGCCGCGGTCGCTGGCGAGCTCGATCGGCTCGGCCGGCTGCTCGGCACCTTCGTGCAGGTCAGCGACGATCTCACCGATGCCCTGGCGCAGCCGCCCAGCGCGGATTGGCAGCGCCGTTCCAACAACCTGCCGATGCTCTACGCGATGACCGCCGACCATCCGGCGCGCGCGGAGTTCCTCGCCCTGTCGGCCGCCGGCCACGACCCGGAGGCGCTCACCGCCGCCCAGAAGCTGCTGCTGCCGAGCGGCGGTGTCAGCTACTGCGCCTGGAAGATGATCGAGCTCTCACGCCAGGCCCAGGCGGTGCTCGCCGGCATCCCCTTGCACGACCGCCGGCCCCTGGCGCGGCTGCTGGCCGAGCAGGTGCGGCCGCTCGAAGGGCTGCTCGGCCGGATGGGTCTCGCGGAACCGCTGGCGCCGGCGCCGCCATGACCCGCGGAGCGGACGGCGGGGACCGGCGTCGCTCCGCGGTATAGACTGCGGCGGGACACCAGGACGCATCCGGGCCGCAGCGCATGACCTCTCGCCCCCGACTGGCGCTCAAGCGCGGGGATCTGTTCTGGATCCTGCTGTCGCTGATCGTCCTGCTGCCGACCCTTTTCTACCCTTACGTCAACAGCTTCGACACCCCCGACTTCGGGCTCGACCCCGGGGACTGGCGAGTCCTCGAGGCGCCCCCGTGCGCCGCCGCCGATTGCCTGCACGTGGGCGACCAGGTGCTCGCGATCGGCAGCCTCGACCTGGCCACCTTCTCCGCCAACCGCGCGATCGAGCTGGTGGCCGGTTTCGACGAGCACGGGATCGCCATGGTGCGAGTGGCGCGGCAGGGGCAGCTCCTGGCCTTCCCGGTACGGGAGCACGGCCGCGCCGCTCTGAGCTGGACCTCGCTGATGGGCCTGCTGCCGATCGTCTTCTGGCTGATGGGCACGGTGGCGATCATCTTCCTGCGGCCGCGCGACGAGCGCTGGCTGGTGCTGGTGGCGTTCAGCTACGTCAACGCCCTCTGGCTCGCCTCCGGCCTCGCCTCTTCCACCCACCTGCGCGGCTCGGCGTTCGTCTTCCACGCCTTCATCTGGCTGTTCCTGCCGCTGGCTCTGCACCTGCACCTCATCCTGCCCAGCTCGCTGCTCGGCCGCCGCTTCCGCCGCTCGCTGCTGCTGGCGCTCTACACCGCCGCGGTGGCGATGGCGGTGGTGGACGCCTGCGGCCTGCTCCACAGCCTGCCGCGCTGGCTGCGCAGCGGTCCCATCCTGTTCACCGCCGCCGGCGTGCTGGCGTCGCTGGGGCTGCTGCTGCTGCGGCTGTTCCTGCCGCTCGACACCGCGACCAAGCTGGCCGACCGCATCATGCTCTTTGGACTGTCCGTCGGCCTCGGCCCGTTCGTCGTCTGCTTCGGCGTCATCCCGCTGCTGCCGAGCTACCTGCCCGGCGCCTTCCCTCACCTCTGGACGCTCTACCCGTGGCTCACCGCGATCTCCCTGATCTCCGTGCCGCTGCTGCCGATGAGCTACATCTATGCCCTCTACAAGCACCACCTGGGAGCGCTCGAGTTCCGCGCCAACCGCCTGCTCGGCGCCTACGGCTTCTGGGCGCTGTCGATCACCGCCTACGTCGGCGCCCTCGTCCTGGTGGCCGGCCGCCGCGGCGGGCTCGACGAGCGGCTGCTCGCCGCGGTGTTCGCGGTCTCGCTGGCCTTCGCGGCCGGCGTGCCGCTGCTGCGCGAGCCGTTCCAGAAGCTGATCGACCGCCACGTCTTCGGCCTTCGCCATGCCCCCGAGGAGATCATCGACCTGGTGTCCGAGCGGATCCCGCTGGCGTTCGACCGCGAGGTGCTGGCGCAGCTGCTGGTCGGCGAGATCCTGCCCACCATGCTGATCCGCCAGTCGGCGCTCTACCTGGTCGCCGGCGCGCGGCCGGAAACGCTATACGAGCAGAGCCTTCCTGCCGGCGAGCCGCCGGTGTCGGGCGAGGAGCTCGCCGAGCTGCTGGCGAGCGCCGGCCGCTACCAGGCGCCCCGGCCGGGCGAGCTGGCGCGCGGCTGGGTGCGGCTGGTGATCCCGCTGGCGCTGCAGAG
>DATGHG010000420.1:0-3550 GCA_035308185.1 Thermoanaerobaculia bacterium | reverse complement strand
TCATGCAGTCGCCGGCACTCGATCAACAGCAGCTCAACAAGGGGCTGAGCGACGTGATCAGCGCCAGCGCCAAGATTCCTAATTTTTCGATCGTCGCCTTCCACTCTCTACCGGCATCTCCGGAGCCGAACGAGATCGACGTGCTGCGCCCGCTGCGCGAGGCCCTGGGCCCAGGAAAGCTTCAGGAGATCGACCTCGATCGCTACTACTCGACTGCCGACGAGGCCGAGCAGGTAGCGCTCCCAAGCGGTCTGATCGCCAGCGTCGCCGCGCCGCGCTCCTGCGCGCTGGTTCCCCCAGCCATTGACGGCAGTGGGCGCTCTCGCGTCTTGCTGGAGGTTCCTCAGACCGAGGAGTTCGACGAGATCTTTTTCGGCCTCGACGCTGGCAGTAGCGGAGCGCCACCGGTGACTGTGTATATCCCGAATTGCGGCGGCCCCTCTGGCGTCATGCGCACGCTCGACCTCGAGCCGGGTGGCGTCCGCTGCTGCAAGGTGAAGCGCCTGTCCCGGCCCGGTCCGATGGTGATCGAAGTCGAGAACCGGTCGCGGTCCGACGCCGATGCCCGCGGGTTGCTGAAGATCTTCATCCCGGCGCGCAACCAGATGCGCGCCATCGAGCTCAGGGTGGCGCGCTTCGGTGGTCTGGAGGTCTTCCGCAGCTTGATGTGGGTTCTGGTCATCCTCAACCTGCTGCCATTCTGGCTGAGCATCATGCTGTTCGTCCATGCCAAACGTCCGACGCTCGAATTCGGCATCGGCGCAACACAGTTGCCGGCGTCGCGGTTGGATTGATCTCAGGAGGTCCTTATGGCACTACCTACGCGAAAACGCCGGCGCCCGATTCCGCCGGCCCTGCTCGCAACCGTGCTGCTGGGTGCGGCCGGCTGCCGCTTCGACGACATGCTACGGAGCGACCGCCAGACGCTGCTGTGGGGGATCGTGCCGCTGCTCGGTTTCGGTCTGGCGGGCACCATCCTGGTCTACTACCGCCGCCGGCATCAGCTGATGAGCTGGGACCTGCTGGTGTCACCCGAGGAGCCCAGCCCACGCGGCATCGTCCTCGCCAACCTGGCAATCGCCGGCAGTTTGGCGCTCCTGTTCGCCGGCTACAACTTCTTCGTGCAGGCGATCAAGCCGCTTCAGGAAACACTCAACGTCGCCTACTGGCTGACTGGCACGCTGCTCGGCGACGCCGTGGCGTTGCTGGTCGGTCTGCGCCGTGCCGAGCCTCGCCGGGCGCCGGCCGGCAACTCTCGGAGGGGCTGAGATGGACAACACTCTCGTACTATGCGGCGGCACCGGGGCTCATGTCGGGTTGGCTCTGCTGCGCCTTCACACCCTCGGCAACGCCCTGGGCTTCTTCGATCAGCAGGAGAAACCATTCGATTTTCCGCGGATCTTCCTCGTCGACCAGGATGCCGGGCCCGGCCGCGATCGCGAGGAGACCGCCTGGCAACTAGCCCGCGATCTGGTGGCGCGCCACCCCGGAGCACACAACTGGAGCGCGTCGACCGGCAGCGCGCTGGGCCCCGAGCTGCTGGAGGTGACCCCGCTGCCGGTCGGCCCGCAGCAGGATTGGTACAAGCCGCCCTTCAGCAACCTGGCCAGTCGCTACGAACGCTCGCCGTTGTTGCCGGCGCTGGCCTCGGGACGCCAGCGGCGAATCGACTACTCGAAGGGCATGATGGGCTCGCCGGCGATCGGCTCGCTGCTCTTCCGCTTGAAGCAGTACGACGAGCGCGGCCACGATCGGAACCATGACCAGCTGTTCGGCCAGCTGCTGGCGCGCCAGGGCCGGATCGTGGTTGCCGGCTCCGGGGTCGGCGGCACCGGCGCCGCCGTAGGGCCGACGCTCGCCCGGCGCCTCGCGATACCGCCCGGCAACCAGGTGATGGCGGTGATGGTCCTCAACTGGTTTCGCTTCATTGAGGACCAGAGCGAGGTTGACGAAGACCGGCGGGCCAAGGCGCAACTGCGCAACCGCATCATGCGCCAGAACGCCAACTCGGCCTTCGCGTTCTATGGTGACTCGTTGGCCCGCGAGGTGGCCGCCGTACCGGTCGGCATGCCGGAGCGGTCTCTCATTCGGCGCGCCTACACCGGCGACCTCGGACAACCCAGCCAGGAGTCGTATATCCACGCCGTCGCGGCGCAGTGTGCGGTGCGCCATTTCCTGGCGGCGCGCCCCTACGGCTCCGGTCTTTACATCATGGGCGCCGTCGAAAGCGGTCGCCTCGACGGCAGGACCGCGATCCCCGGCGGCACGCTGCAGGATCTCGCCAACCAGGCGGCGACGGTAACCGAGCTGCTGGCACTCTGGCAGCGGGTGCTGGCTTCCGGCCATCACGGCCACGTCACTCCGGCGATCTACGACGCGGTGGCGACGCACGCCGATCCGCCGCAGGTTGCCGATGAGATCGGTGTACTGCTCGCCAACTACCGGGCCCAGCTGGCCTGGATGGGCGCAACTCTGGCAGTCACCGGGACCCCCAACCGGGATCTGACGCGTGAAAGCGAAAGCCGCCGGCGCCTCGGCTCGGAGCACCGTGCCCTGGCGGTGGCGGAAAAGGCATCGCCGGCAGCGGTGGCGGCGGCCCTCTTCGACTGGACGGCCCGCTGGGTGCGGGACATTGCCTCCGCGTCGAACGGTCTGCGTTTGGCCCCCGGGGAGGTGCACGGTGGCCAGTGGCCCGATCTGCGCTACGACGGCATCGGCGTCGGCGGTAAGGCCAACGGCGATCTGGCGCGCATCTCCGACGCCAACATCGCTGCCGTGCTGGGCGCCTTCGTCGAGCGCAAGTACCTGTCGGGCAACGGCTGGCCCCATCCGCTCGCCGCTGCCGACTACTTCGACAACGCGTTGCGGCATGATGACAGCGTGGCGCTACGGCAGCTCGAGCTGCTGCTCTGCGGGCTCGCAGCCGGCGACCTCGAGCTGCGGCCGCTGGCCGGCGGCGAACCCCCCGAGGCAGCCCTGTCGCTCGAGACCCTGGTCAGCGACTACCGTCGCCAGGGCTGGGCGGGGCTGGCCGAGCAGGGCGTTTTCCTCCGCGAAGGTGGTGCGGCCAGGCTGGTCGGGTTCAATTCGCCGCGGACGCTGCTCTGCCCGGTGCCGCGCATCGACGACGAGGACGACGCGCTCTGGGATTCGCTTTGGAAGGCCCTCTCCGGAGCGCGCGACGGCGCCCGTTGGGACGAGGCGGTGTCTCCCCCGTCCTGGGGCAGTCACGATCTGTCGGTGCGAGAGGTGCGGTCTTGGATCGCGGTGCAGAAGCAGGCCAACCCCGGAACGGCGCCGGCCTGGACCAGGGCATTCCAGGAGTACGCCGACCAGAGAGAAGCGGCGTTTCTCTCCGGTCCCGTCCTGCCGGTGTATTGGGAGAGCGGCGACACCCCACCGGTGCTGCTTCTGAGCCTGCCGGTGCGTGGCGATCACGCCGGCCCGGTGCTGCCTCCCAACACGCCGCCTCTCGAGGAGGCCGAGCTGGTGCAACGGGTTCCCGAACTGATCAAGCTGCTCGACAGCGGCCGGCGCGAGCTTTTCTCCC
>DATGHG010000419.1:0-20482 GCA_035308185.1 Thermoanaerobaculia bacterium | reverse complement strand
CTGAACACGACGGTGGCGGCCGCGGGTAACAACCCGCCGGTCGATCCGACCGCCGCCCAGGCCTGGGTGGTCTACACGCTGGCATCGAACGGCCACTTCGGGGTCGGCATCGACGCCATCCGGCTCGACAGCGCTTGCGCTCCGAGCCACTTCGTCCCGTAATCGCTCCCTAGCGGGCCCGGCCTCGCCGTTCGCGAGGTCCGGGCCCGTTTCCCTTCGCGGGGCCGATCCCAAATCGGCTCTTGCAACCTGGTCCTCACCCTCGATGGCCCGGATGGGCCGCGGCCGGTGTGGGTGCCAGATTGGAAGGGTCCCTTTCAGACGGTGCACCGCGGACGCTTCAAATTCGTCGCGCGTGAAGCCGTCCGACAGGAGCGATACGCCGGATGCATCTTTCGTCCAGGCGCTCGCGGCGTTGCTGGTTTCGGCCTGCGGCGTCCGGTGCGCCGGCCGGCAGAGCGCAGGCAGCGCGGTGCCGGTAGGGTTAATGAGGAGCTTGGCCATGTTCAGTCCGTGCCCCCGTGTTTCCACTCCCCAGGGTCTTCAACCGAGCGCATGGCGGGTCTGCGGCCTGCTCCTGATGGGCCTGCTGGGAATGCTCGCGCCGTTCGCCGGCGGCACCCTGCCCGCCGCGGCACAGACCTGTGACCGCTCGGGCTGCGGCTGGATCGCCTGCGGCACCCCGGCCCGGCCGGTGCCCTCGACCTATTGGAACTCCTCGCTGCAGCCGGCGGACGCCAGCATCCCGCCGGAGCGCGACGTGACCGGCTTCAACGAGTTCAACGCGCAGTACTCGGCCAACCCGTACTTCTTCAGTGTCGACATCGCCAACGGCTGGGCGTTCACCGCCATGGACTACGGCGTCAAGGTGTGGGACATCCACACCTCGCCGACGCCGGCGAGCTCGACCAGCTACATCGGCGTCGGCACCTCCACCCTGCAGTTCCTGAATCCCGGCGACCCCAACGAGAACAAGACGCCGATCCAGGACGTCAGCGTTCCCGCCGGCAACGACACCATCGCCGCGGTGGTCGGCCAGGGCAAGGTCGGCACCGCGATCATCGACTACACCAGCAAGGCGCACCCGATCGCCATTTACCAGAGCTACAACGTCGAGGCCACGGCGGTGTACGCCGCCCAGGAGCCGCCCGGCACCGGCGCCAACTACGCCTTCGTCGGCTCCACCCAGCTGCCGGGCGGGCTGCTGGTCTACAACATGGATGCCGCCCGCCGCACGCCTGGATGCTCGGAGGGAACACCGGGCGGCAACTGCCCCGGCGTCTACGTGGGCAAGATCGGGACCCGCGATCCGGCCTACGTTGCCGGCGTCGGCCAGTTCCTGGTGGCGAGCAGCGGCGCCGCGGTCGGCTTCGACCTCTGGGACGTGACCAATCCGGCCAGCCCGGTGCTGAAGCTCAGCGGCCTCACCGACCGCGGCGTGTACGGCGTGGCGATGTGGAACAACAGCGGCGTCTACTACGTGGGGGCGCTCTCCGGGCCCAACTTCGCCAACCCCTCGGCGCCGTTCCAGCTGCAGATCTTCAACGTCAGCTGCGCCACCACCAGCTGCAGCGGCCTGCCGGCGCCGGTGTCGTCGACGGTCATCAACGAGACCTCGGCCACCACGCAGTCCTATTTCGTGACCTTCTCGCGCAGCAACGCGAGCTCGTTCATCTATCTCGGCAGCGACCAGGTCTGCGGCGTGCCGACCACCCAGCGCGAGTTCCTGTTCGACGTCAGCAATCCCGCGGCGCCCCATGACATCACCCCGCCGGCCGTCGGCGGCGCCGGTTACTGGGGCTGGTACTACCGGGCCAACTCGACCGGCTTCAACTACATCATGCCGCGCAAGGGCAAGTTCAACGGCAATTACTTCTACCGCGCGGCTGAGACCCTGTTCGACATCCACGTGCACGCCGGGCAGTCCGTCCCCAGCGCCGATTTCACCTGGAGCCCGAACCCGGCCTACCTGGGCTCGCCGGTGCAGTTCCAGGATCTGACCCTGGGCCAACCGACCTCGTGGAGCTGGAGCTTCCAGAACGGCAGCCCGTCGACGGCGCCCACCGAGAACCCGAGCGTCACCTTCTCGCAGCTGGGCGGGCAGAGCGTGACGCTGATCGCCGCCAACTCCCTGGGCAGCAGCACGCCGATGACGCACACGGTCAACGTGATCAATCCGGCGCCCGCGATCGGCAGCGTCACGGTGTCGCCGTCGTCGCCGCTGCAGTGCCAGCCGGTGACCCTGACCGCCAACAACGTCACCGGCAAGCCGCCGCTGACCTTTGCCTGGAACATCACCAACAGCAACAACGCGGCGGCCACCGGCGGCACCTCCGCGGCCAATCCCTTCGTCTGGGACACCAAGGCGAACGCCGTGGTGCCCGGCACCTACACGGCATCGTTGCAGGTCAATGGCACCGGCACCCCGGCCCCTGGCCAGGTCACCTTCTCGCTGGCGCCGCTGCCCAGCCTGCCGGTCTCCTTCGCGCCGACCAATGACGCCTTCACCGCCAGCACCGTGCAGTTTCACGTCGTCGCCTCCGGCGCCACCGAGTGGAACTGGAACTTCGGCGACAACGCCGGCGGCGGCCCGCTCGGCGACGGCTACACCGGCTGGACGAACGACCCGACCAACGGCCCGAATCCCCTGCACACCTACAGCCTGGCCGGCGGCTACACCGTCACGGTCAAGGTGCGCAACTGCACCACCGACCCCAACGGCCTGGTCAGCTCGTCGCTGCCGGTGACCATCGTGGTGGCGCTGATCGCCGACTTCAACGCGGTCTGCTCGTTCGCGCCCTGCGCCTTCGCGACCAACTCGCCCATCAGCTTCGTCGACAGCTCGAGCGGCGCCGCAGTTTGGGACTACGCCTGGGACTTCACCGGCACCGGCAGCCCCAACTTCAACGACACCGGCCATACCGCGCCGGTGACCTCGCACACCTACACCGTCGCCGGCAACTACTCGCCGGCGCTGCGGGTGCACGGGGCGGCCGGCGGCGTCGCGACCTTCACCTCGCCGTCGATCACCGTCGCCACCGGCGCCCCGCCGCCGCCGGCGATCATCACCGTCAGCGGCCCGACCACCGGCGCGGTCAACACGCCATATACCTTCTCGGCCTTCGCGCAGAACTGCACCCCGTCGGCGACCTGGACCTGGACGTTCACCGGTGGCACCGCCTCTCCCGGCACCACCACCGGATCGTCGATCACCGTCACCTACGCGACCGCTTCCACCTACTCCGTGGTGGCCTCGAACGTCGGCTGCAGCGGCGCCATCGGCAGCGCCGGCATCGTCATCGGCAGTGGTAACCCCGGCGGCGGCAACCTGCAGGCGGTCTTCAGCTTCTCGCCGTCGGCGCCCAGCGTCGGCGCTGCCGTGACCTTCGACGGCTCCCAATCGACCGGCAATCCGACCAGCTACGTCTGGGACTTCGGCGACGGCACCAAGGGCTCCGGCGCGGTGGCGACGCATGCCTACAACGCGACGGGCCCCTTCACCGTGAAGCTGGACGTGGTGGCGCCGGGCACCGGCCCGCTCTGCCTCTTCGGAACCTGTGACAGCGAGGTGGTCAAGACGGTGACAGTCGGCGGCACGCCGCCGCCGCCGCCGCCTCCTCCCCTCAGCTCGGACTTCACCTCCAGCGCCGGTGCCGGCTGCTCGAACGTCGGCGGCTTCTGGCTCTGCCCGGCGACCACCGGGCAGCCCTCGACCCTGACCGGCCTCGCGACCACCCCGGGCACCAACTTCGCCTGGAACTTCGGCGACGGCACGACCGGCTCCGGCAGCCCGGTCACCCACTCCTGGTCGCCCAAGGGGAGCTACTCGGTGACCCTGACGGTGAGCGCCACCGGCTTCACCGGCAGCTCCACCACCAAGACCTTCCAGGTCGTGGATCCGCCGCTGCCCGCCACGCAATCGGTGGTGCTGCCCTGGGTCGCCTCGACCCGCGGCGCGCTGGTGCAGTCATGCGACCTGTACCTGCACAACCCGAGCACCAGCTCGGTACCCGTGACCCTGCAATTCCGCAAGCGGGGCGCGGTCGACGTCAATCCGCCGGTCGCGACGGTGACCATCGAGCCCGGCGCCACGATGTACGCCCCGGACGTGGTGCAGAGCGTCTTCAATCAGGACAACATCGCCGGCTTCGTGATGGCCACCGTGGATACCGCGAATCCGTTGCCGGTGATGACCTCGTTCAACACCGTGGTGCGCAGCGACGGCAGCCAGTTCGGGCAGACGGTGCCCGGCCTGGCGCTGCCGGCCAGCATCCCGTCGAACAGCTCGGGGCCCGCCCCCAGCACCTTCCAGTACCTGATCGGCATGGACGAGAACACCACCAATCAGGCGTACTTCGGCATCACCAACCCGACCGCGACCACGACCACCTACCACGTGCAGCTGTTCGACACCAAGGGCAACCTGCTCGGCGGGTCGAGCGGCGACCTGGTGCTCGGCGCCTTCAGCCAGCGCCAGTTCCAGACCTCGGACGTGCAGAACCTGTTCGGGTTGAGCAACGCCACCGACTACCTGGTGTCGATCGAGAACAAGAGCGGCAGCAATCTCTTCCCCTACGGCGAGAACCTGCGCCTCGGCTCCGGCGACCCGTCGTTCGTGGTCGCCGGCACCACCGGCGCCGCCACCCAGTACGTCGTCGGCGCCTTCAGCACCAACGGCTCCTGGCAGACCGACGTGGTGCTGGCCAATCCCAGCAGCGAAGCGGTGACCGCCTCGTTGACCTTCACCGGCCTCGGCGTCGCGGGGAAGGTCACCGCCCCGGTCCAGGTGACGCTCGCTGCCGGCGACACCCAGCGGCTCACCAACGCCATCGCCGGGCAGTGGAACCTGAGCAACGCCGTCGGCGTCATCACCATCACCGCCAGCTCGGCGAGCGGTCCCTTCCCGATCGTGCGGGCCGAGACCTACAACAACGCCAAGACGACCACCATCTACGGCCAGTCGATGCCGGCGTTCGCGCCGACCGACGCCGCCGAGGTCGGCCAGGTCGATTACCTCGTCGGTCTGCGGCAGGACGCCGCGCACCTGACGACCCTCTGGGTGTTCAACAACAGCACCGACGCCGGCGTCTACGACCTCGTCTACCGGGGGCTCGACGGTACGGTGCTGGGCACCTTGTCCGGCGTCGGCATCCCGCCGGGCAAGCTGCGCCAGTTCCTGCCCAACCAGCATCCGCTGCCGGCGGCCGGCGCCAAGAACGGCTTCACCGTCCAGGTGGTGGTCCACAACGGCTCGGTGCTCACCGGCGCCCAGGTGCTCACGCTCTCGACCGGCGATCCGGCCTACGTCACGGGGGTCGCTCGCTGATTCGCTGAATCTCAGGCCTTCCAAGCGTCCGTTCTCATTTCGGGCCGCCGGGCAGCAGACCGGCGGCCCTCTTTGTCTGCTCTGCCAAAGCGATAGAATCGATAGCGGATGCCAGAGCCCGCCGTCCAGGCCGACCAGCTGACCAAGGTCTACCGGGTTTATGCCTCGCCGTGGGACCGCCTGCGCGAGGCGCTGCTGCGGCGGCGCCGGCACCGCGAGTTCCGGGCGCTCTCCGAGGTGAGCTTCAGCTTGCCGAAGGGGGAGGGGCTGGCGATCATCGGCGAGAACGGTGCCGGCAAGAGCACGCTGCTGAAGCTGCTTGCCGGCATCGGCGCGCCGAGCTCCGGCACTCTGCGGGTGAAGGGAAAGGTGGCCTCCATCCTGGAGCTGGGCTCCGGTTTCCATCCCGAGTTCACCGGCCGCCAGAACGTGGTGCTGAATGCCGCCATGCTCGGTCTCTCCGAGGTCGAGCTGCGGCAAAAGCTACCGGCGATCCTCGCCTGGAGCGAGCTCGGGGACTTCGTCGACCAGCCGGTGAAGTGCTACTCGACCGGCATGGCGATGCGTCTCGGCTTTTCGATCGCCATCCAGGTCGAGCCGGACGTGCTGATCATCGATGAGGCGCTGTCGGTGGGCGACGGCTACTTCCAGAAAAAGTGCATGGACCGCCTGCTGCAATTCGTCGCCGCGGGCGGCACGCTGCTGTTCTGCTCGCACGCCATGTACTACGTGTCGGCCTTCTGCCAGCGGGCGCTGTGGCTGCGGCAGGGGCGCGTCGAGGCCCTCGGGCCGGTGGCCGACGTGGTGCGGGACTATGAGAACTTCCTGCTGGCCAAGAGCGCCCCTGGCGCTCGTGGAGACGATCGCGCCCCTGGCGCTCGTGGGGACGGTCGCTCGATCGGCGCTCATGAGGACGGTCAGGACGATCGCGCGCCGGGTGCTCGCGGGGGCGATCGCGCGATGGGTGCCGGTGGGGACGGCAGCGAACCGGACGGCGCCGCTGCCGGCGCTGTCGGGGAGGATCGCGCGCCTCGTGCCGGCGAGGATACAGCCGCCGCCGGCCTGCGGGCGGGTGGCCGCCTGCTCGGGATGCGGTTGAGCGGCGGCGTCAGCGCCGAGGCGCCGGCGGGCGAGGTGCCGCTGTTCGCGCGCGGCGACGCCATGGAGATCGAGCTCGAATGGGAGACCCGGCGCGCCGATCTCGCTTTCCATGTCGGCATCGGCATCAACCGCATCGACGACGTGGAGGTGGCCTCGCTGGCCACCCATCTCGACGGCAGGCCGCCGCTGAGCGGCAGGCACCATTACCGGATCCGCGTCGTGCTGCCGCGCCTGACGCTGGTCAAGGGTGAGTTCACGCTCTACGTCTTCCTGCTCGACGAGGCGGGCCTGCACGTCTACGACCAGCGGATCTACCGGCGCGCGTTCGGGGTTCACAGCCCCGGCTACGCCTTCGGCCTGGTGACCCTCGATCACCGTTGGGAGGAGCCCACGGACCGGGGCGCTGCGGCCCTGGCTGCCGCCGCCGGGCCGTCGAACCTGGCTGCCGGCGCCGCGCCGGCGACCCCGGCGGCCCCGGCGACCCCGGCGGCCCCGGCGACCCCGGTGACCCCGTCGAATACCGCTTCGCCGAGGGCCCCCGCGGCGGTCGTCGCCGGCAGCGGTCGCGGTTGAATTACGCCGTCGCCGCCGCCACCCGCCGCCACCACCCGCCGCCGCCTGTTGCCGCCCACCGTTGCCTGCCGCCGCCCATCGTTGTCTGCTGCCGCCCGCCGTTGTCTGCTGCTGCCCGCCGTCGCCCAGCACCGCCCGCCGCTGCCCACCGTCGCCCGCCGTCGCCGTGCGAGACTCCGCGATGAGTGGCAACCAGATCACTTCCGGGCAACGCCGCCTGGCGGTGGTGCTCGTCCACTACCACGCGCCGCGGCTCGCCGCCGCGGCCATTGCCGCCCTGCAGCGCGATCTCGCCGGCGGCCAGGGAGCGGCGGCCGCGGTGGCCGATCTCGAGGTCGAGTGGGTGCTGGTGGACAACGGCAGCGATCCGGCCGGCCGGGAGCTGCTGGCCGGCCTGCCGGTCCGCCTGCTCGAACCGGGACGCAACCTCGGCTTTGCCGGCGGCGTCAACCTCGGGGTGGCCAGCTCGCGCGCCGAGCTGGTGCTGCTGATGAACCCGGACGTGTCGGTCCTGCCGGGCTGCACCGCGGCGCTGGTGGGCAGCCTGCTGGCTGGCGCCGCCGCCGCCGGGCCGCGCTTCTATTGGGATCACGGCCGCCGGCTGCTGCTGCCTCCGTCCGAGCCGCGCAGCCGCCGCGGCGAGCTGTCGTCCTGGCTGGCAGCGCGCGACGCCGGCTGGGCGGCGGGGGCGCGCCGGCGCAGCCGGCGCCACTGCCGGCGCCACTGGCAGGCGGCGGCGCCGCTGCCGAGCTATTCGCTGTCGGGCAGCCTGCTGGCGGTGACGCGCGCGGCCTGGGAGAGGATCGGCGGGTTCGACGCCGGCTACCAGCTCTATTTCGAGGAAACCGACTGGCTCCTGCGCCTGCGCCGCGCCGGCCTGCCGGCCTGGTTCGTGCCAGCAGCCGAGGCGGTACACCTGTACGGGCGCAGCGCGGCCGTCGAGCCGCGTGCGGCGGAGTGGTTCGAGAGCTCGGCGCGGCGGTTCCGGCGCCGGCACTACGGCGCCTGGTTCGCCTGGTGCCTGGCGCGCCTGGACCGGCTCGCCGGCGGCGCGGGCTCGCCGCGGCCAGGCCCGCGGCCCCTGCCGCTGCTGCCGGAGGCGGGGCTGGAGCTCGGCGCCTATCCGCGGCCGCTATGGATCGAGGTGTCGCCCAACGTCGCCGGTTTCCCGGCCGCTGCCGAGCGGATCGACGACCGCGCTCCCGGCGGCCGCTGGACGCTGCCGGCAGAGGTCGCGGACCGGGTGTCGGGGGGCGGCTGGCAGGTCTGGCTGAGCGACGAGCGCGGGCGGGACCTCGCCGGCTTCCGGCTCGCCGGCGGCGGCGGCGAGGCCGCAGGCGGAGGGTAGAATCGGCCGGATGAGCATCGAGCTCTCGGTGGTGGTGCCCGCCTATGACGAGGCAAAGCGCGTGGGTCCCGGCCTGCGGCGGGCTGGCGACTACCTGCGCGCCCGCGGCATCGGTTTCGAGCTGCTGGTGGTGGACGACGGCAGCCGCGACGCCACTGCCGAGGTGGCGGCGGCGGCCGGCGCTCGGGTCCTGCGCCACGAGCGCAACCGCGGCAAGGGCGCGGCGGTCAAGACCGGCGTGCTGGCCTGTGCCGGCGAGCGGGTGCTGGTCTCCGATGCCGATTTCTCCACCCCCATCGAGGAGATCGAGAAGCTCGAGTCCCGGCTGCGCGACGCCGACCTGGTGCTGGGCAGCCGCGCCCTGGCCGATTCGGTGATCACCGAGCGCCAGCCGATCTACCGCGAGCTGATGGGCAAGACCTTCAACCTGCTCATCCGCTGTTTGGGGGTGCGCGGCTTCCACGACACCCAATGCGGGTTCAAGCTGGCGCGGGGCGAGGCGGCGCGAGCGCTCTGCGCCGAGCTGACCGTGGCGGGCTTCGCCTACGACGTCGAGCTGATCTGGCTGGCGCTGGCGCGCGGCCGGCAAGTGGCGGAGGTGGGGGTGGTGTGGGCCAATTCGCCGGACTCGCGGGTGGATCCGGTGCGGTCGTCGCTGGGGATGATCCGGGACGTGCTGCTGATGCGGTGGCGCCACCGGGGCGGGCGTTGACCCTCCACCTGGCCGTCAACCCTGCCCTGCCGCTGCTGGCGCTGCTGGCAGCCGCCGGCCCGATCCTCATCGTCTGGCGGCCGGCCGTCGCCGGTTCGCCGCGGCGGGCCTGGCGCGAGCTGGGCGTGCCCTGGGCGGTGCTGGGGCTGGCCGGCATCGGCCTGCTGGCGCCCGCCCTGCAACTACCGACCGGGATCCCCAGCCCGGCGGCGTCGCTGGCCGGGTTGCCGCCGTGGCAAGCGGGGGGGGCGCCGGCGGCGGCGGGGATGACGGGGACAGCGGGGATGGCGGGGACCGGGGGCGCGCCGGCAGGCCTGCAGGGGCGGGAGGGCGAGGCGGTGGGCGCGCCGGCGGAACCGCAAGCGCCGCTGGGGCGTGAGGGCGCGGCGGCGGGTGCGGCGGCGGAACCGCAAGCGCCGCTGGGGCGTGAGGGCGCGGCGGCGGCGAGCGCGGAGCGCGGCAATCCGGTGTTGCGGGACGTCACCTTCCAGATCCAGCCCTGGCTGCTGTTCGCCCGCCGGGAGCTGCGGGCCGGCAGGCTGCCGGGTTGGAACCCTTACCAGTTCGCCGGCTCGCCGTTCTGGGCCAACGGCCAGTCGGCGCCGCTGTTTCCGCTGCACCTGCTGTTCACTGCCCTGCCGTTGCAACTCGGGTTCATCCTGCTGCCCTGGCTGCGCCTGGTGCTGGGTGGCTGCGGCGTCTGGATGCTGGCACGGGAGCTGGGGCTGGGGCCGCAGGCGGCGCTGCTCGCCGCGCTCACCTTCGCGCTCTCCGGCATGCCGGTGAGCTTCGTGCTGTTCCCGATGGGCAACGCCCTGGCGCTGGTGCCCTGGGTGCTTTGGGCGGTCGAGCGCGTGGCCGTCGCCGGCCGCGGCGCGCTGGTGCCCGCCGTCGCGTGGCTGGCGGCGGCGGCAGGCCTGCAACTGCTGGGTGGGCACCCGGAGACGGCGGCCCATACGGCGCTGCTGTCGCTGCTCTACCTGGCCATGCGCGGCACGGCGCGGCCCGCCGCCGCCTGGCTGGGTTGGGCGGCGGGGTGGCTGGGAGGGGCGGCGCTGGCGGCCGTACAGCTGCTGCCGCTGGCGCTGACGTTGCCGGAGACGGCGCGCTGGCAGGCAGCGGCGGGCGGCGGCGAGCCGCCGCTCGGGCTGCTGCTGCGGCAGCCGCTGCGGCTGGTGCTGCCCGAGCTGTACGGTCATCCGGCGCATGGCACCTGGTGGGGGCCGTTCAACTATTCGGCGACCGCGGTCTATGCCGGCGCGCTGGCGCTGCCGCTGGCGGCGGCCGGCCTGGCGCGCTGCCGGCGCGACCGCCGCTGGCTGGCGCTGGCGGCGACCGCCGCCTTCGCCTTCGCCGCCGCCTACCACTGGCCAGGGGTCCGCGACCTGATGGCGGCGCTGCCGGTGCTCGGCCGTGCCGCCCATCACCGGCTGCTGTTCGGGGTGGAGCTCGGCCTGGCGCTGCTCGCCGGCGCCGGCTGCGACGAATGGCTGGCGGGCCGCGGCCGCGGCCTGCTGGGCGGGGCGGCGGCGGCGGCGGCGGCGCTGGCGGTGGCGTGGGCGCTTTTCCGCGGCGATTGGGCGGCGCACGGCCTGCTGGCGACCGAGGCCGCCTGGACGGCGGCGGTGGCGGCGGCGGCGGCGCTGCTGGCCCTCTCCCTGCGCCTGGGCTCCGGCCGGCGCTGGCGGCTGGCGCCGCTGCTGCCGGCGCTGGCGCTCTGCGACCTGCTGGCGGCGCACGGCGGGATCAATCCCGGCCTGCCGCTGGCGCGGCTCTACCCGCCAACCGGCGCGGTGCGCTTCCTGGCCGGGCGGCCGGAGCGGGTGGCGGGCGTTGGCGAGGCGCTGCGCCCCAACGCCGCCATGGTCTACGGATTGTACGACCCGCGCGGCGACGATCCGGTCAAGCTGGTCCGCTACGAGGCGGTGTACCGGCATTTTGCGGCGGCGGACCCGGTCTACTTCCAGCCGGTGTCGCGGTGGGATTCGCCGTGGCTCGACCAGCTGGGAGTGCGCTGGGTGGTCGCCGCCGCCGGCGAGGCGGCGCCGGCGAGCGGCTGGCGTCTGGCCTACGCCGGCGGCGATGCGCGGGTCTACGAACGCCCGGGGGCGCTGCCGCTGGTCCGCTGGGCGGCGCCATCCGCACCACGGCAGGCGTCGCCCCAGGCGCCGGGGTCGCTGTCGTCGTTCGAGGTGCCGGCGCCGCAGTCGTCGCCGGCTGCGGCTGCCCGGGCAGCCCCGGGCTCCCCGGCCGCAATGGCGTCCCCGGACTCTCCGGCTGCCAAGGGCTCCCCGGGTTCCCCGGCCGCAATGGCGTCCCTGGGCTCTCCGGCTGTCAAGGGCTCCCCGGCCTCCCCGGCCGCAATGGTGTCCCTGGGCTCCCCGGCTGCCAAGGGCTCCCCGGCCGCCCCAGGCGGCAAGGCCGGCCTGGCCGCCCAGGTCGCCATGGCTGCGGCCGGGCTGGAGGTGCTGCGGCGGGATCCGGGACGCTGGGAGATCGCCTGGCGCAGCGCCGAACCGCGCCTGCTGGAGGTGGCGGAATCCTGGGCTCCGGGGTGGCGGGCCTGGGTGGACGGCGCGCCGCGCCCGGTCGAGGCCGCCGGCGCGCTGCTCGGGGTGCGTCTCGGCGGCGGCGCCGGGCGGCTGGAGCTGCGCTACCGTCCACCCGGACTGGTCGCCGGGGCGGCCGTCTCGGTAGCGGCGCTGCTCGGTCTGGTTGGCGCCGGTTGGCGCCGGCCCCGAGACCGCGAACCGCAGCCGGGTGGCGCGAGTTGATCACCGTGCGGCCCACCGCCGCCGGCGACCTCGGCGCGCTCGGCGCGCTCTTCGAGTCGCGCTTCGGTCATCCGCTCACCGCCGAGGAGTGGACCTGGAAGTACCGCCAGCTCCCCGGCCGGGCGCGTAGCATGGTGGCGGTCGACGGGTCCGGCGCCGTCCTGGCCCACGCCGGCGCCCTGCGGCTGGCGGCACGCTGGCGCGGGGGCGAGGGCGGCATCTGGCAGCTGGTCGATTTCGCCGGCAGCGCCGGCGGCGGCGGCCTGCGCCCACCCCTGGTGGAGCTCGGCCGGCAGCTGCTCGCCGACCTGCCGGGGGAGGGGGACGCGCCGTGGATTTTCGGCTTTCCCAGCGATCGCCATTTCCGGCTCGGCCAGCGGGTGTTCGGCTACCGGCCCGTGACCGCTCTGGCGCAGCTCGCCGGGGCGCTGCCGGAGGTGCGGGAGCCCCCGGCGGCGGACCGCGGCGAGCTGTGGAGCGGCGATCGCTGCGACGACTGGGCGGAGGCGGTCTGGGAGCGCTGCGCGGTGCGCGGCGTGCGGCGCTCGGCGGCCTTCCTCAACTGGCGCTACTGGGCGCGTCCACACCGCTATTACCGCTGCTACCGCCTGCGGCAGGCGGGCGGCGAGGGGTTGGCGGTGTTCGCCTTCGTCGGCGATGAAGCCTGGGCGGCCGAGCTCTGGCTTCCGCCGCCGGGCGAGTGGTACGCTCCGATGCTCGCCATCGCGGCCGACCTGCGGGCGGCGGGCATGCGGTCCTGGCGCTTCTGGCCGCCGCCGGACGGCGCGGCCGGCAGCCTGCTGCCGCGGCTGGGGGTCCAAGCGGGCGGCGAACCTCGCTTCGTGGGCTGCCGCGGTGCGGCCCACGGCGCTACCGATCCGGCCGCGGACGCGGGCGGCTTCTACTACGCAATGGGTGACCATGACCTGTCCTGACGTCGCGCCCGGCGCGCCGCCACGGGCGGTGGTGGGCCGCGCCGCACGAGCGGTGTCGGACCGCGCCGCCAGGCCGGTGTTGGTCCGCACCCTACCAGCGGTAGTGGACCGCGCCGTTGGGCGGGCGCTGGTCCGAGCGGTGCTTGCCGGCTGCCTGCTGCTTGCCAGCTGCCTGCTGCTTGCCGGCTGCCATCGTGCGCCGCCCGACGGCTTCGTGCTGCGGCCGCTGGTCGCGGCAGGGCGGTACACCCTTGCCGGCGGCCTCCCCGGGGGGACCGGGAAGGTCGGCGCCGGTGAACCGGCCGGCGGTGCCGGTGGCGAGGTCGAAGGACTGCGCTTTGCCGCGCGGCCGGCGCTCGGCGACCTCGAGATCGACCACGAGCGCCGGCCGGTGGTGCTGACCCCCCCGGGGGCCTGGAGCTGGACAGGCCGAGTGCCGCCAGGGGCCGCCCTGCATGCCGGCATGCAGCTGGTGCCGGCCGCCTGGCAGTGGGTCCGCCGGCTGCAGGCGGCGGTGACGGTGCGCGACGGGCGCAGCCTCGAAGTGCTGCAGGTGGTGCGCACGGCGGAGCGGGTCGACCCGGCGTGGCTCGACCTGTCGGCGGACCTGACGCCCTATGCGGGGCGGCGGGTCACGGTCGAGCTCGCGGTCACCCTCGGCGGGCTGCCGGCCCGGCTGCGCGGCGCCGACCTGGTGGCCTGGGGGCCGGTGGCGCTGACCGGCGCCGGCGGCTCCGGGTGGCGGTCCGGACCGGCAGGTGGTGCGGGCACGGCGACCAGCACGGGCGGCGCCGACCGGTTGGCGGGCACGGCGGCCGGCGCGGCGGGCACGGCGGTGAGCGCGGCTGGCACCGCGCCGCCGAACGTCATCCTGATCCTGGTCGATACCCTGCGCCGCGACCGGCTTACTCCCTACGGCTACCGCCTCGAGACCTCTCCCGCGATCGCCAGCCGGCTGGCCGCTCCCGGCACGGTGATGGAGAATGCCTACAGCCAGGCGCCCTGGACGCTGCCGTCCGTGGTCGCCTTGATGACCGGCCGCTATCCAGGCGAGCTGCTCGGCGCCGACCTCTCCGCCTACGGCATCCCGGCGGCGATCTCGCCGCTCGCCGAGCGCCTCGCCCGGGCGGGCTACGAGACCGGCGGCTTCCTGGCCAACCCGACGCTGCACGTCGGCACCGGCTTCGAGCGCGGCTTCCACACCTTCTACGCGCCGCCGGCCGACGTCGAATGGCTGCGCCACCATGCCGACGACCTGAACCGCCATGCCCTGCCGTGGCTCGCCGCGCACCAGGACCAGGCCACGCCTTTCTTCCTCTACCTCCACTACATCGATCCGCACGACCCCTACGAGAACCCGGACACCGCCGGCAACCACTCCCCCTTCGAAGGCGAGTACCGGGGCGAGGTGACGGGCGACTGGGTGCACGGTCTCTACACCGGCAAGCGGGTCCTCGCCGATCCGGCGAAGGATCTCGCCCATCTCTCGGCGCTCTACGACGCCGAGGTCCACTACGTCGACCGCGCCATCGGCCAGGTGCTCGCCAGCGTGCGGCCGGAGGTGCTCGCCAACACGCTGGTCGTGCTGACCGCCGATCACGGCGAGGAGCTGCTCGACCACGGCGGTTGGAAGCACGGCCAGTCGCTCTATGACGAACAGATCCACGTGCCGCTGATCTGGCGCTGGGACGGCCGCATCCCGGCCGGTCGGCGGCTGGCCGGCACGGTGCGGTTGGTGGACGTGGCGCCCACCGTGGCCGCCGCCGCCGGCGCCGCGCCGGACCCCGGCTGCGAGGGCTTCGACCTGCTGCCGGCGCTGACCGGCGCCGCGCCCCTCGCCGAGCGCCCCGCCTTCGCCGAGGGTCTGGCCGGCGGCCCCTTGCGCGCCGCGGCGGTGCTGGGCCGGCTGAAGCTGATGGTGTTCAACCGCGAGGAGCCCTTCGCTCCTTCCGACGAGCTGCAGGGCTATCTCTGGCGCAAGGACCTCGGCCGGCTGCCGCGCATCGGGCTGTTCGACCTGGCACAGGATCCCGCGGAGCGGCACAACCTGCTGGACGCGGCCGGCGGCGGCGGGCCGGCGGCGGCGGCCGGCAGTGTCGGAGCGGCGCCTGCCAGCGGCGCGGGCGCGCCGGCGGGGCGCGGTGGCGACCTCGCCGCCGAGCGGCTGCCGCTGCTGGCGACGGTGATCGAGCGGCGCCTGGATCCGGCCATCCCCGGCCTGCGGTTGGTGGCCGCGGGCTTGCGCGCCGGGTCGCGGCTGCGGCTCGATCTGATGCTGTCGCACCCGCCGCGCCGCTGGCTGCCGTACCTGCTCACCGCGGCGGATCGGGTCACCCTCGACGGCGCCCACCTGACGCTCGAGCTCGCCGGCGACGACTGGCTGGCCCGCGGGGTGACGATCGAGGACGGGATGGACGCTCCGCCGGGTGCCGCCGCCCGCACCGGTGCAGTCGGTTCCGGCGGCCTCGGTTCCGGCGGTGCCGGCGGCCTCGGTTACGTCGGTTCCGCCGCTGCCGCCGGTGGTGCCGCCAGCGTGGTGCAGTCGCTCGCGGCGACCGTGGACGGATTGCCGCTGCCGGCGGCCCGGGTGCGCACCGGCGCCGGCGCCATCTATGCCGGCGGCCCGCTGTCGCTCGCAGCCCTGCGCACTCGGCAGTGGCCCGGAGCCCTGCCGGTTGCCGAGGGACCGGTGGTGCAGATCTGGATCCACGACGAGTCCGGCGGGCCGCAGCGGCGAGTCGCGCACGACGCCGAGACCGAACGGCGCCTGCGCGCCCTGGGGTACATCCAATGAGCGCGCCGCGGCTGCCGCTCCCCGGGCGGACCGGGGAAGTGCGCGCGGCGAGCACGCTGGTGCTGGCGCCGCACTACGACGACGAGGTCCTGGGCTGCGGCGGGCTGCTGGCCCGGCTCGCCGCCGCGGGGGCCGTGGTGCGGGTGCTGTTCCTGACCGACGGCGGCGGCGGCCGCGAGGCAGTCGCCGACCGCGATGCCTACCGCCGGCGGCGGCGCCAGGAAGCGGCGGCCGCGGCAGCGGTGCTGGGAGTCGCCGGCTGCGATCACCTGGACCTCCCCGACGGCGCCCTCGAGCAGCATCTCGATGCGGTGGCGGCCGGCGTGCGCCAGGCCCTGCTCGGCCAGCGGCCGGAGCTGCTGCTGTGCCCGTCGCCGCTCGAGGTGAGCGCCGACCATCGCGCCGCCTTCGCCGCTCTGCACCGCCTGCTGGGGTCCTGGCGCGGTTCCGGCGGCGCCTGGGCTGCCGGCGCCGCGGGCGGCGGCCGGTCCGGCCAGAGCGGTGGCGGCGAGAGCGATGAAAGAAGCGGCGAGGGCGATGAGGCGGCGGTGCTGGCCGGTTTGCGCATCCTGGCCTATGAGGTCAACCAACCGGCGTATCCCGACCTGCTGGTCGAGGTTGCGGATGCCGAGCCGGTGCTGCGCCGGGCGATGGCCTGCTACGCCAGCCAGGAGGAGCGCCATCCCTATCTGCAGGCAGCGCTCGGCCTGCGCCGCTTCCGCACTCTCAGCCTGGGTCCGGCGGCGGCCATGGCGGAGGGCTACCGCCAGCTGGAGGTGGCGGATTTCACCACCCGCAGCCCGGCACAGCTGGTGCGCCATCTCGGCGGCGAGCCGGCGCTGCTCGAAGTGCATGAGGGGCCGCGGATCTCGGTGGTGGTGCGCACCCGCGACCGGCCGGAGCTGCTGGCGGAGGCGCTCGCCAGTCTGGCAGGTGGCGAGTACCGGCGCGTCACCGTGGTGCTGGTCAACGACGGCGGTGTGCCGCCGCCGGTGCCGGACGGCTTCGCCATGGGTGCTCCGGGCGGCGCCGGTGCCGCCGGCGGCGGTGCCGGCGGTGGCGGTGCCGGCGGTGGCGGCGAGAGGCGCGCTGACGGGAGGGCGCTACCGCTGGTGCGCATCGATCTGCCGGCGCCAGTGGGTCGCGCGGCGGCGGCCGCCGCCGGGATCGCGGCCGCGGACGGCGACTTCGTGGCCTTCCTGGACGACGACGACCTGGCGGCGCCCGAGCACCTGGCGACGCTGGCCGGGATGGTGGGCGGCGCCGCGGTGCGCGTCGCCTACACCGACGCCGCGGTCGGCATCTACGAGCTCGACGGCGAGGCGGGCTGGGTGTGCAGCGAGCGCCGGCTGCCTTACAGCCGCGACTTCGATCCCGACCTGCTGCTGCTGGACAACTACATCCCGTTCAATACCCTGCTGATCGAGCGGCGGCTGCTGGACGAGGCCGGTCCGCCGGACCCCGCGCTGCCGTTCTTCGAGGACTGGGACCTGCTGATCCGCCTGGCGGCGCTGGCGCCGTTCCACCACTTGGCGCGGGTCACCTGCGAATACCGCCACTTCCGCGGGCCGATGAATCACGTCTTCGGCGAGCGGCCGCGCGAGCGCGCCGACTTCCTGCTGGTCAAGGCGCGGGTGCTGGCCAAACATGCGGCGCGACTGGCGCCGGCGGCGCTGGCGCGGGCGGTCGACACCCTGCGTGGCGAGCTGGTGGCGGAGCGGGAGGCGGCCGCGGCCGGCCGGCAACGGCTGTCGGCGGTGCGCGAGGAGCTCGCCGCGGCCGCCCGCGCCCAGCGCGAGCTATCGGCGGAGCGCTTCCACTTCGAGGACCGCTTTCACGACGTCAACGGCCAGCTGCAGGCCCTGCGCGGCGAGCATGCGGGGGTGCGGGTGGAGGTCCAGCGGCTGAGCCAGGAGATCGCGGCCCGCGACGCGGCGGCGGTGGGTGCCGCGGGCGAGTTGCGGCGGGTCTACGGCGAGGAGGCCAAGCTGCGCGCCGCGGTGGACGAGCAGACCGCTCACCTCGGCAGCACCTACGCCGAGATCGAGCGGCTCAACCGGCTGGTCCGCGAGATGGAGGCGAGCCGCGCCTGGCGCTTCCAGCAGTGGCTGCAGCGGCGGCGATCGTGACCCGGATCGCGCTGCTGTCCAGCGAGCCGATCCGGCCGCGGATGGCCGGTATCGGCATCCGCTACCTCGAGTTCGCGCGCCGCCTCGCCGCCGCGGGCTGCGAGACGGTGCTGCTGTCGCCGGCCGCGGCGGAGGAGAGCGCCGGGCTGGCGCTGCCCGGTGTCGAGCTGCGCCGCTGCGAGCTGCCGCGCCTCGCCGAGCAGCTGGCCGGCTGCGACGCGGCGGTCGCGCAGGGCCAGCTCGCCAACGACTTGGTGCTGGCGGCGCCGGGGCTGCCGGCGGTGATCGACCTGTACGACCCCTGGCTGATCGAGAACTTCACCTATTTGCCGACCCTGGGCCTCGACCCGTATCGCAACGACCACGCCACCTGGCTGCTGCAACTGTCGCGCGGGGATTTCTTCCTGTGCTCGTCGGAGGAGCAGCGCACCTTCTACCTCGGGTTCCTGGCGGCGCTCGGCCGCGTCAACCCCGAGCTGGCGGCGCGCGACCCAGACCTGCGATCGCTGATCGACGTGGTGCCGTTCGGGGTGCCCGACGAGCTGCCGCCCCATGTGCCCTACCTGGAGCCCCGCCTGCCGGGTGAGAAGCGGCTGCTGTTCGGCGGCCTCTACGACTGGTACGACCCGTGGACGCTGCTCGACGCGCTGGCGGGGCTCGACGGGTCCGGCGTCGGGGTCCGGGGCTGGGTGCTGCTGCTGATCCGCAATCCCAATCCCGGTACGCCGCAGCGCCTGTTCGCCGAGGTCGAGGCGTGGTGCCGGCGGCGGGGCTGGTGGGGGAGTCGGGTGCGGGCGCTGGACTGGGTGCCGGTCGAGCGCCGGTACGATCTGCTGCGTGACGTGGACCTGCTGGTGGCGCCGCACCGGCCCAGCCTCGAGACGCGGCTGTCGCTGCGCACCCGCTTTCTCGACGCGCTGGCCGCCGGCTGTCCGGTGGTTACCTCCGCCGGCGGTGCGATGAGCCGGCTGCTGCGCGAGCATGGCGCCGGCTGGGTGGTGCCGCCCGGGGACGCGGCGGCGCTGGGGCGGGCGATCGCGGCGGCCCTCGGCGTGTCGGCGGCAGATCCGCTGGCGGTCACGGCAAGTGTCCAGGCGCCAGCGGCGGTGAGTGCCGGCCTGGCGACAGCGGGATCAACGTCGTCCGATCCGGACGAGTCGCACAGGAATCGGGATGGAGCAGCAGTGGCCTGGCGCCAGGGGGCAGCGGTGCTGCTTGCCTCCTTCAGGTGGGAGGAGGCGCTGGCGCCGTTGCTGCGCTTCTGCCGCGAGCCGCGGCGCGAGGCGACCAAGGAGCGCTTCGTCCACGGGCTGGCGACGGCGGCGCCTGCTGACGGCGCCGGCTTCCGTCTGCGGCGGCGCCTGCGCCGCCTGCTGGCCGCGGCGCCGCGGCCGGCGGCGGCCGGCCCGCCCGCCCCGACCGTCGTGCCCGGGCGCCGGCGACGATGACGGCGCCGCGCCTGGTCACGGTGGCCATCCTGTCGTGGAATGGCCGGCAGCATCTTGAAACCTGCCTCGATGCCCTCGCCGAGCAGGAAGATCCCGGCGTCGAGTGGGAAGTGCTGGTGCTCGACAACGGTTCGACCGACGGCACCGGCGATTGGCTGCAGACCCGCTACCCGCGGGGGCGGATGGCGGAGTCGGCGGGTATCCCGGCGAGCGCCATGGCGCCGGCCGAACCGTCGCCGGCGCCGCAGCAAGACGGGCGGCAGAACGGATTGCCGTCGGCGCTGCCGCAGCCAGGTGGACGGCAGGCCGAAGAGCAGTCCCGGCTGCCGTTCGCGGACTCGCCAGGGTGGGTAGCGCCGTCGCCGGGAGCGCCAGCATTTGCGTGGTCACCGCTGCCAGCTGGGTCGCGAGGTCCGGCCGATTTGCAGGTCGCCAGGGGGTCGCCTGGATCGCGGGAGTCGCCGGGCGCTGCGGAGCTGCCGGTTTCGCCGGAGCTGCCAGGGAGCGGGCCGGCGGTGCGCTGGCTGGCGAGTCCGGTCAACCTGGGCTTCTGCGCCGGCAACAACCGCCTGGTGGGGGCCGCGACCGGTGAGGCGGTGGCCTTCCTCAACAACGACACCCGGCCCGGGCGCGGCTGGCTGGCGGCGCTGGTGCGGGCGCTGGCCGCCGCGCCGCCCGACGTCGCGGCGGTGTCGGGCAAGATCGTCGACTGGGAGGGCGAGCGGCTGGATTTCGGGCGCGGCGTCATGACCTTCGACGGGCATGCCTTCCAGCTCGATTTCCGGCGGCCGCTTGACGAGGCGCGGGTGCCGGCGCGTGGCGAGGAGCTGCTGTTTGCCTGCGGCGGCAACATGCTGATCCGGCGGGCGTCGTTCCTGGCGGCCGGTGGCTTCGACGAGAGCTACTTCGCCTATCTCGAGGACGTCGATCTCGGCTGGCGTCTCTGGTCGGGGGGCGAGCGGGTGATCTTCGAGCCCGAGGCGGTGGTGCGTCACCGCTCGAACGCCACCTCGGACCTGCTGGGGCTGTTCAATCGCGGCTTCCTGTTCGAGCGCAACGCCTTCCTCACCGCCTACAAGAATTACCAGCCGGGGTTGTGGGAGAAGGTGATGCCGGTGCTGCTGCTGACCTTCCTGTCGCGCACCCAGACCATGCTCGCCGACAACAATCCGGGCGGCAGCTCGCTGCGCATCGACCCCTACGCCGGCTGGATCGCCAACACCGCCGCGCCGGCAAACGGCGCTCCGGCGACCGGTGCTCCGGCGACCAGCGCTCCGGCGACCCGTGCTCCGGCGACCAGCGCTCCGGCAGGCCCGTCAGGGGAGCAGGCCGGCGGGGCCGA
>DATGHG010000418.1:0-3338 GCA_035308185.1 Thermoanaerobaculia bacterium | reverse complement strand
TATCTCGAGTACAGCGCCGAGCTGTTCGACGCGGCGACCGCCGAGCGGCTGCTCGGCGCCTTCTCCCGCCTGCTCGCGGCGGCGGTGGCCGATCCGGAGGGCCGGTTGGCGGAGGTGCCGCTGCTGGCGCCGGCCGAGCGCCACCAGCTGTTGCAGGCCTGGAACGACGTCTCCTGGGAGTACCCGCGCACCGCGACCATGGCCGAGCTGTTGGCGGCCACCGCGGCGCGCGCGCCGGAAGCGATCGCCCTGGTCATGGAGCCGGCCGCCGAGACACCCCAGGCAGCGCGGGAAGTCCTGTCCTACGGCGAGTTGGATCGCGCCGCCGGCCGCCTCGCCCGTCATCTGGCGGCGCTCGGGGTGCGCGCCGAGGACCGGGTCGCGGTCTGCCTGCCGCGCTCGCCGCGGCTGATCGTCGCCCTGCTGGCCTGCGTCAAGGCCGGCGCCGGCTACGTGCCGCTCGATCCGGCCTACCCGGCCGAGCGCCTGGCCTGGCTGCTCGCCGATTCCGGCGCGGCGGCGGTGGTGACCGCCGGCGAGGCGGGCGCGGCGCTGCCCGCGGACGGCTGCGCCAAGGTCGATCTCGATGATCTCGAGGGTGACGCCGGCGTCATCGCACGCCCGGGGGTAGCCGCCGCCGGCGCCGCCGGCGCGGGTGGCGCGGATGGCGCCGCTGGCGTGCGGGGCGCCGGTGGCGGGGGCGGCGCCGAAGGGCTGTTCTGCCTGCTCTACACCTCGGGCTCGACCGGCACGCCCAAGGCGGTGGCGCTGGTGCACCGGGGGGTGGCGCGCCTGGCGCTGGGCGGCGGCCACGCCCGGCTCGGCCCGGACCGGGTGCTCGCGCACCTGGCGCCGATCACCTTCGACGCCGCGACGTTCGAGATCTGGTGCGCGCTCGCCAACGGTGCCCGGCTGGTGATCCTGCCGCCCGGCGTGCCGTCGCTCGACGGCCTGGGAGCGGCGCTGGCCCGCCACCGGGTGACGACGCTGTTCCTCACCACCGCGCTGTTCCACGAGATGGTCGAGCACAACCTCTCCGGGCTGGCGCCGGTCGAGGAGCTGCTCACCGGCGGCGACGTGGTGTCGCTGGCGCATTTCGAGCGGGCGGCGGCGGCGCTGCCGGGCACCCGACTGATCGACGGCTACGGTCCGACCGAGGACACCACCTTCGCCACCTGCTGGCCGGTGGTGCCGGGAACGGCCGCCGGCTCGTCGCCGATCGGCCGGCCGATTGCCGGCACCGAGGTCTACGTGCTTGACCGTGCCGGCGAGCTGCTGCCGCCGGGATCCGCCGGCGAGCTGGCCCTGGCCGGGGACGCCCTGGCGCGCGGCTACTGGAACCGGCCCGCGCTGACGGCGGAGCGGTTCCGGCCGCACCCGTTCTCGCGCCGCGTCGGCGAGCGCGTCTACCTGACCGGCGACAGCGTCCGCCACCGGCCCGACGGCAACTTGCAGTTCCTGGGCCGCATCGATCGCCAGGTGAAGGTGCGCGGCTTCCGCGTCGAGCCCGGCGAGATCGAGGCGGCGCTGGCGACCCATCCCGGCGTGGCGCAGAGCATCGCCATGGTGCGCGAGGACCGGCCCGGCGACAAGCGGCTGGTCGCCTACGTGGTGCCGCGCGCCGGCGAGAGCGACATCGACGCCGCCGGGCTGAGCCGTCATCTCGCCGCCTACCTGCCGGCGCACCTGCTGCCGACCAGCCTGATGGTGGTGGCCTCCCTGCCGGTGACCAGACACGGCAAGGTGGACCGGCAGGCGCTGCCCGCGCCGCGCTGGGACTCCGAGCCGGCGGCGGCCCACGAGATCCCGCGGACGCCGGCCGAGCAGCTCCTGGCCGGCATCTGGGAGCAGGTGCTGGGCGTGGAGCGGGTCGGCCTGCACGACAGCTTCTTCGACCTCGGCGGCCACTCGCTGCTCGCCGCCCGCCTGATGTCGCAGGTGCGCCGCGCCTTCGAGGTCGAGCTGCCGCTGGCCGCCCTGTTCGAGGCGCCGACGCTGGCGGGCCTGGCGGCGCGGCTGGCCGGTCCGCAGACCCCGCTGAGCGAGCCGGGCCTGGGCCTGGCGCCGCGGCAGCGGCCCGCCCTGCCGCCGCTGTCGTTCGCCCAGGAGCGGCTGTGGTTCCTCGATCGGCTCGAGCCTGCGGGCATCACCTACAACATCCCGGCGGCGCTGCGGCTGCGCGGCCCGCTGGCCTGGGCGCCGCTGGCCGGCGCCATCAACGCCATCGTCGCGCGCCACGAGGCGCTGCGCACCCGTTTCCCGGAGATCGAAGGGCGGCCGGTGCAGCAGGTGGAGCCGCCGTCGGCGGTGCCGCTGCCGGTCGTCGATCTGGCGCCCCTGGGTGCCGCGGCCGCGGCCGCGGAGTCGCTGCGGCTGGCCGCGGCCGAGGCGGCGGCGCCGTTTGCGCTCGCCGCCGGACCGTTGCTGCGCGTCCGCCTGCTGGCGCTGGGGGCCGGCGAGTGGCTGCTGCTGCTGAGCTTCCATCACATCGTCTTCGACGGCGCCTCGGTGGAAGTCTTCTGGCGCGAGCTCGGGACGCTGTATGCCGCCTGCCAGTCGAGCGGGCGCGATCCGCAGGCATCGCCGGCAATGCTCTCGGAGCTGGCGGAGCTGCCGCCGCTGCCCATCCAGTACCTCGACTACGCGCTCTGGCAGCGCCGGCGGCTGGACGGTCCGGCGCTCGCGGCGCTGGTCGCCTTCTGGCGGCAGGCGCTGGCGGGAGCGCCGCCAGCCCTGGCGCTGCCCACCGACCGGCCGCGGCCGGCGGTGCGCGGCTCGCGCGGCGGGCGCCGCCTGCTGCGGCCGGACCCCGGCATCGCGGACGCGGTGGCGGCGCTGGCGCGGCGCCGGGGCGCGACCTCTTTCATGGTGCTGCTGGCGGCCTGGGCGGCGCTGCTCGGCCGCGCCGGCGGCGGGGCGGCGGCGGTGGTCGTCGGCTTGCCGGTCGCCAACCGCGACCGCCTGGAGATCGAGCCGCTGATCGGCTTCTTCGTCAACGCCATCCCCTTGCACGTGGACCTCGGCGGCGATCCCGCCTTCGGCGAGCTGCTCGGCCGGGTGCGGCGGGTGGCGCTGGCCGCCTATGCCCACCAGGAGCTGCCGTTCGAGAAGCTGGTCGAGGAGCTGGCGCCGCGGCGCGACACCAGCCTGACGCCGCTGTTCCAGGTGGTGCTGGCGTTCCGCGACCGCGAACCGCCGTCGCCGGGCCTGCCGGGGGTGAGCGCCGAGCTGCTGCCGCCGCTGCTGCCGCGCGCCAAGTTCGACCTGGCGCTGTCGCTGGCCAACGGGCCCGAGGGATTGGGCGGCGATCTCGAGTACAGCGCCGAGCTGTTCGACGC
>DATGHG010000417.1:0-5256 GCA_035308185.1 Thermoanaerobaculia bacterium | reverse complement strand
CTGAACACGACGGTGGCGGCCGCGGGTAACAACCCGCCGGTCGATCCGACCGCCGCCCAGGCCTGGGTGGTCTACACGCTGGCATCGAACGGCCACTTCGGGGTCGGCATCGACGCCATCCGGCTCGACAGCGCTTGCGCTGCCAGCCACTTCGTGCCGTAAGCGCGGAGCGTCCCAGTCGGTCATTCCCGGCCCGGTCTTCCCCTCTTCCGAGGGGGGAAGACCGGGCTTTCGCCGTTTCCGCGCTTTTGCCGTTTCCGCGTCCTGTCAGTCATAGACCCCGTCCACGTGCCAGGTGCCGGAGGCGCGGTTGCGGAAGATCCGGTAGAGGCCGCCGGTGGTCAGCTCGACGTCCCAGTAGTCGCGCCCGGCCGGGTTCGGGGTCCACCATTCGTCCTCCAGCCCCCAGGGGCCCGCGGCCACCTTCACCCGGCCGGCGACACGCAGCCGTCCGGCGGTGTCGTCGCGGGCGATCGGCCGGATCTCCAGGGGGGCGAGCAGGCAGGGCTCGATCCCTGCCGGGAGGTCAGGGTCTGCCGAGGGCTCCCGGATCTCCGCGGCGGCGGGGGTTCCCGGAGGCTCCGGAGTGAGGACCTCGACCTCCACCGCCGGCCGCACCACCCGCACCGCCAGCAGGCCGCGCCCCATGGTGCGCCGCGGATCGCGCCGGCCGTCCGGCGTGGCCAGCGGCGGCGGCGGTGGGTCGTACTCGACGAGCGCCAGACGCTCCGGCCGGTGGCCGTCGACCGGTCGCGGCGAGCCGACGCGGCCGGGGCCGAGAAGGGCGAAGAGGCGGGCAAGGGTGGCGGCCAGCTTGTCCGGTGACAGCGCCGCCGGCCCGTAGAGCGAAAGCTGGGCCTCGCGCGGCCGGTCGGGATGGGCCGCCAGGGTGAAGCCGGCCACCGGGGCGCCCGGTGGGCGGGCCTCGAGATCCAAACGCAGCAGGGTCAAGAGCGTCTTGACGTCGCGGGTGGGCGCCGGCAGGTCGATGGCGCGCGGCTGGTGGCCCTCGGGTTCGAGCCGCAGCGCCAGCTCGAGGCGGGCACAGGCGAGCCCGTTCGCCTCCAGGCGCAGGCACAGCCGTTCGAGAGCCGCCCGGGCCACGAACAGGAAGGGCTCGAGCGCCACCAGCGGCCATTCCAGGTCCATCCCTTCGTGGAAGGCGGGCGGTGGCTGGCAGGGCATCAAGGGCCGAGGGTCGACTCCCCGCGCCGTGGCGTGCAGCTCGCGGCCGGCGCTTCCCAGGCGGCTGGTGACGCGCGCCGCCGGCAGGCGGGCGAAATCGCCGATCGTCCGAACGCCCCACCGGGCGAGGGTGGCGACGATCTCGATGATCCCCGAGTTGCCCAGATTGCTCGGGGTGACCGAGGTGCCTGGGGTGCCCGTTGTGGCCGGAGCTGTCGGGCTCCTCGGCCGCCGCCGGGTCTCGGCGGGCCGAGTCGCCGCCGCGCCGGAGGCCCCGGCGGCGGGTGTCAGGCTGGCGAGCGGCAGCGGCGCCAGGAAGGCCGCCTCCTGTCCGGCCGGCACGACGGCCGGCGATTCCGGCAGACCGGCGGCGATCCGGGCGGCGAGCTTGCTCGAGGCGATGCCGACCTTGGCCGGCAGGCTGGCCGCTGCGGCGGCGCCGATCAGGGCTCGTCCCAGGCAGAGCTCGGGGCTCTCCCCGGCGTCGTTCGGGCCGGCGCTGCCATGGCTGGCGCCATGGCCGCCGTTGCCGGCGCTCGTCCTGGGCCGGAAGCGGCGATCGATCCCGTCCACGTCGAGATAGACCACCCCTTCGCCGGCGTCCTCGACGCGCGGCGAGAAGCGCTCGGCGGCTTCGAGCAGCGCCTCCTGGGCGGCCCGCTCGCACTCCGCGTCGCGCGGGCGCGCCACCAGCTTGGGGATGAGCGCCCGCGCCTGGGGGAGGGTGAGGCCGGCGCGCACGCCGGCCCGGCGCGCCAGCCGGGAGGCGGCGACGACGCGGGCGGCGCTGCCGTTGCCTTCGACGATGACCACCGCCTCGCGGGCCAGCTCGGGTTCGCTGCGCAGGCGGGCCGCGAGAGGAAAGAGCGAGACGGTGACGCAGGCGAGCCGGGGAAGGGCCACGATGAGCCCCTCAGATCCGGCGGGCTTGCCGGTGCCGGTCGCGGTCGATGATCTGCGGGTTTTGCGGGAGCTGCGAGAGCTGCAAGGCTTGCGACGGCCGATTGGTCTGTGGGATTGGCGGGGTCCGTGGGGTCGACGGAATCCGTTCCTCCTCCGGGGTGGTGGCCTGGGGGGCGGTGGCGAAAGGGTCGGTGCCGGCAAGCTCCGGCCACAGCCGCAGATCCAATCCCAGGGCGCCGGCGGGGAGCTGCCGGCCGCGGCACTTCTCGAGCGTTACCTGGCAGGAGAGGCCGTCGAGCAGCCAGGGGGCGCCTCCCGGTTTGCCCAGGGTGCCGAGCGCGCCGAGGGCGTCGAGTGTGCCGAAAGAGTCGACCGTGCGGCGGGAGGCGATCGAGCCGAGCCAGCGGGGGCGCCCGCGTGCCGCCCGCAGCACTGCCGCCGCTGCCGTGCCGCTCACCCGGTAGGGGCTGGCCACCAGCAGGGCGGCGCCGTGCGCCTGGGCGGCCCGCGCCAGGCGCAGCCAGGCCGCCTCCGCGCCGCGGCCGCCGCGGATCGGCGGGTTGCCGAGGTCCAGGACCACCATCGGGAATCCGCCGCCGAGCAGGATCTCGGCGCCGGCCAGCGCCTGCTTGAGGGTCGCGGGGCGAAGCCAGAGCAGGCGGCCGAGATCCACCCCCAGGGCGGCGGCGGCCTGCGGGTCCAGCCCATCGCCCAGATCGACCAGCGCTGCCGCCTCGCCCGCCGCGGTGGCCGCGGCAAGGGCGGCCAGCACGGCGGAGAACCGTCCGCTCGAACGGGCGCCGATCATCTCCACCAGCTTTCCCCGTGGCAGGCCGCCGGCCAGAAACTCGTCGAGGGTGGGAAACGACTCCGGGGGCATCGACCTCGGGGCCGGAGCACCGGGTTCAGGAGAGCGGACTGCATCGCCGCCGACCTGGCGGGCGCTGCGCAGGCTGTCGATCAGCGGCGCGAGCGCGCTCAGCGGGTCCCGCGGATCGAGCGGCTGCGACAGCTTGCCGCGCAGGCGCTCGAGGGCGGAGGCTGCCGGCGGCGGCGTGGCCGGTGGATCGGCGGCGGGGGCTGGAGAGAGGATGGCATCGGGGAGGTTGGAGACAAGCGAGGGATGGGAAGGAAGAGCGGCATGGCCGGCCTGGTCGACGTCGCCGGCATGGTGGTCGTGGCGGGCTTGGAGTCGGCCGGGCATGCTTCAATTTAAGGCGCTAACAAGGCGTAAGTCAAGCTCTCGCCAGTAGCGTAAAGTGTTATTTCTACAGGCATTTAGCCGCATATAGATCATAATGCCCCGGCATGGCGTGCCGGCCGCCGCCGAAATCATCGCTGGGCGTTCCGGCGGTAGCGTGAAAGACGAACGCGATCTTTTTCGGCGCGCGATCTTTCCGCGGCGCGATCGCATCGAGCGCACGCGACTCGGCATCGTAGAATGAGGGCCATGAGGGAGCGTCCGCACCTGAGATCGGTGAGCGCCCCGCCGCCCTGCCGCCGGAACGGTCGCGAGTCGATCCCCTGATGGACGTCTCCAGCGCCCGCCGCGACTACCGGCGATCCGCTCTCGACGAGCGCGACCTGGCGCCCGAACCCATCGCCCAGTTCAAGGCCTGGCTGGCGGAGGCGGTCGCCGCCGATACGCTCGACCCCACGGCGATGACCCTCGCCACCGCCGATGGCGAGGGGCGTCCATCGGCGCGCATCGTGCTGCTCAAGGGCTGCGACGAGCGCGGCTTCGCCTTCTACACCAACTATGCCAGCCGCAAGGCGCAAGAGCTGGAGTCCAACCCGCAGGCGGCGCTGGTGTTCTACTGGCCGGTCTTGGACCGCCAGGTGCGCATCGAGGGTCGGGTGGACAAGATCACGCGAGCCGAGACCGCCGCCTACTTTGCCACCCGCCCGCTAGATTCGCAGCTGGGAGCCTGGGCTTCGCGCCAGTCCGAGCCGGTAGCCGGCCGCGGGCCGCTGGATCGAGCTTTCGCCGCCGCCGCCGAGCGTTTCGCCGGCGGCGAGGTGCCCGTCCCCGACTTCTGGGGCGGTTACCGCCTGCGTCCGAGCCGGCTGGAGTTCTGGCAAGGCCGCGAGAGCCGCCTGCATGACCGGCTCGTCTACCGGCGTGGAGAGGATGGTGTGTGGGTGACTGAGCGGCTGCAGCCGTAGGGAACGGATGGCTGCCCAGGCGCGGGCGAGAAAGCGATCTCCGCGACCTACGGCAAAATGCTGCGCGGGCTGGTGCGTAGCCTGGCTGTCTGATTCGTAATCAGCAGGTCATCGGTTCAATCCCGATCGTCGGCTCCAGCAGAATCAAGCACTTACGTCCGTAAGCTAGGCGAGCCTTTTTCCCCTGGGGCGAATAGGGGGCGAAAGGAAACGCCGCTGGAGAGGCACGCCGCCGCCGGCCTGGTGGTGGTTCTGCCCCCACCTCACCGCTCGCGCGGCCCACCCGTAGAGCCGATGGAGAAGAGACCCAGCCTGAAAGCAGGCGGGGCGGCCGTGCCGCCCCGTTCACAAACCCAAGCGGCCCCGGCGAGAGCAGCGAACTCCCGCCGAGACCTGACCCGACAGGAGGCACAACCTCATGCCAGGCTTCCCGAAGTCTACCCCGCAGGACCCTTCACCCCCTGAGCCCTGGACGGTCGATGAGGCACAGACCGCCCTCGGCGAAGTCGCGTACCAACTCGTCGCGCTCGTTGACACCCTGGACGCGATCCACGGCGGTCTGCCCGAGCCGCCCGACATCAACGACCGCCAGGAGGGCTGGAAGCCGTACGACCGCACCACGGACGTGCTGGCGACGATCGAGTGCGTCATGGCGGACGACCTCAACCCGGCGATCACATCGCTGCAACGCTCGGCGGCGGTCACCGACGCCAACCTGGAGCAAGAGTTTTACGACAAGCTGAAGGAGCGTTGCCTATGAGCCTTCAGCTCGTCGCCGCTCCCGGAACGGATTCGGTAAGCACCTTGCCCCTCCCTACGCCGGAGCCACCGGCGGCACGGCTTCTCCGAGCCGGCGCATCGCTCTCGGATGCTGAAATCATCGCCGTCCTGATCGGCGGCGGTCGCAGCGGTGACCGGCCGATCGCCCTGGCGCACCACCTCCTGACCGATCGAGGCGGCCTGTCCGCCATCCCTGCGTTGACCCTCGCCCTGGTTCGCCAC
>DATGHG010000416.1:0-5500 GCA_035308185.1 Thermoanaerobaculia bacterium | reverse complement strand
GGAAGTTCTGGGCGATAGCCGAGATTGGTTTGGAGACGGCATACGGCTCGCGGCCGCAGAGATTACATATTCGGATAATTGGGACCGCCGCCGCCTTCGGGGGGCACCCAGGTGATGATGCCGTAGGGATCCATGATGTCGCAGGTCTTGCAGTGCACGCAGTTGGCGGCGTTGATCTGCAGGCGCCGGATGGGGGCGGGAGCCGGGGCCTCCGGGGTGGCCGGGGGCTGCTCGGTCACCATCTCGTAGACCGCCGCCGGGCAGAAGCGCTCGCAGGGATTGGCGTACTCCGCGGTGCAACGGGTGACGCAGATGCTGGGGTCGGCGACGTGCAGGTGGACGGGCTGGTCCTCGTCGTGGGCGGTGCCGGACATGTAGACGTCGGCGAGGCGGTCGAAGACCAGCTGGGTGCCGTCCACGGTGGCGCTGGCGGCCGGGATGGGCGGCGGCGGTTCGAGGCGGCGACCGGCCTGGGAGGTGAGCGGCACCATGCGCTCGTGGCCCGGACTGGTGGGCAGGCGGTCGCGCACCCCCCAGCCGCGGCCGCCGGTGACCAGGCCCAGGCCGGCTTGCAGCATGGCGGCGGGCAGGCCGTGGTCGAAGGCCTGGTGGAAGTTGCGCACCGGCCACAGCTCCTCGTGGATCCAGCTCGCCTCGACCTTGGCCTGGTAGCGCTGGTGGAGGGGCTGGGCGGCGGTGGCGGCGGCGGTCGGCGACCTGACGGCTTCGGTCGGCGGCCCGGGGGCGCCGGCCGGCGGCCTGACGGCTTCGGTCGGCGGCCTGGTGGCTTCGGTCGGCGGCCTGACGGCCGCGCCCGCCAGCTCTTCGAAGATGGCTTCCGCCGCCAGCATGCCCGACTTCATCGCCAGGTGGATGCCCTTGAGGCGCTGGCTGTTGAGGAAGCCGGCGGCGTCGCCGACCAGCAGGAAGCCGTCGCCGCCGAGGCGCGGCAGCGACCACCAGCCGCCTTCCGGGATCGCCTTGGCGCCGTAGAACGCCGGCTTGCCGCCGGCCAGCAGCCGGGCGATGGCGGAATGGGTCTTCCAGCGCTGGAACTCCAGGAAGGGATCGAAGAGCGGGTTCTGGTAGTCGAGACCGACCACCAGGCCGGCGATCAGCTGGTCGTTCTGCATGCCGTAGGCGAAGCCGCCGCCGAAGACGCTGGCGCCCAGCGGCCAGCTCAGGGTGTGCCAGACCTGGCCCGCGGCGACGCGGCCCGGCGGCACGTCCCAGACTTCCTTGAGGCCGATGGCGTAGAGCTGCGGGTTGCTGCCGCGCCACAGGCCGAGCGCCGCGTCGAGCTGCTTGACCAGGGTACCGCGCGGTCCCTCGCCCAGCACCACGCAGCGGGTGCGGATGTCGATCCCGGGCTCGTAGTTGGCCTTGCGCTCGCCGTTCCTGCCGACGCCGCGGTCGCCGGTGCGCACCCCGACCACCCGCCGCTCTTCGAGCAGCGCCGACACTGCCGGGAACTCGTAGAAGAGATCGACGCCGGCGGCCTCGACGCGCGGCGCCATCCACTTGAGCAGCTTGCCCAGCGAGGCGACGTAGCAGCCGTGGTTGCGCAGCGGCGGCGGGATGGGCAGCGAATGCGCGCCGCCGGCGGTGAGCAGCAGCACCTCCTCCTTGCCCACCGGCGCCTCGAAAGGCGCGCTCTGCCAGTCGTCGGGGAACAGCTCGGCCAGGGCGCGCGGATCGACCACCGCGCCGGAGAGGGCGTGGCTGCCGATCTCGCGGCCCTTTTCGAGCACCGCGATCGAGATCTCGAGCGGCTGGCCGGCGGTCGCGTTGTGCCGCCGCACCAGGCCCGCCAGGTGGCAGGCCCCGGCCAGGCTGGCCGGCCCGGCGCCCACGAACAGCACGTCGATCTCCAGCGTCTCGCGCTCGTCGCTCATCGCGGCGGCGATGCTACCACCTGGGCAGGTGGGGGCCGGCGATCAACCTACCGTCGCGTCGAGGGCCGGAAAACCAACCATGGTCTCTTCCTCGACCGGCAGGCCGGCGGCGAGCCAGGAGTCGAGGCCGCCTTCCAGCGGCCGCACGCGGGTGAAGCCGCGCGCCATCAGCAGGCGCGCCACGCGGGCGGCGGAGGCCTCGCTCGGGCAGGTGCAGTAGAGGACGATCTCGCCGTCGCGCGGCAGCGAGGCGAGCTTGCCGTCCACCTCGTGCAGGGTCATGCGCCGGGCGCCGGGGATGTGCTGGGCGGCGAAGCTGCGGGTGGTGCGGACGTCGACGATGGCCGGCGGCTGCCCGCTGTCGATCAGCCGGCGCAGCTCCTCGACGCTGATGCGGGCGACGCGCAGCACCTTGTAGAAACGCCGCCGCTCCCACCATTTCATGGCGATCAACAGCGCCACGCCGGCGGCGGCGGCGACCGCCGCCCCGATGCCGAAGCGGTGCACGACGACCAGCAGGCGCCCGACGGCGCCGTGGAAGATGAAGCCGAGGCTCACCGCCGAGCCGGCCCAGAGCAGGTTGCCGAGGCTGTCCCAGAGCAGGAAGAGATGGATCGGCACGCGCGCGGCGCCGGCCAGGGGCAGCACCACGATCGAGTAGCCGGGCACGAACTTCGAGTACAGCAGCGAGGCCAGGCCGCGGCGGGCGAAAAGCGCCTGGGTCGAACGCTCGCAGGCCTCCGGCGAGAGCGCGATGCGACAGATCGAGCGCACCGCCTGCTCGCCCCGCCAGCGGCCGAGCAGGAACCAGCCGCTGTCGATGGCGAGCGGTGTGGCGACGGCGATCAGCAGCAGCGGCGCCAGACCGATCAGGCCGTTCGCCGACAGCGCGCCGGCCACGAACAGCGTCGGCAGCGCCGGCACCGGCACGCCGATCCGCTCCGCCACGGCGTTGGCGAACACCAGTGCCAGACCATGCCGGCCGAGCTGCGCTAACAATTCATTCATCGGGAAAGGACCTCGATGCTCCGCGGTGGGCGCCGCTGCCAGACGACCGCTCTATCCTCGCATGGGCGGCGCGGCGCTGGAAGCTCCGGCGTGGAGTCGCGTCGGAGCCGCCACCGGCCGCCGCGCGGCGAAGCGATGCCTTGCGGGCCTTGCGGCTCTCGTGCCAGCGATGCGTGCGCGAGACGCCTGCCGGGGACGGTGGCGTGCCAGGGACGGTAGGCGGTGGGATGCCGGCGGGCGGGCTATCCTATCGGCAGCTATCGGCAACCGGCCGCGGGCGAGCGGGCGGCGCGACGAGCATCCGGAGGTGGGGCTTGGCGGAGAGGGAGAGCGCGGAGAGGGAGAGCGTGGAGAGGGAGAGCGTGGTGGCGGCAGGGGGCGCGGTGGGAGCGACGGGGGCGGCGGCAGCGGGGGGCGGGGCGGCGGCGGCGCTGATCGCCACCCTGACCACTCCTTTCACCCCCGAGCTGGCGGCGGGGCTCGACGGCGTCGAATGGCTCGAGGTGCGGGCCGGCGTGGTCGGCGACCTCGACCCGGAGCCGCTGCGCGGGCGTTTCCCCGGCAAGCTCCTCTACACCCTGCGCAGCCGGGCCGAGGGCGGCGCCTTCGACGGCTCGCCGGAGCGGCGCAAGCGACGCCTGCTCGAGGCCGCGGCGCGCTACGACGGGGTGGACCTCGAGGGGGCGCGCGACCTGACGCCGGAGTTGCTGACCGCCATTCCGGCGGCGCGGCGGCTGATCTCCTGGCACGGGCCGGCGACCGACGTCGACGGGCTCGCCGCCTGCCTGGCGCGGCTGACGGCGGCCGAGGCGGCGCTCTACAAGCTGGTGCCCTGGGCGGTGCAGCCGGGCGAGGCGCTGGCGCCGTTGCAGTTGCTGCACGGCCTGCGGCGCACCGACGTCGCCGCCTTTGCCGGCGGCGACGCCGGGACCTGGACGCGGCTGCTGGCGCCCCGCCTGGGGGCGCCGGTGGTCTACGGCGCGGCGGGCGACGCGCCGGGAGCGCCCGGCCAGCCGTCGATCCGCAAGCTGCGCGAGGACTTCGGCCTGCCGGCGCTGCCGCCGGTCGAGGTGCTGTTCGGGGTGGTGGGCAACCCGGTAGCCCACTCGCTGTCGCCGCGCCTGCACAACGGCGCCTATCGCGAGCTGGGCATCCCGGCGCTCTACCTGCCGTTCCAGACCGATGCGTTCGGCGACTTCTGGCTCGAGGTGGTGGAGGAGGGGGTGCTCGAGTCGCTGGGACTGCCGATCCGCGGCCTCTCGATCACCGCGCCGTTCAAGGCCGCGGCGCTGGCGGTGGGCGGCGCCGAGAGCCCGCTCGCCGGCCTGGTCGGCGGCGCCAATACCCTGGTGTGGCGGGACGGCGTCTGGGAGGCGGAGTCGACGGACCCGGAGGGCGTGGTCGAGCCGCTGCGCGACCGCGGCATCGAGCTCGCCGGCCGCCGCGCCGCGGTGATCGGGGCCGGCGGCGCCGGCAGGGCGGCGGCGGTGGGGCTGGCTCACGCCGGCGCGCGGGTGACGCTGTTCAACCGCGGCGTCGAGCGCGCCGAGAGCGCCGGCGCCGACCTCGGGCTGCCCTGGCGGCCGCTCGCCGAGCTCGTCCCCGGCGATTTCGAGCTGCTGGTCAACGCCACGCCGCTTGGGCGCGCCCAGCGCGCCGGGAGCGAGCCGCTGCCGTTCGCGGTGGCGGCGCTGCGCCCCGGAGCGGTGGTGGTCGATCTCGTCTACCGGCGGGCCGAGGAGGGCGCGACGCCGCTGCTGGCGGCGGCCGCGGCGCAGGGCGCGGCGACGGTGGACGGCCGCGAGGTGCTGCTGGGCCAGGCCCGCGGGCAGTTCCGCATGATGACCGGGCGCGAGCTGCCGCGCGAGCTGGCGCGGCGGCTGCTGGGGCTGGCGCCGGCGGGCTGAGCCCGCGGCCGGCGAGCGCCGCGCCGGGGGGGGGCCGGGCCGGGGCGCCGGGGGGAGGGGCCGGGGGTGGGCATGGGGGAGCGCCGCGGCCGGATCACTCCTTGCGGATCACCGTGATCGGATCGACGCGCACCGCGCGGAGCGCCGGCCAGAGGCTGCCCGCCGTGGTCATCAGCAGGCAGAGGGCCACCGCGGCGAGAAAGGTTTGCCCATCGCCGGGGTTCAGGCCGGCGAGCAGCGCCGCCATCGCCCGGCCGGCGGCGTAGGCGAGCAGGGCTCCGGGCAGCACCCCGGCCGCCGCCAGCAGGGCGGCCCGCCGCAGCACCATCGCCAGGATGTCGTCGGTGCCGGCGCCGAGCGCCATGCGCACGCCGATCTCGTGGGCGCGCTGCGACACCGCGAAGGAGAGCAGACCGTAGATGCCGATGCCCGCGAGCAGGAAGGCGATGGCGGCGAAGGCCGCCAGCACCCGCACCTGCACCGCGCGCGAGGCGGTCTCGCCCGCCACGACCTGCGCCAGCGTCTGCACGTCCGACACCGGCTGCTCGGGGTCGACGGCGTGCACGATGCGGCGGATGGCCGGTAGCAGGGCGGTCGGTTCGGCTGCCGAGCGGATGACCAGGTCCCTGGGGATGAAGAAGACCAGCCAGCCGTCCTGCACCTGGCGGTTGGGGAGGTAGACCTGCGGCT
>DATGHG010000415.1:0-5920 GCA_035308185.1 Thermoanaerobaculia bacterium | reverse complement strand
ATCATCAGGTCGAGCACCACGTCGACGTCGAGGCTGCGCGGCGTGAACACCGCCAGCCGCTGCACCTCGATGAAGCGCGGCGGCACTCCCAGCGCCAGCAGCGCCTGCACCGCCGGATTGAAGAACTCGACGTGCCCGACCGCCAGCACCCGGCCGGCAGCAGCCGCCGCCGCGAGCAGCCGGTCCGCCTCCGCCAGGCTCGCCGCCAGCGGCTTCTCGACCAGCACGTGCAGGCCGCGGCTCAGCAGCTCGCAGGCCAGCTCGGCGTGCAGCACCGTCGGCACCGCCACGACCATCGCATCCACCGCCGCCGCCAGCTCCGCGGCGCTCGCGAACGCCCGCGTGCCGTGCTCGGCGGCCACCGCCGCCGCCGTCTCCCGCAGCGGGTCGTAGACCCCCACCAGCTCGGCGCCGGGCAGCACGGCGAGGACGCGCACATGGTTGCGGCCCATGGCGCCGGCGCCCAGCACCCCGACCCGCGGCGCCCCCGCGAGCGTCAGCCCGAGGGGCGGCTCGACCCGACCGCTCTCGCCCGCGTCGATCACCCGCCCGCCCGGTCCCCGCGTCCTGCCCCCGCCCCGGCTCCCGCCCCCGCCGGAGCCTCCTCGCCCGCGCTGCCCTCGCCACCCTCGCCACGGGCACCGTCGCCGGGACCGGCGCCCGTCCGGGTCCTGGCAGCAGCGGCGGCCACCGCCGCCGGCTCGCCGTCGTCGTCGGCCAGCCCCCGCCCCATGCCGCGCGGCACCGCCTTGATGACGCCGCGCCGCGAGCCCTCGACGAAGGCGATGAGGTGGTCGACCGCCGGGTCGCCGCCCACCTCCTCGCGCATCCTGGCCAGCGCCTGCCGGGTGTTCAGGCCGGAGCGCGCCAGCAGCCGGAAGGCCTTGCTCAGCCGCGCCACCTGGGCGCCGTCGAAGCCCTTGCGCCGCAGGCCGACGCTGTTGATGCCGTAGCAGGCCGGCTTGACCCCCACGGTCTTGACGAACGGCAGGGCGTCCTTGCTCATCACCGTGTAGGCGCCCAGGAAGGCGTGCCGCCCGATGCGGGCGAACTGGTGGATGGTGCAAAAGGCGCCCACCGTGGCATCGTCGTGGACCTCGACGTGGCCAGCCAGCGTCGCCAGGTTGGCGAACACCGTGCGGTCGCCGATCTGGCAGTCGTGGGCGATGTGGACGTAGGCCATCAGCAGGTTGTGGCTGCCGATGCGAGTGACGGCGCCGCCGCCCGCGGTGCCGCGCGAGATGGTGCAGAACTCGCGGATGATGTTGTGGTCGCCGATCTCGAGCCGCACCAGCTCGCCGCGGTACTTCAGGTCCTGGGGATCGCCGCCGACGGCCGCCTGCGGGTAGATGCGGTTGCCGCGCCCGATGCGGGTCGGGCCCTGGACGTGCGCGCCGGCGCCGATCTCGGTGCCGTCGCCGATCTCGACGCCCGGGCCGATCACCGCGAACGGCCCGATCCGCACCTCGGCGCCGATCACCGCCTCCGGATCGACGTGGGCCAGGGGATGGAGGTAACTGCTCACCGGTCCACCATGGTCGAGGACAGCACCGCCTCGGCGGCCAGGTGGCCGTCCACCAGCGCCCGGCAGTGCAGCTTGCTGTGCCCGCTGCGGATCCGCAGCACGTCGATCTCGAAGCGCAGCTGGTCGCCCGGCACCACCGGACGGCGGAACTTGGCGTCGGCGATGCCGGTGAAATAGAGCAGCTTGCTCTGGCGCTCCGCCACCTCCTGCAACAGCATCAGGGCGCCGGCCTGCGCCATCGCCTCGATCACCAGCACCCCGGGCATCACCGGCTTGCCCGGGAAGTGGCCGGCGAAGAACGGCTCGTTGATGGTGACGTTCTTGATCGCCACCAGGCGCCGGCGCGGCTCGTTCTCGATCACCCGATCGACCAGCAGCATCGGGTAGCGGTGCGGCAGCATCGACAGGATCCATTCGATGCCCTGCGGCGTGAACGCCGGCGCCGACCCCGGAGCGGGCGCTGTCGCCGCCTCCGCGGCGGCCGCCGGACGGGGGCCAGGCTCCTGCTGCGGCATCGGCTCGTCGTCGTCGTGGCTCACGGCATTCCTCCTCGCTGTCGTGGTCGGCCCGCGCTCGATCGCGCGCAGGCGGCGGAACATCTCGTCGAGCTTCCACAGCAGCACCAGCTGGCGCCGCCAGCGGCCGATCGGGTGCGCCGGACTGCCGCCGACCAGCGCGCCGGCCGGCACGTCCTCGAAGATGTCGGTGCCGGCCGCGGCCTGCACGCCGTTGCCGATCGCGACGTGATCGACGGCGCCGACCCGCGCCCCCAGCACCACGCCGTCGCCGATGCTGGTGCTGCCGGCGATGCCGACCTGGGCGCAGAGCAGCGCACCGCGGCCGACCTGGACGTTGTGGCCGAGCATGACCTGGTTGTCGATCTTGGTGCCGGCGCCGACGCGGGTCTCGCCCAGGGTGGCCCGGTCGATGGTGGTGTTGGCGCCGATCTCGACCTCGTCCTCGAGCACCACCCGCCCCACCTGCGGCAGCTTGTGATGGACGCCGCCCCGCGTCACGTAGCCGAAGCCGTCGCCGCCCAGCACCGCGCCGGCGTGGACGATGCAGCCGGCGCCGACCTCGGTGCGGTCGTAGAGCACGGCATGGGGGTGGATCAGGGCCCGCTCGCCGACCGCGCAGCCCCGCCCGACGACGGCGTGCGCCAGCACCGCCGCCCCGGCCTCGACGCGGCTGCCGGCGCCGATCACCGCGTAGGGGCCGAGGTGGGCCGCGGGATCGACGGCGGCGCCGGCCTCGACGATGGCGGTAGGGTGGGATCCCGGCGGATGCCGGACCCCGGGATGGAACAGCTCGAGCAGCCGCGCCAGCGCCTGGCCGGCGTCGGGCACCACCAGCAGGTCCGCCACGCCACCGCCGGCGGCGAACCCCGCCGCCACGTCCTCGCCGACCAGCAGCGCGCCGGCCGCGCTGGCCAGGGCGCGGCCGCGGTGGCGAGCCAAGGTGACGAAGGAAAGATCGCCGGCGCCGGCGGACTCGAGCGCCCGGACCGCCCCAACGCTACGCTCCGGGTTCCCCTCCACCCGCCCTCCGACCAGCTCGGCGAGCTCGGCCAGGCGGTACGCCACGGCTTACTTTGCGGCCGCCGCAGCATCCAGGCGCTGGATGACGGAAGGGGTGATGTCGATGGCGTCGTCGGCGTAGATCAGGCCGCTCTCGAACTTGCGGAAGATCATGGTGTAACCCTGCTCGTGACCGATCTGGTTGATCACCGGCATCACCTTCTCGTCGATGCCGCCGAGCAGGTCGTCCTTCTTCTTGTTGAGCTCGCGGGTGGCGTCGTCCGACAGCCGGCGCAGCGCGATCTCCTTGTCCTCGAGCTCCTTCTGCATCTCGGTCAGCTTGTCCTGGGCGAGCGACAGGCGGCCCTGCGTCATCTTGTCCTGCAGCTCCTTGATCTCCTGCTGCTTGAACTTCAGCTCGGCCTCCTTCGCCTCCTGGGCCTTCTTGAGCTCGGCGATCGCTTTCTTGCCTGCCGCCGAGGAGAGCAGGATCTTCTCGGTGTCGATCACCGCGATGCGGAGCGAGCCGCCGCCGGCCGGGGCCGTGGCGGCCGCGCCGGCGGGTCCGGCGCCGGCGGCGGGCGCCGCCTGCGCCACCCGCACCGGCAGCAGGCCGAGCGCCGCCAGTGCCACCCCGGCGGCGGTGGCGGTTACGGTTTTGCTGAAACGTGCGCAGAGAGGCATAGATTCATTCCTTTTTTGAAAAGCCGGTCCCCCGGGACCACCGTGCAGCCACCGGGCGCCGCGCTAGAAACTCGTCCCGATGCTGAACTGGAAGGTCTCGAACTCGTCGAACGGCTCCGGACGCAGGTTCTTCGAGTAGATGAAGCGCAACGGCGCGCCGAACAGCGGGATCAGCACCCGCAGCTCGACGCCCGCAGTGTAGCGCAAGTGGGACAGGTCGAAGCTCTGGTCATGGCCAGGGGCGCAGGCCTGCGGGATGGAGGTGTTGGCGCTCGGCAGCAGCTTGGTGCAGCCGAAGACGTTGCCGCCGTCGTTGAACAGCACGATGCGGAAGGGCCCGCCGGCGAGGAAATGGTACTCGATGTTGTATTGCAGGAACTTGTCGCCGCCGACGCCGGCGCCGACCTCGTCGAAGATCGGATTGCCCTGGTCGTCGCGCACCGTCACCGAGCGGAAGCGCATGCCGCGGATGCTGTTCTCGCCGCCCAGGAAGAAGTACTCGAGCGGCGACAGCGGCCGTCCCGAAGTGGAGTGCAGCATGCCGGCCTGGGCGTTGAAGGCGAACACCGTCTTCAGCCCGGTGGTGGTGACCGGCGCGAAGACGCTGAAGCCGAGGTCCGGCCGCAGGAAGTCGTCGTTGCCGCCGAGCGGACCGCCGCCGTATTCGAGCGAGGCCGACATCTTGAGGCCGCGGACCGGCTCGAACGGATCGTTGCGGCTGTCGTAGCTCCACCCCGGCTTGATCGACGAGGTGTTGATGAAGAACGTCGGTATGCTGCTGCCCACCCCGAGGGTGCCGTTGGCCAGCGGCGTCAACAGGCCCTCGGAGTCCTCGTTGCGGGAGTAGGTGTAGGCGATGCTCGCCTGGTTGAACAGACCGAGGTTGCGGCCGTAGGTCAGCGTCACGCCCTTGGCCTTCTGGATGTACTCCGCGGCCAGCTCGCCGGTGACGCCGGCGGCCTGGTAGTCGAGGTCGGAGTCGAAGGCGCGGAAGCCGATGCTCTGCGGCTTGTCCCGCCACCAGGGCACGCTGTAGGTGAAGTCGTAGAGCTTGCGGTAGCGCCCGGTCTGCACCGACACCCCCACCTGCTCGCCGCGGCCGAGGAAGTTCTTGGTGCTGACCGAGAACTGGACGAAGAAGCCGTCGATCTCGCTCCAGCCGCCGCCGAACTGCAACTCGGTGCGGTTCGCCTCCCGGCCCTTGAACACCAGGTTCACTTCCTTCTTCTCGCTGTTGGTCTCGATGTCGACGGGGTCTTCCTCGTCGAGCTTGAAGTAACCCAGCTGATTGATCTTGATGACGCTGTTCTTGACCGCCGCGATGTTCACCAGCCCGCCCTCGTACAGCCGCACCTCGCGGCGCAGCACCTTGTCGCGGGTGCGGTCGTTGCCGGAGAACTCGATACGGCCGACCTTGAACTGCTCGCCCTCGGAGATGTGCACCACCAGGTCGGCGACGTGGCCGGGGCGCTCCACCATCTCGGGATCGACGCGGGCGTAGACGTAGCCGGTGTTGTGATAGGTGTCCGTCACCTTCTTGACCTGGTCCTCGATCACCTTCGAGCGCAGCCAGGCGCCGGGCTTGATCGAGAAGGCGCGCATCAGCGCGGCGTCGGGATAGATCTTGTTGCCGTCGAGCGAGATCTGGCCCAGCGTCCAGCGATCGTTCTCCTCGACCGGGATGGTGATGAACATCCGCCGTTGCTGGTCCTTGGGGACGGCGTTCGGGTGCTTGGCCTTGACCTCGATGGTGGGCTCGCCGATGGCGACGTTCTTGTAGCCCTCGCTGTGGTACAGGTCGCGCACCTTGTCCAGATCCTCCTGCAGCTTGGCGGGATCGTAGACGTCCTTCTTCATCAGCCGGTAGACGATGTTCGATTCCTTGGTGTCCTTCATCGCGAAGCGCAGCCGCAAGCCGCCGATGACGTGATTGCCGGTGAAGTTGATCTTGGCGATGCGCACGCGGTCGCCCTCGTCGACCTTGAACACCACCTTCTTGTCGTTGCCGGTCAGGTCCTGGACGGTGTAGCTCGCCTGCGCGAAGCGGAAACCCTTCTCGCGGTACATGTCCTCGATCAGCGTCTTGACACGTTGCAGCTCGCCGAGGCTCATCGGCTCGCCCTCGTGCACCTTGATGCGCTGGGTGGCGATCTTGTCCTGGATGTCGGTCTTCGACAGCCGCTTGAGGCCCTCG
>DATGHG010000414.1:0-6378 GCA_035308185.1 Thermoanaerobaculia bacterium | reverse complement strand
CACCTACCGCTTCCACAACGGCATGCACGGCAACGCCGAGGTCGAGGTGCGCTCGGAAAAGATCCTCGTCGCCCTGATCCCCGGCCTGAAGGCCCTGTTCCGGAGCGGCGGCCATGGCTAAGGACACCAGGGACGCCGGGGGCACCAGGGACACCCGGGAGACCAAGGGCACCGTGGACACCGGGACCGCCGGGTCGACGCCGGTCCCGGAGCCGGCGCCTGCCGCCGGGTCCGCGCCGTCGTTCACCGACCGCTTCCCGGCGTTGCGGGGCCTGCGCCTGGGCAGCCGCAGGCGCCGCATCCCGCAGATCCAGCAGACCGCGGCGACCGACTGCGGGCCGGCCTGCCTGACCATGGTGATGGGCTACTTCGGCAAGTCGGTGCGGCTCGACGAGGTGCGGTCGGCGATGGGCTTCAGCCGGCTGGGCACCGACGCCCTCACCCTGGTGGAGACCGCGCGCATCTACGGCTTGCGCGGCCGCGGCATCAAGATCCGCGACATCGACGCCCTGCGCTTCCTCGAGCCCGCCTCGATCCTGCACTGGCGCTTCAACCACTTCGTGGTCTTCGAGCGCATGGAGCAACGCGGCGCCTGGGTGGTGGACCCGGGCGGCGGGCGGCGCCTGGTGTCGCGCGAGGAGCTCGACCGCGCCTTCACCGGCGTCGCCGTCTCCTTCGAGACCACCGAGGACTTCGCGCCGTCGCGCGGCGAGCGCCGCCCGGTCTGGGCCCAGCTGCGGCAGGTGCTCACCGAATCGGGGCTGCTGTCGCGCATCCTCACCACCTCGGTGGTCATCCAGTTCTTCTCGCTGGCGGTGCCGATCCTGACCGGGCTCATCGTCGACCGGGTGGTGCCGCGCGGCGACCGGCACCTGCTGCTGGTGCTGGCGATCGGCTGCGCCGGGCTGGTCGGCTTCAAGCTGATGGCGCTGCTGGTGCGGTCGTTCCTGCTGCTGCACCTGCGCACCCGCCTCGACGCCCGCATGACGCTACAGTTCCTCGACCACCTGGTCCACCTGCCCTACCTCTTCTTCCAGCAGCGCTCGGCCGGCGACCTGCTGATGCGCCTCAACAGCAACTCCACCATCCGCGAGATCCTCACCTCGAGCGCGATCTCGGGAGTGTTCGACGGCGTGATGGTGGTGCTCTACCTGGTCTTCCTGCTCGCCGCCGACCTGCGCATGGGGCTGCTGGTGGCGGCCCTCGGCGGCCTGCGGGTGGCGATCTTCCTGATCACCCGCCGCCGCCAGCGCGACCTGATGTCGGAATCGCTGCAGACCCAGGCGGACTCCCGCGGCTACCAGGTGCAGGTGCTGTCGGGCATCGAGACCATCAAGGCCGGCGGCGCCGAGGACCGGGCGGTGGACCGCTGCGCCCACCTGTTCGTGCGCGAGCTCAACGTCTCGCTCGACCGCGGGCGCCTCGACGCCATCACCAGCTCGGTGCTCGAGGTGATGGGCACCGCCTCGCCGCTGCTGGTGCTGATCTACGGCGCCATCCTGGTGCTGCACGGCGACCTCACCCTGGGCACCATGCTGGCGCTGTCGGCGCTTGCCAGCGGCTTCCTGACGCCGCTCACCACCCTGGTGACCACCGCCACCCAGTTGCAGCTGCTCGGCAGCTACCTAGAGCGCATCGACGACGTGCTCGAGACCGCGCGCGAGCAGGAGCAGGGGGCGCGCCAGCGGCCGCCGGCGCTGCGCGGCCGGGTGACGCTCGAAGGCGTGTCGTTCCACTACTCGCCGGTGACGCCGCCGGTGGTGGCCGACGCTTCGGTGGACCTGCTGCCCGGCCAGCTGGTGGCGGTCGTCGGCGCCTCGGGGTCCGGCAAATCGACGCTCGCGGGCCTGCTCGCCGGCCTCTACACGCCGGAGACCGGCCGCATCCTCTACGACGGCCTCGACCTGGTCGACCTCGACCTGCGCTGGCTGCGCGGCCAGCTCGGCTTCGTCGCCCAGAACGCCTACCTGTTCGGGCTCAGCATCCGTGCCAACGTCGCGCTCAACGATCCCACCCTGCCGCTGTCGCGGATCATCGAGGCGGCCAAGCTGGCGGAGATCCACGACGACATCCAGGCCATGCCGATGGGCTACGAGAGCGTGCTGGCCGACGGCGGCGCCTCGCTGTCGGGCGGCCAGCGCCAGCGCCTCGCCCTGGCGCGGGCGCTGGTGCGCCGGCCCAAGGTGCTGATCCTCGACGAGGCCACCAGCGCCCTCGACGCGGTGACCGAGGCCAGGGTGCAGCAGAACCTCGCCGGGCTGCGCTCGACCCGGATCGTCATCGCCCATCGCCTCAGCACCGTGCGCGACGCCGACCTCATCCTGGTCATGGATCAGGGCCACATCGTCGAGCGCGGCAGCCATGGCGAGCTGATGGCCCTGCACGGCTACTACCGCGCCCTGGTGGACGCTCAGCTCGAGCACGGCGACGACCCGGCCGCCACCAGGACCGCCTGAGGCCGGCGCCGCCGCGACCGCACGACCGCACGCCCGCACCGAGCGGGGTTTCAGTCGAGCGCGGCTTTAGGGGCCGCGTCGAGCGCGGCTTAGGGGGCCGCGTCGAGCGCGGCTTAGGGGGCCGCGTTGAGCGCGGCTTAGGGGGCCGCGTCGAGCGCGGCCGTCGCCAGCGCGTCGAGCACGCCGTCGTCCAGCTTGCCGGTGGCCGGCAGGCCCTGCTTGCCCTGGAAGGCAGCCAGCGCCGCCTGGCTGCGGGCGCCCAACAGCCCGTCCACCGGCCCCGGATCGAAGCCCTCGAAGGTCAGATAGAGCTGCGCCGCGCGCACCGAGAGGTCGGGCGTCGGGTTGGTCGAGTAGGCCTGGAAATGCTGCTGCAGCTTCGTGTCGTACTGGTTCTTCTTGTAGGTCGGGCCATTGTAGCCGCGGGCGAAGGCCGCCCAATCGTGCGCTTGCAGCGCGGCGGCGAGCTTCGATCCGCTGAGGAAGGCGGCGACGGCGGCGAGTTGCGCGTCCTCGGAGTCGCTCATCGCCGCCACCATGGCTTCGACGTCGGCGAAACCCGCCAGGGCGAAGTTCATGCCCATGACCTGCCCCGCCCCCCAGGAGGCGCTTTGCAGCGCCGCGGTCCGGTCCAGGGCGATGGCCTTCGCCAGCCGGTCGTACTGGGGAGCGCCGGTGGCACCGTAGCCTCCGGCCTTGGGGTCGCTGATGTCGCCGTCGTCGAAGCGGCCGCCGGTCAGCCGGTGGAAGATGTGTCGCTCGTAGAGGATCTTGGGGCGGCGGTCGGGCAGGAAGCCCCAGCCCGAGGCCTCCACCAGCAGCACGGTCCAAAGCTCGGCCGCCTGCACCGCGATCGCGCCGGTGGCGGCCGCCAGCCCGCCCCCGCTGAGCGCCAGTGACCGTCCCACGAAATCCAAGGCCATCGCGTCCCCTTTTCGAGAAGATCCTTTCAAAGTATATGGCTTCGATGATTGCAGGAGCGCCAGCCGTTTACGTCCAGGTTAGTGGAGTGCATCAGGACCCTGGGAGCAAACGACGATGAGCCCGGCAGTGTTCGGAATTCCTCTGGTCGTCATCGTGCTCGTCTACCTCATCGACGTGGGATGGGACTCCACCCCGAGCCCACGCGAAGATGAGGAGACGGTCTCCAAGCAGCAACTTCGCCTACCTTTGGACTAGCCGAGCCCCGAACGGCGATCGGCTCCGGGCGGGGCGGGTCGCCCTGCCCGGAGCCGCGGGGAAGGATCGTCAAGGATCGCGGGTGAGCTCAGCGCCCGTGGCCGCGGATGCTGTGGAGGACGACGGTCGCGCCGCCGCAGGGGGCGTTGGGATCGCCGTCGAAAAGCACGCCTGAGACGCTGACCATGTCGCCGGCCTGGTAGTTGCCCAGGCTGCCGTCCAGCGCCACCACGATGTTCTGGCTGGTTTCCAGGGTCGGGCAGGCGCCCTCGGCTTCGTGCAGCCTGCCGACGAGGGTCACGTCGCGGTGCGGACCCTGGTAGACGTAGCGGCCGCGGCGGTCGGGAAGATCACCCGGGTGCGCGTCGCGGTCCCGGTCGTAGCCGGCGTCGCGGCGCTCGTCGAACCTGCCGGCGCGCTCGGCATAGTGCTGGAACGGCTCGCCGGTCAAGCTGTCGAAGTAGGTGGACCGATGGTGGTCGTCCGACCACAACGTCTGCACCCTGGTGACGGCGAAGCCGGGAGCGCCGCAGCCCGGGTCGGGAGCGAGGCGGCCTTCCAGGCGCACGTGGTCGCCGCCCAGCAGGCCTCGGGTCTCGCCGCGCAGCGCGTAGGTCCGGCCGTCGTGCTCGCGCAGCATCAGGCAGTCGCCGCTGGCGCTCAGGTAGCCGTCCACGTGGATGATGTCGGGATAGGCGGCGAAGCCGGCCCGGGCCGGCAGGACCAGACCGGCGGCGAGCAGCAGCACCGGCCCGATGAGGCGAAATGGAGATCGTGGTCGTCGTGAGCTCATGCAATCCTCCTTTGGCTGGGGGTCGCGGACGCCGGATGTTCGTGCCTGCATGACCTGTCCGCCCCCCTGACTGGTAAGAGCAAGGCGCCTGCCAGCGCCGGGCGGTTCCGGCGCGTCACAGCGCGAACCGAGCGTAAATCGCCGGCTGCGGGGCCACCAAGACGGGCGGCTCTCGGCAACCGAGGCGCGGGAGCGACCGCCGCTTACGGCGGCGGCGGGGCGGGAGCGGCGGCCGGCGCGGGGGGCACGGCTGGGGTGGCGGGCACGGCCGGGGCGGCGGGACCGACCGGGACGGCGGGACCCACCGGGGCGGCGGGACCGGCTGGGGCGACTGCGGCCGGCGCGGCCGGGCGGGCGCCGAGGCGTGCGAGGTCGATGTCGTGGTTGGCCGGCGCCACGGTCCGCGCCGCGGCCAGGCGAGCGGTGACGGCCTTGCGCGCCGGCTCCGCGAGCTCGCCGCGCAGCACGGTGACGCGGCGGGGAGCGGCGCGGGTCACCATCCAGCCGGCGCCGAGGTGGGATGCGGCGGCCTGGAACCTGGCGGCGGCCTCATCGGTGTCCCAATCGGCGATCCAGGCGAGCAGCCGACGGCCCGACCGGAGGTAGACCGCGAAGTGGTCGCCGCCCCAACCGGCGGCGGCAGCCGCCGCCCGTCCGGCGTCCGGCAGCACCGGGCGCAACAGCACCTGGATGCCCTCTTCCCCGAGCTGGCCCTCGGCGGCCTTGGCATAGCCGGGAAGCTCGCCGCCCAGGTCCGGCCACACCACCACCACCGGGTCGTCGCGATGGCCATACCACTTCTCGGGATGCAGGATCTGCTCCGAGGAACGCGGCGGATCGACGCCGAAAGCGTAGTCGAGCAGCGGCTGGCCGCCCCGCCGGCGAACCTCGAGGCAGAAGGCGGCGCCGTGCGAGTAGCTGAACAGCAGCTGGTCGCGGAACCAGGCGGGCGCGGTCGCCATCTCCTTTTCGCCGGGGAGGCCCCTGCCGCCGCCGGTGCCGGGCTCGCGGGGCTCGCCGGCCTCGCCGCCGGCGGCGCCCAGCAGCTCCTCGATCAGGCTCTGCGCCTCCGGGCGATCTTCCAGCGGCCCCTGCATCAGATCGTCGAACATCACCAAAGAGGCGTCGCCCTCGACCAGCGCCAGGCGGGCCACGCCGCCGTCGGAGAGCGGATCGGGATCGGAGAGGTGGTCGAGGTCGAAATGCTGGTCCTGGATGGCGTGGGTCAGCTCGTGCACCAGCAGGCCGTCCTCCACCTTGCGCGCCAGCTCGGCGCCGAACTGGGCGTCGGCTTCCTTGCCGAGCAGCCCGCCCGGCCGGTCGACCACCGCCAGGACCTTGCGGTGTGGATCGTAGAACCCCGCGATCTGGCTGGTCAGCAGCTCGGGAAGGTAGGTCTTGAGATCCATGGCCTCGGGGATCAGGCCGAAGGCCTTGAGGCTGAGCTCGACGGCTGCCAGGCGCTCCGGCGGCAGGTCCTCCTGGAAATCGGCGACCACCTCGCGGCGCAGCTCGGGCTCCGAGACGCGGCCCCACGGCACCCGCCGCTCGAGCTTCAGGCCGCGGTAGCGCTCCGCCGCCAGCACCAGCGCGGCCATCCGCCGCTCCAGAGCGGGCGGCAGCGGTTCGAGCATGGGCGCCGCCGGCCGCGGTCCACCGGTAGCGCCGGCACCGCCGGCGACACCGCCGAGCAGCAGCATGGTCCCGGCGACGGCGAGCGGCAGGAGAGCGAGGTAGCGGCGGCACGGCGGCCGGGCGCGAGCATGGCTGCGCATCGCCCTACTGTAGCCGCAATGCCGCCGGCGATGGCGAACCGGCCGCCGGCCGTCGTCGTCAACCCGCCCGATGCAGCGCCTGGTCCCCGCCGGCGGTCCCCGCCAGCAGCGCTCGGCGCGGGCGGAGAACGAGGTAGTTGGCGGGCACCTGGACCTCCGAGCCGTGGCCAAGGCG
>DATGHG010000413.1:0-13145 GCA_035308185.1 Thermoanaerobaculia bacterium | reverse complement strand
TCGGCGCCGAGGGCCAGCGCCGAAGGCGGCGGCGCCGGCGCGGCGGCCACGGCACCCGGCGGCGTCAGGGCGACCTCTGCTGGTTCAGGTTCGGGCCGCTCCTCCACCGACCAGCCGCAGGCGGCGAGCGCCGCCAGGAAGAGCCGGGTGTCCTCGGCCAGCAGCGGCCGCTCCACGACCAGCGGCCGGCGCGCCAGCAGCGCCAGGTTGAGGTAGCGGTGGGTGATGCTCTTCGAGGGCGGCACCCGCACGCGACCGCGCGCCTGCCGTCCGCTCGGGATCGCCTGCGCTTCACCGGGCGTCGAAGGCCAGCCCGTCATAGCCGAACTCGACTCCTGGCGGCAGCGCCACGGCGGGTGCATCGTGATCGATCTCATGCGCCAGATGGGTGAGGATGGTGCGGGCCGCGCCGACGCGCGAGGCGACGCTCAGGGCCTCGGCCACCGAGAAGTGGGTCGAATGCGGCCGGTAGCGCAGAGCGTCCAGGATCAGCACCTCGACACCGGCCAGCAGCTCGAGGCTGCGTTCGGGAATGACGTTACAATCCGTTACGTACGCAAAAGAACCGAAGCGGTAGCCGTATACTTCGAGGTCACCATGCCAGACCGGCACCGGGACCACCTGCTGGCCGAGCAGGGCGAAGTCGCCGTTCACCTCGATCAGCTCGAGTTGTGGTTTGCCGCCGCCCTCCTGTCCTTGCTCGAAGACATAGGCGAAGGTGCGCCGCAGCGCCCGCAGCGTCGCCACCGAGCCGTAGCAGGGGATCGGCGAGCGTTGGCGGAAGTTGAAGATGCGCACGTCGTCGAGGCCGAAGACGTGATCGGCGTGGGCGTGGGTGAACACCACCGCATCCACCCGCGGCAGGCCGAAGCGGAGGGCCTGTTCGCGCAGGTCCGTCGGCGTGTCGACCAGCACCACCTGGCCGTCCCATTCCAGCTTGAGGCCCGGCCGCCAGCGTTTGTTGCGCGGGTTCTCGGAGGTGCAGACGGGGCAGGTGCAGCCGATGACCGGCACCCCGGTCGAGGTGCCGCTGCCGAGCATGGTGACGTGCATCGACATGGCGCCGGGCAGTGTAGCAGCCGGGCCCGGCCGCGGGTGGCAGGCGGGTTGGAAAGCCGCGTCCTTTACCCGATCCAGGGAACGCCGTTATCCTTTGAGCTACTGACCATGCGGGCGACCGCAACCAGGGGCTCGACTCGGGCGCATCGGCCCGCATCGCCGGAAGACCATGCCGCTTAAACAGGCGCGCTTCCCGCGACCGACCATGAAGGCCGCGCGCGAGGGCCGCCGGAAGGAGTGTTTTGCCATGCCCCGCAAGAACCGCAGCACAGCCCTGATCCTGGTCCTGGCTCTCCTGGCCTGCCTGGCAGGCCAGGCCGCGATGGCCGCGCCGGCGGCGCCCAGCCAAGCCACCGCCGAGGCCGCGGCCGGCAATGTCCTGAACACCGTCTTGAGCTGGCTCACCGCCAAGTGGCCAGGCCTGGGGCGCTTGCTGGCGCCCTCGGCCGGGCAGCTGCCCAGGCAATGGGAGAAGAGCGGCTCGAGTCAGGATCCCAATGGAGGTTCGAGCAACGTCCGCATCGGTAGTCAGTTGGGCCAGCCATAGCCGTTGACCCACGCCGCAGGCCCTGTTGCAGTGGCTCGATCCTTGGGGGAGATACTCTGAATGGAGGCGCCGGTTTCCATAATCGGCGCCCTCCGGTCACTTCTTTGTCCCGCTTTGCCCCCTACGCGTAACCTTTCCTATTAGAAGTGGTACTCTAGCAGCCACTATATGAACCGTGTCGATCAGGTGCTCGAGATGCGACCGTAGTTCGCTGAGTCAGACCTGAGCGTGTCCCCAAGAGGTGCCTGGATCCAACCGGGAGAACTTCGGGGGCCGTGCCCAGGCTGTCTTGGCCTTCGATAGCCCATTCGCGGCTCGAGCCGCGGGATTCAGGGGCGGACGCAGTGAGAGCATCGTCGCACGGTGTTCAATGTTTCGGGGGGCGAGTCCGGTGAAGATTCATCCAAGCGATTTGGTGCTTGAGGAAACGCTACTTAGCCTCTCGGGAGCGCCGGGTAGCCTTGTGCGGCATCTCACCGGCTGCTCTCGGTGCCAATCGCGGTTCGAAAGTCTATCGAGCCATCTCTCCCGCACGTCCGGCCTGTGCACCGCCGAGGGATCGAGCCCGTCCGGGTCCCTGCGTTGCCGTAGAGGGGCCGAGGAGCTCGAATACGGCCGCGCCATCGAGAGGAGCGAGCGGCGGTACCTCGAGCAGGCTCACTGCCTGCGCCACGAGCGGGCCGACGCTCCTGCTCTCTTGGCCGAGCTGCTTGGCCATCGCCCTGAGAGGCGGCTGTTGCTCCTGGCCAATTCATCTCGCTTCGTGACCTGGGGAGTCTACGAGCTGCTGCTCGAGCGCAGTTGGCAGCTGCTTACCGTCAGCCGTCCCGAAGCCGAGAACCTGGCGAGACTGGCCATCGAGCTCTCCTGCAAGCTCGACTCGTCGTACTACAGCCTGCCGATGATCGAGGACCTGCGGGCTCGCGCTTGGTCCTACATCGGGAACCTGCACCGCATCGCCATGGATCTGGACGAGGCCGAGCACGCCTTCCAGATCGCCTACAGCCACTTGAAGCGAGGCACGCGCGAGCCGATCGAGCGCGCGTTATTTCTGGATCTCAAGGCTTCGTTACGAGCTGGACAGCGTCGATTCGACGAGGCCGAGAAGCTGCTACATCGTGCCGTTGCCATCTTCATTGACCACAAAGACGACCATCGAGCGGGGAAGAGTCTCGTCACTTTGGCCGCGATGTATAACTTTGCCGGCCAAGTCGCCAAGACAGTGCCGGTGCTCGAACAGGCGTTGACACTGATCGATCCCAGCCAGGATGAGCGCCTCTTGCTATGCGCGTGGCACAACCTGATCGACGCTCTCGCCATGCTGGGTCGTTTCATCGAAGCGCACGGCTTTTACCGCCGAGCGCGCACCCTGTATAGCAAGAACAAAGATGGCGTGCTCGACCTCAGGCGCATCTGGCTCAAGGGCAAGATCGAGCGAGGGTTGGGTCAGCAAACGTCGTGCGAATCCCTCTTTCTCGCCGCCCGCGAAGGATTTTTGGCCGAGGATCTGCCTTACGAAGCCGCCATGGTTTCTCTCGAGCTGGCCACCCTGTATGCCGAACAAGAGCGCAACACCGAACTGAAGCAGCTGGCCACCGAAGTACTTGCCATTTTCACCTCGCGGCGAATTCATCGCGAGGCGCTGGCGGCGCTGATGTTCCTCAAACAGGCGGTCGATGCCGAACAGCTGACCGTCCAGACCGTGACTGGTATCGCCGATTTTCTTCGCCGCGCTGCCGGCGATCCCGTCCTCACGTTCGCAGCACCCCTGGCTCAGCAGTGAGCCCTTGCGGCCGCGCCTACGGCGCCGCCGGCGGCAGCCACTCGACTTCCCGCGTTTGGAACCACGCGGCCAGCAGCCGCACCTGGCCGCCGGCCACCGTCCAGGCTCTGGCGACGTGGAAATGGCCCACCAGCAGGACGTCGTGGCCTTCGGCCAGCCGGCGCTCCGCATAGCCGCGGATGGCGGCCTCGGGGAGACGGCGGCGGTGCTTGAAGTTGGTGCGCGAGAGGCGGCGCTCGGTGGCGCCGACCAGGCGGCGGGCCAGCCGGGCAGGGATGCGGCCGGCCAGGTAGCGGCTCAGACCGCTCTTCGAGAGGCGCCGCCAGGCGCGATACTGCCAATCGTTGGCCACCAAACCGTCGCCGTGCACCGCCAGGTAGCGCACGCCGCCGTCCGCGAAGGCGACCTCGGTCACCACCGCGTCGAAAGCGTCGGCGTAGGGGCTGCCGGCCAGGAAGAAGTCGCGGTTGCCCTCGACGTAATCGATGCGCACGCCGCGGCGCCGTAACTCGCGCAACGCCGCCACCACCGCCAGGATGTCCGCGGTCTCGTACCGCAAGTGCCCCACCCAGGCCTGAAACAGGTCCCCCAGCACCACCAGGCGCCTGCAACCGGCATCCGGCAGGGCCGCGAGCTGCAACACCAGCGGCCCCGCCGGCCCGCCCGGCCCGCTCACGTGGGCGTCCGCGAGCACCGCGACGACGCGGCGCGATGCCTGCGTCGGAGTCGGAGCCGGAGAGGGAGACGGCGACTGCGACGGCGACTGCGACGGCGCCACGGCGGGCGGAGTCCTCGCCGCGTCCATCCGATAAGCGCTCAGAAGATGGAGAGCTTCGGCTTGGCGGCGGCGTGCCGCGACACCTCGGCGTCCACCGCCTCCGCCACCCGGCGGAAGGCATCCGCGTGCGGGCCCTGCGGCTCGGCGACCACGATCGGCACGCCGCTGTCGCCGCCGAGGACGATCTTGGGGTCGAGCGGGATCGCTCCCAGGAAGGCGGTGCCGAGGAGCTCGGCGGTCCGCTCGCCACCGCCCTTCTTGAAGATGTCGGTGACCTCGCCGCAGTGCGGGCAGACGAAAGAGGACATGTTCTCGACGATGCCGATCACCGGCACGTTCACCTTGCGGAACATCGCCAGGCCCTTGCGGGCGTCGATCAGGGCCACGTCCTGAGGCGTGGTGACGATCACCGCGCCGGCCAGCGGCACCTTCTGGGTCAGCGTCAGCTGGGCGTCGCCGGTGCCCGGCGGCAGGTCGAGGATCAGGTAGTCCAGCCGCCCCCATTCGACGTCGCCCAGCATCTGCTCGAGGGCGCGCGTCACCATCGGCCCCCGCCAGATCACCGGCGTGTCGGCGTCCAGGATGAAGCCGAGCGACATCAGCAGGATGCCGTACTTGTCGAACGGCACGATGCGGTTGCCGGAGACGATCGGCTTCTCCTGGATGCCGAACATGGTCGGCACCGACGGCCCGTAGATGTCGCCGTCGAGCAGCCCGACGCGGAAGCCGAGCTGGCCCAGGCGCACCGCCAGGTTCGCCGCCACCGTCGACTTCCCCACCCCTCCCTTGCCGCTGGCCACCGCCACCATGTGCTTGACGCCGGGAGCGAGATTGGGGTTCTGCGAGGTCGCCCGCGGCGCCGCCGCCGCGTCCTCGCGCCCGGGAGGCGCCGCCGGCCGCTGCGTCTCGATCGTCACCCGCGCGACGGCCGCGCCCGGCACCGCCTGCACCGCGCGCTCGGCCTCCTCCCTCACCTTCTCCGCCGCCGCCGGGTTGTGGGTGGCCATCTGCAGACCCACCGCCACCTCGCCGCCGGCAACCTGCACGTGGTGCACGAAGCCGAAGGAGACGATGTCCCGACTCATCCCCGGGAAACGCACCGCCTTCAGGGCCTCCCACACCTTGGCCTCGAGATCGTCGCTCATGCTCGGGTTTCCTGTCTCCTGGCGCGGCTGGAATTCAGCGGGGACGGGTCGGGGATCGGTACCGCCGGTGCACCGGCCCGGCCGGCTCAAGGGTACCATGGCGGTCCCGATCAGCCGACCTCGGCCACCTCGCCGGGGCTCATGTCGGCAAGTCCGGCAAGCTGCCGCCGCACTTCGGCGATCAGCTCGCGCTTGCGGCGGATGCCGAAATCCGCCACCGGGATGGGCGTCCCGAAGCGCACCTCGACGACCCCCGGCCGGATCGACCGCCGCCCCCGCGCCTGCACCGGTCGCGTGCCGCGGATGCCCACCGGCACGATCGGCAAGCCGGTGCGCAGGGCGAGCAGGAAGCCGCCGCGCTTGAACGGCAGCAGGGTCTCGCCGTCCGATCGCGTGCCTTCCGGAAACAGCAGGATCGAGCCGCCGGAGCGCAGCCGCTGCTCGGCCGCGGCGAAGGACTGGCGGGCGGCCGCGCTGTCGCCGCGGTCCACCGAGACGAAGCCCGCCGCGGCGATCGCCCAGCCGAACACGGGAATGCGGAACAGGCTCTGCTTGGCCACCATCCGGAAGCGCCCCGGCACGGCGCGCAGCAGCGCCGGGATGTCGAACAGGCTCTGGTGGTTGGCCAGGTAGACGTAGCTGGCGCCCGGATCGACGCCGGCGGAGCGCACGACACGCAGGCGCACGCCGCTCGTGCCCAGCAGCCCGGCCGCCCACAGGCGCGTCGTCGCCAGCGCCCACCGCCCGCGCGGCGGCACCCAGGCCACCGCGATGGTGACGATACCCAGCACCAGGCTGCCGAGTACCAGGAAGGCGTTCCCCGTCACCGTGGCGACGGCGGTGGCAAGACCCTTGCCGGCAGCGCGAAGGCCCCTGCCGGGTCTGCCCGGCATGCCGGCCGTGCCGTGGGTCATCTGTCCGCGGGCCTCCTCCGGGTCGGATGGGCGCAATGAGCGGCTCTCCTGGCTGCTGGCCAGTCTCCTGGCTGCTGGCCAGGCATTATCGACCATCGGCGCCTCGGCCGGCGAGCGGCCCGCGTGCGGCGGGCTTGCCGGTATGCCGCTTGCACGGACCTCGCCGGCAGCTCCGCCAGCCTCGGAAGGCGTCGCCGCGCCGCTGCCCGCAGCCGGAGCCCGCCGGCGGACGCCAACCGGGCGACGGCGGCGAGAGCCCTGGCTCCCGGCCGTCGGTCGGCCTGCTAGACTGTGCCAGTTCACTAAAACCACCATGGAACCCTCGGCCCGCCGCCCCCGCTTCCCGGCGTCGCTGCGCGCGAGCCTGGCTCTCGGCGCGCTCTACGACGCCGCCTTCGCCGTCCTCATGGTAACCGCGCCGGGCCTCCCCGCCCGCCTGCTGCGGCTGCCGCTGCCGCCGCTGCCCGCGGGCGCCTTCTACCTGTGGATCCTCGCCGTGCTGCTGCTGATGCTGGCCGCCCTGTACCTGCTGGCCGCCGGCGATCCCGGCCGCCATGCCGGCATCGTCGCCGTGGCCGCCTCCGGCCGCATCGCCGGCGGCCTGGTCTTCTGCGCCGCGGCCTGGGGTCACCCGGGCCTGACGGGCCTCTACCCGCTGGCCGCCGCCGATCTCGGGTTCGGGCTCGCCCACGCCGCCTGCTGGTGGCCGGTCCGCCGGTGAACGCGCGCGACTTCGCCGTACGCACCGGCGAGATCGCCCTGCTCACCGGCCGGGCCTTCGCCGCCATGGCCACGCGGCCGCTTGAAGGCAGGCTTTGGGTCGAGCAGATGGACCAGCTGGGCGTCCGCTCGCTGGGGGTCACCGCCATCGCCACCACCTTCACCGGCATGGTGTTGGCGCTGCAGACCGCCTACAGCCTGCCGGAGCTGGGCGTCAAGTACTACATCGGGTCCGTGGTCGCCAAGTCCCTGATCCGCGAGCTCGGGCCGGTGCTCACGGCGCTCATCGTCGGCGGCCGCATCGGCGCCGGGATGACCGCCGAGATCGGCACCATGAAGGTGACCGAGCAGATCGACGCCATGCGCTCGATGGCCGTCGATCCGGTCAAGAAGCTGGTGGCGCCGAAGCTCGCCGCGGTGCTGGTGATGCTGCCGGCGCTGACCGTGATCGGCTGCGGCCTGGGCATCCTCGGCGGCCTGCTGGTGGCGGTGTTCCAGCTCAACGTGCAGGGCTCGGTCTACCTCAACAACATCGCCCAGAACATGGCGCTGGCCGACCTGGTGAGCGGCTTCGGCAAGTCTTTCGTCTTCGCCTACATCATCGCCATCATCGGCTGCTACAACGGCCTGCACACCACCGGCGGCGCCGACGGCGTCGGGCGGGCGACCACCGACACGGTGGTGACGGTGGCGATCACCATCATGATCTCCGACTACTTCCTGACCAAGCTGTTCTTCCTCGCCGTCAGCTGACCGAGCCCGCCGTGCCCGCGAACCAGCCACCGCCGCAGCTCCCGCCGCCACCGCAGGCCGCGCGATCGCAGCCCCCGCCGTCACCACGGCAAGCGCCGCCGCTGTTCACCATCCGCGGCCTGACCAAGGCCTTCGCCGGCCGCAAGGTGCTCGACGGCCTCGACTTCGAGATCCTGCGCGGCGAGTGCTTCGTGATCCTCGGCCGCTCCGGCAGCGGCAAGAGCGTCACCCTGCGCCAGCTCAACGGCCTGGACAAGCCCGACGCCGGCCAGGTGGTCTTCGACGGCACCGACGTCACGGCGCTCGCCGAGCGCGAGACCTATCCCATGCGCCGCCGCATCGCCATGCTGTTCCAGGGCGGCGCCCTGTTCGACTCGATGACGGTGTTCGACAACGTGGCCTTTCCGCTGCGCGAGCACACCCGCCTCGGGGCGGCGGAGATCGCCGCCAAGGTGCAGGAGAAGCTGGGCCTGGTGCACCTGCCCGACGCCGGCCCCAAGATGCCCGCCGACCTCTCCGGCGGCATGCGCAAGCGGGCCGCCCTCGCCCGCTCCCTGGCTCTCGATCCCGAGGTGGTGCTCTACGACGAGCCCACCACCGGCCTCGACCCGATGACCTCGGCGGCCATCGGGCAGCTCATCCGGCAGATCCACCGCCGCCTGGACGTCACCCAGGTGGTGATCACCCACGACCTCGCCCTGGCCCGGCACGTCGCCGACCGGTTGGCCTACCTGTCGAACGGGCGCTTCACGTTCGTCGGCGACTGGGCCGCCGCGGAGCGCTGCACCGACCCGGAGCTGGCCGGCTTCCTGGCCGGGCGGGAGTGGGAAGAGGAGGACGACCATGGCGCGTGAGCTCAAGATCGGCCTGCTGGTCCTCGCCGCGCTCGCGGTGCTCGGCGCCGGCCTGCTGGTCATCGGCGGCCGCAACAATTTCTTCGTGCGCAAGACCAGCTACTTCGTCCGCTTCTCCCAGGTCGGCGGCCTCGCCCCGGGCGCCGGCGTGACGCTCGACGGCGTCAGCGTCGGCACCGTCGACAAGGTGGTGCTGCCGAAGAACCCCGACCAGCGCGAGATCGACGTCTGGCTGCTGGTCGACAACCGCTACGGCGAGCGCCTGCGGGCGCCGCAGGCGCCACAGCCCGGCGCCCAGCAGGCGACGCAGGCGCGCATCAGCACCCTCGGCCTGCTCGGCGACAAGTACATCGAGCTCAACTCGGGCGCCGCCCGCTACCCCGCCATCCCCGACGAGGGCGAGATCCAGGCGGCGGTCCAGCCCAATCTCGAAGCGCTGGTCGCCTCGGGCGAGGACGTGATGGGCAACATCACCCAGATCTCGCAGTCCCTGCAGCACATCCTGGCCCGCACCGACCGCGGCGAGGGCCTGCTCGGCGAGCTCACCCGCGAGTCGGCGACCGGCCAGCAGCTGCGTCAGTCGGCGATCGCCACCATGCAGAGCCTGCAGCGGGTGTCCAACGAGCTGGAGACCGGCCCCGGCCTGCTGCCGCGGCTGGTCAACGACCGCCGCCTGGCCGACCGCCTCGCCGGCACCCTCGATCGCCTCGATGCTGTCCTGGCCAGCGCCCAGCACGGCCCTGGCGCCCTGCCGGCGCTGCTCAACGATCCCGGCGAGCGCGCCCGGGTGGACGAGACCCTGGCGCACCTCGACGGCGCCAGCAAGGACCTGCAGGCGCTGACCGCCAAGTTCGGCAACAGCCAGGCGCTGCTGCCCCGGCTGCTCGAAGACCAGGCCTACGGCCGCGAGATCGCCGAGCGGCTGCGCGAGACCCTGCAGCACCTCGACGCGGCGGCGGACCGGCTGGTCGAGGGCAAGGGCACGGCGGCCCGCCTGCTCAACGATCCCGCGGTCTACGAGGCGATCAACAATGTTATCGTCGGGGTGAACAAGTCCTGGATGTTGCGCTGGCTGATCGAGAATCGCCAGAAAGCCGGGATCAAGCAGCGCTACCAGGACGCCACCGCGGGCAGTCGACAGCAACCCTCCTCACCGCCGCCCTCGTCCCCCGGAGCCTCGCCGTCCCAGCCGCCGCCACCCCCCCTGGAGCCGCCGCCACCACCGCCGCCGCCACCTCCGCAGCCCGCGGCGGCACCCGGCGACGGCACGAGGGATTGAGCCCCGACACCCATGCCATCCCACCTCCTGGTCACCGGCGGCGCCGGCTTCATCGGCTCGCACCTCGCGCGGCGCCTGCTCGACCGCGGCGAGCGGGTGACCGTGCTCGACGACTTCAATGATTTTTACGACCCGCAGCGCAAGCGGCGCAACCTCGCCCGGCTGCTGGCCGACCCCGCCCGGCGCGAGCGCTGCCGGCTGGTCGAGGGCGACATCCGCGACGCCGCGCTGGTCGAGCGCCTGTTCGCCGACGGCGCCTTCGACGCGGTGGTGCATCTGGCCGCCCGGGCCGGCGTCCGGCCGAGCCTGCGCGAGCCGGTGCTCTACGAGGACGTCAACTGCATCGGCACCCTGCGGCTGCTCGAAGCGGCCCGCCACCACGGGCCGCGGCAGTTCCTGTTCGGCTCCTCGTCCTCGGTCTACGGCATCAACACCAAGGTGCCGTTCGCCGAGGAGGACGAGGTCAACCAGCCGATCAGCCCCTACGCCACCACCAAGCGCAGCGGCGAGCTGCTCTGCTACAACTACCATCACCTCCATGGCTTCCGCGTCGCCTGCCTGCGCTTCTTCACCGTCTACGGACCGGCGCAGCGGCCGGAGATGGCGATCCACAAGTTCACCGACCTGCTGGCCCGCGGCGAGCGGGTGCCGCTCTACGGCGACGGCAGCAGCCGCCGCGACTACACCTACGTCGACGACATCGTCGACGGCCTCGAGGCGACGCTCGCCCTGGCGCCGGCGTTCGAGATCCTCAACCTGGGCGGCGCCGACACCACCGCCCTGGCCGAGCTGGTGCGCTGGCTGGCCGAGGAGCTTGCCGTCGAGGCGCGCATCGAGTATCTTCCCGCCCAGCCTGGCGACGTTCCGATCACCTTCGCCGACGTCTCCAAGGCGGCGCGGCTGCTGGGCTATTCCCCCAAGGTCCCGATCCGGGAAGGCTTGCGGCGTTTCGTGCGCTGGTACCGCGAGCAGCAGTCGGCGCCCGCTGCCGTGCTGCCCAATGTCTGACGGATCCGGCGCCATGCGGATCGATCCCTCACGAGAGCTGCCCTGGTCATGAACATCTGCGTCGTAGGAAGCGGTTACGTCGGTCTGGTCACCGGCGCCTGCCTGGCCGATTTCGGCATGCACGTGGTCGGCGTCGACAAGGACGCGGCCAAGGTCGCGGCCCTGTCGCAGGGCAAGGTGCCGATCTACGAGCCCGGCCTCGACACCCTGGTGCAGAAGAACATGGACGAGGGGCGCCTGCGCTTCTCCACCGAGCTGGCGCCGGCCATCGAGGAGGCGCAGGCGATCTTCATCGCCGTCGGCACGCCACCGCGCAGCGACGGCTCGGCCGACCTCACCTTCATCCGCGAGGTCGCCGCCTCGATCTCGCGGCACCTCAACGGCTACAAGGTGATCGTCACCAAGAGCACGGTGCCGATCGGCACCGGCAAGATGATCGAAGCTCTGGTCCGCGACGGCGCCGGCGGCCGCCACCCGTTCGCCGTGGTCTCCAACCCCGAGTTCCTGCGCGAGGGCTCGGCGATCGAGGACTTCATGCATCCCGACCGGGTGGTCATCGGCTCGCGCGACCAGCGGGCGATCGAGCTGATGCTCGACGTCTACTCGCCGCTCGCCGCCGCCGACGTGCCGTTCGTGATCACCGACGTCGAGAGCGCCGAGCTGATCAAGTACGCCTCCAACGGCTTCCTCGCCACCAAGATCTCGTTCATCAACGAGGTGGCCGAGCTCTGCGAGGCGCTCGGCGCCAACGTCGAGGTGGTGTCGCGCGGCATGGGCCTCGACAGCCGCATCGGCCCCAAGTTCCTGGACCCCGGTCCGGGCTTCGGCGGCTCGTGCTTCCCCAAGGACACCCGGGCGGTGGCGCAGATCGCCCGCGACCAGGGGTTGGCCTTCCGCATCATCGAGGCGGTGCTCGAGGTCAACGAGGCGACCAAGGCGCGGATGGTGCAAAAGATCGAGCGCGCCGTGGGCGCCATCGCCGGCCGCACCATCGCCGTGCTCGGGCTGTCGTTCAAGCCCAACACCGACGACATCCGCGAGTCGCCGGCGCTGCCGATCCTGCAGGGACTGCTCGACGGCGGCGCCACGGTGCGCGCCTTCGATCCGGAGGCGATGCCGCCCTGCCGGCCGCTGTTCCCGGCGGTGCAGTTCTGCGACAACGCCTATGAGGCGGCGCGCGGCGCCGACGCGCTGGTCATCTGCACCGAATGGAACCAGTTCCGCAAGCTCGAGCTCGACCGGCTGCACGCGCTGCTGCGGCGGCCGCTGGTGATCGACCTGCGCAACCTCTACGCGCCGGAGAAGATGGCGGCGGCGAGCTTCGAGTACATCTCGGTCGGCCGCCCGGTGGCGGCCCCCGCCGCCGCACCGGTCACCGAGCGCGAGGAGGCGCCGGCATGAGCCGGGCGGTGATCACCGGCGGCGCCGGCTTCCTCGGCTCGCACCTGTGCGAGCGGCTGCTGCGCGAGGGGCACGAGGTGGTGTGCGTCGACAATCTGCTGACCGGCAGCCGCGACAACGTCGCGCACCTCGCGGGCCGCCCGGACTTCACTTTCCTCGAGCACGACGTCACCACCCCTTTCGAGGTGCCGGGGGAGGTCGCCTACGTCCTGCACTTCGCCTCTCCGGCCTCGCCGATCGACTACCTCGAGCTGCCGATCCAGACCCTCAAGGTGGGCTCGCTCGGCACCCACAACGCGCTCGGCCTGGCCCGCGCCAAGCGCGCGCGCTTCCTGCTCGCCTCCACCTCCGAGGTGTACGGCGACCCCAAGGAGCATCCGCAGAAGGAGAGCTACTGGGGCAACGTCAACCCGGTGGGCCCGCGCGGCGTCTACGACGAAGCCAAGCGCTTCGCCGAGGCGATGACGATGGCCTATCACCGCTATCATGGGCTCGACACGAAGATCGTGCGCATCTTCAACACCTACGGTCCGCGCATGCGGCTGAACGACGGCCGCGCCGTGCCCGCCTTCATGTCGCAGGTGTTGCGCAACCAGGACGTCACCGTCTTCGGCGACGGCACGCAGACGCGCAGCTTCACCTACATCTCGGATCTCGTGGACGGCATCATCCGTCTCATGCTCTCGGGTGTGAACGGTCCGGTGAACATTGGCAATCCGCACGAGATGACGATCGAGGAGATGGCCAGGACCATCATCAGGATGACGGGGGCCAGGAGCCAGATCGTCTACAAGCCGCTGCCGACCGACGACCCGAAGATCCGTCAGCCGGACATCACCCTCGCCCGCACGCTGCTCCAGTGGGAGCCGAGGGTCGCGCTCGAAGAGGGGCTCATCAAGACGAT
>DATGHG010000412.1:0-11419 GCA_035308185.1 Thermoanaerobaculia bacterium | reverse complement strand
TCGGGGCGTACCTCCGGGCCGGCACCGAGAACCCGGCCTTGCTGCAGGCGTTCGGCGTCAACGTGCCGCTGATGTTCAGTCTCACCTATGGCTATGGCGTGGCGCTGGCGGCCTTCGCCGGTGTCATGGCGGCGCCCATCTACCAGGTGACGCCGCTCATGGGGTCGAACGTGATCATGGTGGTCTTCGCGGTGGTGGTGATCGGCGGCATGGGGTCGATCGTCGGCTCGATCGTCACCGGCGTCGGCTTGGGGCTGGTCGAGGGGCTTACCAAGTTCCTCTATGCGCCGGCCTCCGACGTCGTGGTGTTCGTCGTCATGGCGCTCGTCCTGCTGCTGCGTCCGGCCGGACTCTTCGGGAGGCAGCGATGAGCGTCCGGACCCATGCCTCCGCCTGGGTCTACGCTCTGCTCGTCCTCCTCGGGCTGACCGCGCCGCTCTTCGCCTACCCGGTCTTCGCCATGAACGTGCTGTGCCTGGCGCTCTTCGCCAGCAGCTTCAACCTCCTCCTCGGCTACACCGGGTTGCTCTCCTTCGGCCACGCCGCCTTCCTGGGCTCCGCGGCCTACCTCACCGGACAGGCGGTGAAGGTCTGGGGGCTGCCGATCGAGCTGGGGATCCTGGCCGGCACCGCCGTGGCGGCGCTGCTCGGGCTGATCTTCGGCGCCCTCGCGATCCGCCGCTCCGGGATCTATTTCGCGATGATCACCCTGGGCTTCGCCCAGATGGTCTATTTCCTGGTGCTGCAGATGCCCTGGACGGGAGGCGAGGACGGTCTGCAAGGAATTCCGCGCAGCAAGCTGCTCGGCGTCCTCGGGCTCGCGGGCAACCTGCCCATGTACTACTTCGTGCTCTGCCTTTTCTGCTTGGGCTTCTGGGTGATCCACCGGACCATTCACTCGCCTTTCGGCCAGGTGCTGCGGGCGATCCGCGAGAACGAGCCCCGCGCCGTGTCGCTCGGCTACGACGTCGACCGCTACAAGCTGCTCGCGTTCGTCATCTCGGCAGGTCTCTCCGGCCTGGCCGGGTCGATGAAGGCGCTCGTCTTCCAATCGGCCACGCTCTCCGACGTCCACTGGCACCGCTCGGGCGAGGTGGTGCTGATGACCCTGGTGGGGGGGATGGGCACGCCCCTGGGACCCTTCGTCGGCGCCCTGGTCGTCGTCGGCCTCGAGAACTACCTGGCGAGCTACGGCTCGTGGGTCACCGTCATCACCGGCGCCGTCTTCATGGCCTGCGTGCTCGCTTTCCGGCGCGGCATCGTGGGCGAGCTGCTGGCGCTGGTGAAACGCTCGTTCTGAACCGAGCCCCGTCACTGCAAGAGGAGCCGACGCATGGCGAGGACCCTGGAGCACCGCGTCGCCTTCCTGACCGGCGCCGGCAGCGGTATCGGCCTGCAGATCGCCGAGGACTTCGCCCGCGAGGGGGCGCGGGTCTGCATCGCCGACCTGAACGAACCTGCCGCCTTGGCGGCGGCCACCGCCATCCGGGATGCCGGCGGGCAGGCGATCGGGGTGCGCTGCGACGTGACGCATGAGGCGGACCTCGACGCCGCCCTCGACCGGGCGGTTGCCGCCTGGGGGCGGATCGACATCCTGGTCAACAACGCCGGCTTGCAGTTCGTGTCGCCGCTGGAAGAGTTCCCCGCCGAGCAGTTCGAGCGGCTGCTGCGCGTCATGCTGATCGCGCCGTTCCTGCTGACCAAGAAGGTCTTCCCGCGGATGAAGCGCGAGCGCTATGGCCGCATCCTCAACATGGCTTCGGTCAACGGCCTGGTCGGGTTTGCCGGCAAGGCGGCCTACAACAGCGCCAAGCACGGTCTGATCGGGCTCACGCGGGTGGCAGCCCTCGAAGGCGCGACCCACGGGATCACGGTGAACGCGCTCTGCCCGGGCTACGTCGACACCCAGTTGGTGAGCAACCAGCTTGGCGACCTGGCCAGGACCCGCGGGGTGCCGATCGACCGGGTGCTCGAGGAGGTCATCTACCCGCTGGTGCCGATCCGCCGCCTGCTCACGCCGCAGGAGATCGCCGCCTACGCCGTCTTCCTCGTCGGCGAACAGGCCGCGGGGGTGACGGGGCAGGCGGTGGTGATCGACGGCGGCTACACGGCGCAGTGAGTCGCCGCCAATCAACAAAGTCCGCCGGAGCGGGTCTCAAGCGCCAATGCGCTACGAAGATTTCGTGTTGCAGCTGGATGCCAGTGCGCGCGGCGGGTTCCGCGCCCGCGTGGTCAAGTCTCCTTTCGGGGAGGGCGCCGTCGGCTTCGCGCTGCCCGCGGTCAGCTGGGCATCGCCGGCGGGCGGCGCCGTGGCCCGCGACCTCGACCACGCGGCCGCCATGCCGGCCGCCGGCGAGCGGCCGCCGCTCGCGGTCGGCACCGAGATCTACCAGTCCGTGTTCCAGGGACAGGTCCGCACCCTGCTCGACAGGTGCCGCGGCCATCTCGAGCGGTCGCCTGACCTCGGCCTGCGCCTGAAGATCAAGCTCGACCCGGGCGACGGCGACACGGCGGCGCTCGCCGACCTGCCCTGGGAGCTGCTCTGCGACGGCGAGACCGAGGATTTCTTCGCCCTCTCTCGGCAGACCTCGCTGGTGCGCTATCTCGACGTGCCGCGCTCCTCGCAGCCGATCGCGTTCTCGCCGCCGCTGCGCATCCTCGCCGTCGGCGCCAGCCCGTCGGGGCTGCCGCCGCTCGACCTCGCCGAGGAGGCGCGGCGCCTCGAAGCGCTGCAGCGGAGCGACGCCGGCATCGAGGTGCGGTTCCTCTCCAACGCCTCGGCCGGCGCGGTGCGCGAAGCGTTGGCAGGCGACGTCTACAACGTGCTGCACTTCATGGGTCACGGCACCTTCGACCGCGCCAGCGGCGAAGGCATGCTGGCTTTCGAAGGTCCGGGCGGGCGCCTGGATCTGGTGAACGGCAAGGCCTTCGCCACCAAGCTGCGGGACCTGCGCGCCCTCGGCGTGGTGGTGCTCAACGCGTGCAATACGGCGCGCACCGGCCACCAGGAGGGCATGAGCCCCTTCCGCGGCGTCGCCACCGCCCTGGTCCTCGGCGGCCTTCCCGCCGTGATCGCCATGCAGCGGCCGATCTCCGACCGCGCCGCGATCGGCTTCAGCAGCGCGCTCTACCGCCATCTGGCGCGCGGCGACTCGATCGACGAGGCGCTCACCGAGGGCCGGCAGGCCATCCACTCCGCCGAGCCGGAGGCGTTCGAATGGGCGACCCCGGTCCTGTTCCTGCGCATCCCGGAAGGCAACGTGTTCGTGGCGAGGCCGGGACCGGTCGGACAGGAGGCGCCGAGTCGTGCCGAGCCGCCGGCGGCGGTGCCGGCGGCGGTGCCGGCGGTGGCCGAACCTGATCGTCCAGCCGGCGCCGCGGCACCCTCGCTCATCGATCGGGGGCACCGGAGCGCCGGAGGCCCCCGCAGGAGCACGCTCATGATCGCCGCCAGCGCGGCCGGCGCCGGGCTGATCGCCGGCGGCATCTATCTCGCCATCCCCAAATCGGCCTCGCCGCCGGCTTCGCTGGCCGCGCAGCCCCACGCCGGCGGCGGCTCGACGCTCACCCAACCGGTCGCCGGAATCCCCGCCGGACCAGGCGTTCACGACCAGGTTGCCAAACCGTCCGGCCCCGTCGGCAAGGGGAAAACGACCGCCGGCGGCGCCAGCCCGCGCTCGCCGCAGCCCAATCCCAAGTCGCCGGTGGTCGGGGTCGGGACCTCGCCGGCGCTGCCGCAGGCGGCGCCACCTCCCGCCGGCCAAGGGCAGCAGACGACGTCGCCGCAGGGCCCGCAGGCGGTGACCCAATCGCCCGAGCGCAAGCCGGACCCCGCCCCGCCGGCCGCGGATCTCTCCAGCCTGTCGGCGAAAGCGGTCTCGATCGCGAGCCGCGACGAAGGCGGCGTGCGCGTCGCCGTCACCTTTCACAACGGCGCCGGGCTGCCGCTCTCCGTGGTCCTCGACGCGGAGGGCACGGAGCTCACGGCCGACCTGGGACAGCGCAACTCCGTCCTGCACAGCGACCTGCCGCTCTCGGGCACCAACCCGCGCCTCGACCTCCCGGCGGGCGCCTCGGCGACCGTTCACTTCGACTTCCCGACTTTCAAGCTGGGCAGCAAGCAGTTCTATCTCGCTCTCGCCACGGAAGACGGGCGGCGCATTCGCGTCGCCGGTTCGCCGCTGACGCTCGACGGCCCGCCCTAGCTTGGCAACGTGCCTGGCGAGGGCGGGCCGCCAGGCAGCGTCGGACGGCGGCCTCAGCCGCCGCCGAGCCGCCTGCTCACCGGGCCAGGGAGGTTTCCAGGGCGGCGCACTCCGGGATCGTCGGCACCGGCGCCGGCGGCGTCGCAAGCTCCACGCGGTCTCCCCGCTTGATCCCCGTGCAACCTTCGACCACTCGCGCCACCGAGAAAGCGGGCTGCACCGCGATCACCTCCAGCGTGCCGATGCCACGGAGATCTTCGCCGAGAATCGTGCCGCTCTCGCGATCGACGATGAGCCGCTGGACCGCCTGTACGGCCAGCCTGGTCTGCGGGATCATTCCCTGCTGGCTGCCGGCATTGACGAAGACGTCCGCCTTCGCGATGTCGACCACGCTTCCCTTCCATTTGCGGCTGCGCAGGAACCTCGCGATCTCGAAGGCGGCCTTGTTGGTGCACGCGTTGACCGCATAGCTGACCGGGGTGGATTCACCGGTACCGCCGCCGGCGCCGCTCGGGGTCCCCCAGGCGGCGTTCCACTCTCCCATGCGCGCCCGTTGCGCCGTGGTGTATTGGATCTGGCCGGTGGCGATGTCCACCAGCACGAAGGTGATGGCGACCTCGGCTTCCTTCTTGGCGAACCTGCCGCCGCCGAGCCAGGCGCCGGCCGACCCGAGGGAGCCGAGCACGGAGCCTGTCCGCATCGAGTGGGAGCTGCGCTGCGGCGTCCACTCGTTGACCGTGCCGTAGACCAGGTACTGCGCTCCCAGCACCTTGCCGACGTTGACGATCGAGGTGGGGCTCGGCTCGACCGTATCGCCGCGCGTCTGCTGGTGCTCGATCTCCTGGATCCGCTTCTGCTCGATGACGTCGAAGCGCTTGGTGTTGTAGAGCCCCACCGTCAGCATCTCCTGGATGCCCGACACCGGCACCTCGACCCGCCCCGAATCGCCGCGATCCTCGGATTCGACGGACTTGTTGATCACCTTGAGGACGCCGAGGCGGATGCGCGGTCCGTCATAGTCGGTGAAGCGCAGCCCGATCCAGTCCTTGTCGCTGTCCGTGTTGAGCGTATCGCGCACCGGCGCCAGCTCTCCCTTGCCGTTCTGGAAGTAGGCGATCCAGGCGCGTTCCCTGACGCAGCGGTTGATTTGATCCTGGTCCAGCCCTTTGTCGTCGCGGTGAGACGCACCCTTGAGCCCGCCCGCCTGCGAGCTCGGACCCGAGACGAAGAAGGCGGCCAAGCACAGCGCCGCAATCCACCACTGGTGACGCATTGCAACCTCCCTTTCCAAGGATGCCTGGGCGCGGTCCGCCCCCGGCCTCTTGCCGGCAACGCCGCGTCCTGGCGAGTTTCTCGGTATTCGCTCAAACAGACACGGCGAGAGGCGGATTGTTGAGAGGAGGTCGATTGTATGCATTCATTGGTGGCGTCTCACAGTAAATTGTCTTGCAAATCGGACCGCGATTGCGTTAGCTTTGTCTGCATGACAGCCTGGACGCCTGCGCTTCCGCCTGGCACCCCGCTTTATCTCGGCCTGGCCGACGCCATTGCCGGTGACGTCGCCGGGGGGGCCCTGCTCCCGGGCGGGCGACTGCCCACCCAGCGAGAGCTCGCCTCGCGCCTGCGCCTGGCGGTGTCGACGGTGACCCGCGCCTACGCCGAGGCCGAGCGCCGCGGCCTCATCTCGTCGGAGGTCGGCAGGGGGACGTTCGTGCGGCACTCGACGCTGGCGCCTCTCTATCCCGAGAGCGACGGCGCGGCGATCGATCTGCGCGGCAACTTCCTGCTGCCGTGGCCGCTGCTCGGAGAGCTTCGCCAGGGCCTGGCGCGGACCGCCGAGAGCGGCCCGGAGGATGAGATCTTCGGCTACGCGCCCCATCGCGGCCTGCCCCGCCATCGCGCCGCCGGAGCCCGCCTGGCGGCGGGGGTCGGCGTGCCGGCGACCGTCGACAGGATCCTGGTCACCGCCGGTGTGCAGCACGCCATGACCGTCGTCTTCTCGACCTTGCTCGCGCCCGGCGACACGCTGCTTGTCGAGGAGCTCACCTACACCGGGATGAGATCTCTCGCCCAACTGCTCGGCCTGCGCCTGCGCCCGGTCAGGATGGACGCCGAAGGCATCCTGCCGGACGACCTGGAAGCCGCATGTCGAGCCGGCGGCGCCAAGGCGCTCTACTGCATGCCGGTGCTGCAGAATCCCACCGCGGCGGTGATGAGCGCGCGACGCTGCCGCGACCTCGCCGAGATCACGGCCCGCTGCGGTCTGCCGGTGGTCGAGGACGACAGCTACGGTTTCCTCCTGCCGGAGGCGCCGCGCCTTGCCGCCCTGTTGCCCGACTCGTACTGGCTGACCGGCACCTCGAAGAGCGTGCTGCCGACCCTGCGTGTCGGCTTCGTCTGCGCGCCGCCGCCGGCGGTGGGGCGGCTCGAGGCGGCGATCGGAGCGACGGTGTACCTGGCGTCGCCGCTGGTTGCCGAGACCGTGGCGCGCTGGGTCGAGGACGGCACGTATGCGCGCGTCCAGCAGTGGAAGCGCCAGGAGGTGCTGGCGCGGCAGGAGATCGCGCGCCGCGCCTTCGACGGGCTCCGTTACGCGGCGGATCCGTGCAGTCCCCATGGCTGGCTCAGCCTGCCGGAGCCATGGACCGCCGCCGATGCGGTGGCGCGGGCCGCGGCCCGCGGCGTTCGCGTCACCCCGGCCGAAGCCTTCGCGGTCGGCCGCGACATCCCCCAGGCGGTCAGGATCTGCCTCGGCCCGGTGCCGGAGCGCGCGGCGCTCGAGCGGGCGCTGGCGGCGCTGGCGGCGATGCTGCGCGACCGTCCCGATCCTGGAAGCATCGTGGCATGAGCGCCGTTCGCCACCGCTCGACTCCCACGGAGGTCCCTATGAGCGCCCTCGCCGCCGCCGTCCAGCTCGGCCACGAACAGGTGAGCTTCCACCAGGAGCCCGACGCCGACTACACGGCGATCGTCGCGATCCACAGCTCGGTCCTCGGTCCGGCGGTCGGCGGCACCAGGCTGCTCTCCTATCCCAGTCTGGACGACGCCCTGCTCGACGCGCTACGGCTGTCGCGCGGCATGACCTACAAGAACGCGGCGGCCGGGCTGCCGCTCGGCGGCGCCAAGGCGGTGATCCTAGGCGACAGCCGGCGGCCCGACCGGGAGCGGCTGTTCCGCGCCCACGGCCGCAACGTCGAGCGCTTCGGCGGCCGCTTCATCACCGCCGAGGACGTCGGCACCAGCGCCGAGGACGTCGCCATCATCGGCCGCGAGACCCGCCACGTCCGCGGCTTCGGCGGCCTCGGGTCGCCGTCGCCCTGGACCGCCCGAGGCGTCTGCCGCGCCATCCAGGCGGCTGCGCATGAGCGCTGGGGAAGCGACAGCCTCGCAGGCAGGACCGTCGCGCTGCAAGGCTGCGGGCAGGTGGGGGCGCGGCTGGCGGGACTGCTCGCCGCGGCCGGCGCCCGCCTGCTGGTCAGCGACACCGAGCCGCGGCTGGTCGAGGCGGTGGTGCGCGAGCTCGATGCGACCGTCGTCGAGTCCGCGGCGATCTACGATGCGCGCGCCGACGTCTTCGCGCCGTGTGCCCTGGGCGCCGTCCTCGACGACCGGACCATCCCCAGGCTCCGGGTGGAGATCGTCGCCGGCGCGGCGAACAATCAGCTGCTCGACGACCGCCATGGCCGCCTGCTGGAGGAGCGCGGCATCCTCTACGCTCCCGATTTCATCGCCAACGCCGGCGGCGTCATCAGCTCGGCCGCCGGCCTCCTGGGCTGGCAGCATGCCCGCGTGGTCGAGCACATCGACGGCATCTACGACACGATCCTGGCGGTTTTCGAGCGCGCCCGCCGCGACCGGGTGCCGGCGTCCGAGGCCGCCGATCGGCTGGCGGAGGCCCGCCTGGAGGCGTGCCGGGGGGCCTTGACAGCGTCGAGACCGCCTTACTAAGATGCGGGCGTTCCATCGTTCAGGAAGGGATCGAGTGCCGGCCAAGGGGAGAGCTGCGTCATGGCACGAGGCTGCCGCAGGATCACCGTCTGTTCTGTTCTTCTGGCCGCGGCGCTCGCCGCCTCCTTGCCGGCCGCCGCGCGCGCTGCCGGCACCGCGCCGCTCGAGACCCTCGAGCCCGGCAGGCTGAAGGTCTGCCTGTACGCCGGCTTCGCGCCCTTCGCATCGAAGGACGACAAGGGCCGATGGCAAGGGTGGGACGTGGACTACCTGGAGGCCTTCGCAACCGCGAACCATCTCGAGCTCGTGCCGGTCGAGAGGAACTTCGACGGCATCTGGCTGGAACCGGGCGACAAAGCCTGCGATATCGCGGCAACGGGAATCTCCGACACCGAGGACCGGCGCAAGGCGACGGGTGCGGGCGCCGTGTGGTCGAACACTTACTACGGCGTGGTCCGGACATTCCTGGTCCGCACCGAGCAGTTCGCCAAGCTGGCCAGGATCGACGACCTGAGCGGCAAGACGGTCATCGTCACCAAGGGCTCGACGGCCAACTCCGACATCTGCTACCGGATGGCGGCAAGCAATCTCCATCCCTGCGAGAAGCCCGGCGGCGACAGGTCCTGCGCTTTCCCTGGTTTCGATTTCAAGTACCCGAGCCGGTCGCAGGATCCGCGCTGCGTATACATCGACTATCCTCGTGACAACGAGGAAAAGAACGCGGCGGCGGATGTCGCGAACAGCCGTGACTTCTCGACTTTCGCCTATGGCGGCGGCTACGGCAGCGTCCAGGGGCTGGTGTGCGAGTGGGGCAAGACGCAGGCCCTGGCCACGGTGTGGCCGCACTGCAACATGTCGAGCGACCGGAAACGCGCCTTCGCCGAGCCGTTCTCCTTCGTCGTGCGCGCGGAGGACAAGGGGCTGGCGCACGCCCTCAACTGCTACATCGACCTGCCCAGCCATCGTTACGAGGGGACTCCCATCCCCGACCTCGGCTGTCCCAGCCCACCCTGGACACCCGCTCCCGACAAGGCCTGTCCCTAGAACGATCCGCCAGCGGCGCCGGCCGCCGTGCAGTCCGGCGTCAGAGTCGAAACGAGACGCCTGCAAAGGAGCCGACGATGCGCAGCCGTTTGACGACCGTTGCGGGGAGATCGAGGTTCGCCGTCAGGGTGGCCGGGGCCGTCCTGCTCGCCGGAGCGGGGTCGCTGCATGCCCAGGGCCCCTGGGTTGCGCTGGGTCCGATCGGGGAGATCGGGGACCAGGGGATCGCCGGCCGGGTGATCTCGCTGGCGGTGGACCCGCGCAACCCGAACCACGTTTTCGCCGGCTCGGCGAGCGGCGGGCTCTGGGTGAGCGAGCTCTACGATGCCGCGAAGGGCGGCGGCGCCGCCGGCAGCGCCCGCGACGCCAACTGGCGCGATCCCAAGCTGCCCTACTGGCGCTGGCGGTACGTCGACACCGGTTACCCGGTGCTCGGCGTCGGCGCCATCGCGATCCACCCCACGGATCCGGACGTCGTCTATATCGGCACCGGCGAGGTCTATGGCTACCGGCGGACCGCCCGCGGCTTCGACTATCAGCCGACGCGCGGCAACTACGGCATCGGCATCCTACGCTCCGTCGACGGCGGCAAGAGCTGGACGCAGAGCCTCGCCTGGAGCCCGCGGCTACAGACCGGAGTGCAGGATCTCGCGATCGTGCCCGGTCCGGCGGGGACGGCCGAATTCACGGTGTGGGCGGCCACCTCCGAAGGGGTCTACCGGCTGGACACGTCGAAGGCCGCCGGCGAATCGAGCGCGGGCTGGAAGCTCTCCCTCGACGTGGTGGCGGCGACGTCGCTGAGCGTCCATCCCGGTAGGCCCGCCGAGGTGGTGGTCGCCTGCGGCGACTTCGCGAGCCCCGGGCACGGGCTCTACAAGACGCGCGACGGCGGCGCGACCTGGCAGCGCCTGGTGCGCGGCCTGCCGGTGAGCTTCCAGGGCAAGGGAGTGCTGGCGCGGTCCCCGTCCGATCCCGACGTCCTCTATGCGAGCCTCGGCAACAGCACCGAGCTCATCTTCGCCAACGACAGCGTGGCAGCCGGCGCGACGGCGACGGGCGGCAGTGACGGTTCCACCTATCCCGAGAACACGCGCTTCAAGTGCCTCTATACCGCGACGCCGCTCCTCGGGCCCTCGACCTGGCTGCTGCGCAGCGGCGACGGCGGCGATTCCTGGGAGACGCGCAACGCGATCAAGGATTCCTACAACACCCAGGGCTGGTACGTGGGCGCTCTGGCGGTGCATCCCCAGGACCCCGACCAGCTCTACCTGGGATACATCGGCCCCAATCGCTCCTTCGACGGCGGCAGGACCATCGAGGACCTCGTGGTCTGGAAGGAGAACCGCCTGCTGGCGCAATCGGTGTACGACCAGGCCAACGGCTCGCTCATCTTCGTCGACTTCCACGCCATCCGATCCGCGCCCGGGGATCCCGAGGTCCTCTACTTCGCCTGCGACCAGGGCGTCTACCGTTCGGCGGACGGCGGGCGGACCAATGTCCGGGTCGATCAGGGTTTCAACACCGCTCAGTTCTATCGCGGGGTATCGATCTCGCAGCGGCCCGGCGAGAGCGATTTCATCGCCGGCGTGCCGCAGGACTACGGTGTCGGGTTCCTCGAATACCATGGCAGCAAGGCGACGCCGCGCTGGACGATCGAGCAGGGTTGGGGCCAGGAGGCCGGGTTTTCCGCCTACGACGACCGGCGGCAGATCGGTTACTTCACCACCCACACCAATCGCATGCTCGGCCGCTGGCAGAGGGACGCCTGCAAGACCGGCGACGACCCCAGGAGATCGGCGTGCAAGCCGGCGATCGATCCGCCCGAGGCGTTCGACCCGTGCTACATCCCCGACGTCAATCCCTTCCGGCGCAGCTCCAACTGCCTCGACAATACGTCGTTCAACGCGCCGCTGGTGCTGGCGCCGGTCAAGCGGGACCGGCTCTATGCGGCCCACGACGTGGTCTACCGCTCCGATCGGGCGCCGGAGCATTCGTGGGCGCCGCTGTCGAGCGCGCAGCAGTCGATCCCCGGGAGCGCCTGCACCTCGAATGCCGCTCCCGGCGTCACCTGGGCGCCCACCAGCCTGGGGCGCGATCTCGACGGCAACCCGATCTTCGCGCTGGCGGTCGCGCCGGACGACGACGATCACCTGGTGATCGCCACCGCGCCGCGCTACGGCCGCATGAACGTCTTCCGCTCGCGGGACGCGGGTGGCACCTGG
>DATGHG010000411.1:0-33718 GCA_035308185.1 Thermoanaerobaculia bacterium | reverse complement strand
GCTCGGCCGGCTGGTGGCCAAGGTCGTGGGCGGCGCGCCAGCGGCGCAGGCCGGGGGTGAGCCGGCGTCCGGGCTGGCGCGGTCGGCTCTGCCGGCCCAGACGGCCACCGGCGTTGGCGAGGCGCCGGCCTCGCCGGAGGTGTCGACGGCATCGCTGCCGGCGTCGCCGGCAATGGCGGCATCCGCGGCATTGGCGGCCTTGGCGGCGGCGGCCGCGGCGCCGGCCCGCGGCGGAACCGACTCGCCGCCGCCGGCCTGGGCGACGGCCGGCGGCGCCATCGCCGCGGCCGCCGGCGAGGTCGCGGCCGCCGCCGCGCTCGGCGCGCGGGTGATCACGCTTCTCGACCAGGACTACCCAGCGAGCCTGGCCGCGATCCCGCAGCCGCCGCCGGTGCTCATGGTGCGCGGCGCGCTGCCGCCGGGGCCGGCGGTGGCCATCGTCGGCTCGCGCCTGGCGGACGGCTACGGCCTCGAGGTCGCCGGCTATTTCTCGCGCACCCTGGCCGCCGCCGGCGTGGTGGTGGTCTCGGGGCTGGCGCGCGGCATCGATGCCGCGGCGCACGAGGGCGCCATGGCGGTGCCGGCGGGACGGACGGTTGCCGTCCTCGGTTGCGGGCTGGGCTTCGACTATCCGCGCGGCCACGCCTGGCTGGCGGCGGCGATCGCCGCCCACGGCGCCCTGGTGAGCGAGTTTCCGTGCGCGGCGGCGGCGCAGCCCTGGCGCTTCCCGCTGCGCAACCGGACGATCGCCGGTCTCGCCGCCGCGACGCTGGTGGTCCAGGCGACGCCGCGTTCCGGATCGCTGGGCACCGCCCGCCACGCCCGCGAGCTCGGCCGCGTGGTGTTCGCCGTGCCCGGACCGGTGCTGGCGCCGCTGTCGTGGGGACCCCACGAGCTGCTGCGCCGCGGCGCCCGGCTCGCCGGCCATCCCGAAGACGTCCTCGAAGTGCTGGCGCCCGCTGGCGAGAGCCCGGCGAGCGCCGAGAGCGAGGTGGACACGACGGCCGCCGCCGGCGTGCTGGCCGCGCTGGGACCGCGCGCCGCGCGCACCGTCAAGACCGTCGAGCAGATCGCGGCCCTTGCCGGCCTCGCCACCGGCGCCGCGCTCTCCACTCTGCTCGCGCTGGAGCTCGCCGGGCGCGTCCAGCGCCTGCCCGGGCTGGGCTATCGGCTGGCGAGAAATCCCGCTCCTTGCGGCCGTCGGCGGGCCGATGGTACTGTCCGCGCTCCAAACCGTCCCGCGACGCACACTCGAAATAAGGAGGGCGCCCCGCGGCGTTGGTAAGCACCGTGGCCAAGAACCTACTGATCGTCGAGAGCCCCGCCAAGACCCGGACGCTGAAAAAGTTCCTGGGCCGCCAGTACGCGGTCGAGGCGTCCGTCGGACACATCCGTGACCTGGTGAAGAAGGACATGGGTATCGGTCCGCAATACGAGCCGCACTACGAGGTGATCGCCAAGAAAAAGGACGTCGTCAAGAAACTGCGCGAGGCCGCGAAGAAAGCGGAGATCGTCTACCTGGCCCCCGACCCCGACCGCGAGGGCGAGGCGATCGCCTGGCACATCTTCGAGGTGCTCGGCAAGGACCCCGAGGCGGTGCGGCGGGTCACCTTCAACGAGATCACGCGGCGGGCCGTGCTGCAGGCGCTCGAGCAGCCGGGCGACATCGATTTCAAGAAGGTCGACGCCCAGCAGGCGCGTCGCGTGCTCGACCGGTTGATGGGCTTCCGCCTGTCGCCGCTGCTCTGGCAGAAGGTCAAGCAGGGGCTCTCGGCAGGCCGCGTCCAGTCGGTCGCCCTGAAGATGGTCTGCGATCGCCAAGCCGAGATCGAGGCTTTCCTGCCCGAGGAGTACTGGACGATCGGCGCCGAGCTCGCCGCGGCCGCCGGCAAGCGTTCGGCGCCGTTTTTCGCCCGCCTCCATCGCATCGATGGCAAGAAGGCCGAGGTCGGCAACGGCGAGCAGGCCGCCGCCATCGTGCGCGATCTCGAGAGCGGCAGTTTCGTGGTGCGGGCCGTCGAGCGCAAGGAAGCCCAGCAGAAGCCGGGCGCGCCGTTCATCACCAGCCGCCTGCAGCAGGAGGCCGCCCGGCGCTTCGGCTTCTCGGTGAAGCGCACGATGGCGCTGGCGCAGGGCCTCTACGAGGGCAGCGAGATCGGCGACCGCGGCGCGGTCGGCCTGATCACCTACATGCGCACCGATTCCACCCGGGTGGCCGAGGAGGCGCTGGCAGCGGCGCGCGACGTCATCGCCGCCACCTACGGCCCGGCCTCGCTCCCCGACGCCGCCAACCGCTACGCCTCGAAGAAGGGCGCCCAGGACGCCCACGAGGCGATCCGGCCGACCACCTTCGATCTGCCTCCCGATGCGGTCAGGGACTTCCTCAAGGCCGACGAGTGGAAGCTCTACAAGCTGATCTGGGACCGTTTCATCGCCTCGCAGATGCTGCCGGCGCTGTTCGACGTGACGCAGGTGGACGTCGCCAGCGGCAGCTATACGCTGCGCGCCGCCGGCCGGGTGCCGAAGCGTCCCGGATATCTCGCCGTCTACCGCGAGACGCCCGACGAGATCGACGAGCCCCGCGATCATGCCGGCGGCGTTGCGGCCACCGGCGCCGGCGGTGCGGGCGGCAATGGCGGCAATGGTGGCGCCAATGGCGACGAGCTCGCCGTCGCGGCGGACGGCGCCCAGGGCGCCCAGGGCATCGCGCTGCCGCCGCTGCGCGAGGGCGAGCCGCTCGAGCTGCGGCGGGTGGACAGCGAGCAGAAGTTCACCCAGCCGCCTGCCCAGTTCAGCGAGGCGACACTGGTCAAGGCCCTGGAGGAGAACGGTATCGGGCGGCCCTCGACCTATGCCAGCATCCTCGCCACCCTGACCGAGCGCGACTACGTGGAGAAGGCGGAGGCCCGCTTCCACCCCAGCGCCCTGGGCCGGCTGGTCAACGGCATGCTGCAGCAGGGCTTCCACGACATCCTCAACGAGGGCTATACCGCGGCGCTCGAAGTGCAGCTCGACGAGATCGAGGAGGGGCGCCTCGACTGGCGGCAGGCGATCGCCAACTTCGACGAGAAGTTCACCCGGGACCTCGAGGCGGCCGGCGAGCGGATGCCCAACGTCAAGCGCGACGGCGTGCCGCTGGACGAGACCTGCCCCGATTGCGGCTCGCAGCTGCTGATGCGCTTCGGCCGCTACGGCGCCTTCGTGGCCTGTAGCAACTACCCGACCTGCAAGTACACCCGCGACCTGGAACCCGCCGCAGGCGCTCCCGCCGCCGGTCCCGCCAGCGACGGCAAGGGCGCTCAGGCAGCGGCGGCCGGCAGCGGCGCCGCCGGCGCGAGCGGCTCTCCGGGCACCCAGGCCTCGCCGGCCGGCACGGCCGACGGCGCGGCGGCCGGCGCCGCCGAGGAGATCCCGCCCTGCGAGGAGTGCGGCAGGCCGATGGCGCTGCGCCGCAGCCGCTTCGGCACTTTCTATGGCTGCACCGGCTATCCCGAGTGCAAGGGGCTGCGCAAGATCGGACCCAAGGCCGAGCCGCCGCAGCCGACCGGAGTCGCCTGTCCGGAATGCGGCAAGGGGGAGATCGAAGCGAAGCGCTCCCGCCGGGGCAAGGTCTTCTACTCCTGCAACCGCTTTCCCGACTGCAAGTTCGCCCTCTGGAACCGGCCCGTGCCCAAACCCTGCCCCGACTGCGGCGCGGCCTTCCTGGTCGAAAAGACCACCAAGCGCGCCGGCACCCGCCTGATCTGCAACACGGAAGGCTGCGGCCATTCCGAGCAGGTCGAGCCGGCCGCCTGAGGGGATCCGCGGTGAGGCGGTGAGAACGCTCGCGCACCACCTGGCGCTCCCCGCTGCGATCACCGCGATCGCCGCCATCGCCGCGATCACCGCGATCACCGCAATCGACGCGGCAATGGTGTCGCCCGCGGCGGCGCCGGCGCTCGCGGCGGCCGCGCCTGCCCCTCACGGCTCCACGACCGCCGCGCTCCCGGATTACGCCGCCTGGAACCAGCTCCTGGCGCGCTGGTACGACCCGGTGCGCGGCATGGATTACCAGGACCTCAAGGCCAAGGACGGCAAGAGCCTGGCCGACCTGCGTCAACACCTGGCGGCGGTCGACGCGGCGGCGCTGGCGCCGGCCGATCGCCTCGCCTACTGGATCAACGTCTACAACGTCAACGTCGTCGGCACCGTCGTCGACCATTATCCGGTCGCCTCGATCCGCGACATCTCGACCGATTGGATCACCCACCTCAACGTCTTCAAGAAGGAGACGGTGCCGGTCCTGGGCGGCATGACCTCTCTCGACGAGATCGAGAACGTCAAGATCCGTCAGGGGTTCAAGGACCCGCGCATCCATTTTGCGATCAACTGCGCCGCGATCAGCTGCCCGCCGATCCGCACCGAGGCGTTCACCGGCGCCCGGGTTGGCGAGCAACTCGACGACCAGGCGCGGCGGTTCCTGAACGACCCGCGGCGGGGCGTCCAGATCGAGTCCCGGGCCGGCGGCATCGTGCTCCACGTCACCAAGGTGGTGGACTGGTTCGCCGACGACTTCAAGCAGTGGGGCGGCGGCCAGGTGGCCTTCATCCGCAGATACCTGACGCCCGACAAGCAGCGCCAGATCGACGCCGCCAAGGGCAACGTCACGCTCGACTTCTATTCCTACGACTGGGCGCTCAACGACGCGTCGCCGAAGTGAGCGCGGCCGTCCGCGGGGGGCGCTACGACTTCGCCGGCGGCCAATCGCCGAGCAGGCGGCGGAGCGCGACGATCTGGCCCAGGTGATAGGAGTTGTGGTCGGCGGCGAGCAGCGCCTCGCGCAGCAGGGTCTGCCCCTTGCCATGCGGGAACGGGGCGAACAGGTCGGCCGCCGGGTCCGCCACCAGACGCTCCATCGCCTCGAGATCGGCGAGGAAGGCCGCGACGGCGCCGTCCCAGGCCGCGGCGTCGGGCGGCTCGGCGCCGCCGGCCGGCCAGTAGCCTCGAGGCCAGGGCGGCGACTCGTGGGCGGAGTTGCGCCTGAACTCGAGGATGTCCCATTGCGCCAGGCGCAGGTGCTCGAGCAGCTGCCACAACGAGTGCTCGGCGCCGTCGGGCGTGGCGCCGCGCAGCCCCGGCGGCACGTTGCGGAGGGCCGGCGCGAAGCCGACGTGGGCGTGCTCGCCGCGCAGCAGCTCGATCAGGTGCTCCCGCAGCGCGGTGTCCGCAGGGTGCGCAGGGTGCGCAGGGTGCGCAGGGTGCGAGGTGTTCTTGTCCTTGGTTGACTCGCTCATCGGCGCATTCTAGAAGCAAACCTTCCGGAGCGGCGCCTTTTGCCATAATGGGTGGCGCATGCTCGATCCCGTGCACATCGTCGGCGGCGGTCTCGCCGGCTCGGAATGCGCCTACCAGCTCGCCCGCCGCGGGGTGCCGGTGGTGCTGCACGAGATGCGGCCGCGCCTGCCGACGCCCGCCCACAAGACCGGCGACCTGGCCGAGCTGGTGTGCAGCAACTCGCTGCGCAGCGACGATCCGCTGCACGCCGCCGGGCTGCTCAAACGCGAGATGGAAGCCTTCGACTCGCTGGTCATCGCCGCGGCGCGGGCCGCCGCGGTGCCGGCCGGCAGCGCCCTGGCGGTCGACCGCGAGCGCTTCGCGGCCCGGGTCACCGGCACGCTCGCGGCGCACCCGCTGGTGGAGCTGCGGCGCGAGGAGGTGACCGAGATCCTCGCCGGCGGCGCGGCGGACCGCGACCTGGTGATCGCCACCGGCCCCCTGACCTCGCCGGCGATGGCGGCGGCGCTGCAAGGGCTGCTGGGCAGCGAGTATCTCTACTTCTACGACGCCATCGCGCCGATCGTGGAAGCCGACAGCCTCGACACCAGCCAGCTGTTCTGGCAGTCGCGCTACGGCAAGGGCGGCGACGACTACCTCAACGCGCCGTTCGACCGCGAGCGCTACGCGACCTTCCACGCCGCCCTCCTCGCCGCCGAGGTGCTGGTACCGCACGAGTTCGAGCAGGCGATCTTTTTCGAGGGCTGCCTGCCGATCGAGGAGCTGGCGCGCCGCGGCGTCGACACCCTGCGCTATGGTCCGATGAAGCCGGTAGGGCTGCGCGGCCCGGACGGCCGGCGCCCCTGGGCGGTCGTGCAGCTGCGCCAGGAGACCCTGGCGAAGCGCCAGTTCAACCTCGTCGGCTTCCAGTCGCGGATGAAATGGGGCGAGCAGCAGCGGGTGCTGCGCCTCATCCCCGGGTTCGAGCAGGCGGTCTTCGTGCGCTTCGGCCAGATCCACCGCAACACCTTCATCAACGCCCCGAGCCATCTCGACCCGCACTACCGGGTGCGGAGCGCGCCGCGGGTACGGCTCGCCGGCCAGATCACCGGCGTCGAGGGCTACCTCGAGTCGGCGGCCACCGGCCTCGCGATCGGCCTCTACCTGAGCCTCGAGCGGCAGGGGCGGACGGCCGAGCCGCTGCCCGCCGCGACCGCCCTCGGCTCCCTCGCCCGCCACCTGACCGAGTCCGACCCGAGGCACTTCCAACCCGCCAACGTCAACTACGGGCTGTTCCCCGAGCTGACGGAGAGGCCACCGCGGCCGGGACGCTCAGCTGGGGGCGGCGGTGGCGCCGGCCATGCCGGCGGCGCCTCCCAGGGGCGCCGTGCCGCCTTCGCGGCCCGCGCCGGCGAGGAGCTGGCCGCCTGGGCCGCCCGCCAGGGGATCCCGCTGCGCGGCGGGCAACTCGCCGCCCCTGAGATCGCAGCCGACATCTCCGCCGGGGCCGCCGAAGTCGCCGCCGGGAGCGAGGCCTGAGGTGCGGCGCCTGATCCATCGCTTCCTCGAGCATCTCGAAGGGGAGCGCGGCCTCTCGCCGCACACCCTGAGGGCCTACGAGGGGGACCTGCTGCGCTTCCTCGAGTTCTTGGCGCGCGACTTCCTCGCGCGGCCGCCGGAGGAGGTGCGCCCCGAGGAGGTGGACGGCCTGGCGGTGCGGTCGTTCCTGGCCTCGCTCCACGCCCAGGGTCTCGAGCGCCGCAGCCAGGCGCGGGCGCTGTCGGCGGTGCGCAGCCTGCTGCGCTTCGCCTGCCGCGAAGGCACGCTGGCCTCCAACCCGGCGCAGGGCGTGCCGACGCCGAAGCTGCCGAAGACGCTGCCTCGCCACCTGCGCCCCGGCGAGGTGGAGATCCTGCTGGCGGCTCCGGCCGGCGCCGCGGCGGCCCTGGCGCCCGCAGGAGATGCAACGATGGCGGGGGCGCCGGCCGCAGCGCACGGCAGGACGCCCGCCGTGCTCGCCGCGGCCCTGGCGCGGCGCGACAGTGCGCTGTTCGAGGTGCTCTACGCTGCCGGCCTCCGCGTCGGCGAGCTGGTCGGGCTCGACTGGGGCGCGATCGACCTGCCGGGCCGCGTGCTGCGGGTCATGGGCAAGGGAGGCAAGGAGCGCATGGTGCCGTTCGGCAGGCCGGCGGCCGCGGCGCTGCGACGTTGGCTGGACGACTGGGAAGCGGTGCGGCGGCTGCACGGAGGGGCCGGAGGGGCGCACGGCGCGCGCGAGGGCGGCAGGGGAGGAGGCGCTGGCGGCGGCGGCGCGGGCGAGGAGCCGGTCTTCCTCAATCACCGCGGCGGCCGGCTGAGCGACCGCTCGGTGCGGCGCATCCTCGACCACTGGATCGAGCAGACGGCGCTCGCCCGGGGCGTCCACCCGCACACCCTGCGGCACACCTTCGCCACCCACCTGCTGGAGGGCGGCGCCGACCTGCGGGCGATCCAGGAGCTGCTCGGGCACGCCTCGCTCTCGACCACCCAGAAATACACCCACGTCGAGGTGGAGCGGCTGCTTACGGTCTACCGCGGCGCGCACCCGCGCGCCCGCCGCGGCGCCTGAGCGCGCCACTCCGCGGGCCGCGGCGGCCCTGGGGCGGCGGCGCCGACCGGGGTGGCCCTGGTACAATCCTGCCTCCATGGATACTTTCGCCTCGACGACCGTGTTGCTGGTACGCCGCAACGGGCGGGTCTGTATGGCCAGCGACGGCCAGGTCACCATGAACAACAGCACGGTGATGAAGAGCGGCGCCCACAAGGTGCGCCGGGCCGGCAAGGGCCAGGTGCTGGTGGGCTTCGCCGGCGGCGGCGCCGACGCGCTGGCGCTCTTCAGCCGCCTCGAGGCGAAGCTCGACGAGTTCGGCGGCAATCTCGAGCGGGCGGTGGTGGAGCTCGCCAAGGAATGGCGGACCGACCGCGCGCTGCGCCAGCTGCAGGCGGTGATCCTGGTCACCGACCGCGAGCGCACCTTCCTGGTCTCCGGCGCCGGCGAGCTGTTGCAGCCCGACGAGGAGGACGCGACGCTCGCCATCGGCTCGGGCGCCAACTATGCGCTCGCCGCGGCGCGCGCCCTGCTGCGGCACACCGAGTTGGGCGCCGTCGAGGTGGTGCGCGAGGCGATGAAGATCGCGGCCGAGATCTGCATCTTCACCAACGATCGCCTGACCCTCGAGGAGCTCTAAGCGGCGATGGCCATCCAGATCTCCGGCGAGGCCTTGCCGGGCCTCATCCTCGAGGACATGACGCCGCGCCAGGTGGTCGCCGAGCTCGACAAGTTCGTGGTCGGCCAGCGCCAGGCCAAGCGCGCGGTGGCGATCGCGCTGCGCAACCGCTGGCGGCGCCAGCAGCTGCCGGCCGAGATCGCCGACGAGATCGCGCCCAAGAACATCCTGATGATCGGCCCCACCGGGGTCGGCAAGACCGAGATCGCCCGCCGCCTGGCGCGCCTCGCCAAGGCGCCGTTCCTCAAGGTCGAGGCGAGCAAGTTCACCGAGGTCGGCTACGTCGGCCGCGACTGCGAGTCGATGGTGCGCGACCTGGTCGAGATCGCCGTCGGCATGGTCAAGGAGGAGAAGCGCGAGGCGGTGCAGGAGGCGGCGGCGACGCGCGCCGAGGAACGGCTGCTGCAGCTGCTGGTGCCGCCGCGCCCGATCAGCAGCTACCTGAAGAACGATCCCGAGGACGACGAGGACGACGAGCTCGCCGCCACCCGCGAGAAGTTCCGCGACAAGCTGCGCTCCGGCGCGCTCGACCACCGGCGGGTGGAGATCGAGGTCGACGAGTCCTCCTATCCCAGCCTCGAGATGTTCACGCCGCAGGGGGTCGAGGAGGTCGGCATCAACATCAAGGACATGCTGCCCGGCCTGTTCGGCCGCAAGAAGAAGCAGCAGGTGTCGGTGGTCGAGGCGCGCGAGATCCTGCAACAGCAGGAGGCCGAGAAGCTGATCGACCGCACCCAGGTCGCCCGCGAGGCGCGCCAGCGGGTCGAGCAGGGCGGCATGATCTTCCTCGACGAGATCGACAAGATCGCCGGGCGCGAGAGCGGCCGCGGCCCCGACATCTCGCGCGAGGGCGTGCAGCGCGACCTGCTGCCGATCGTCGAAGGCACCAACGTCTCGACTAAATACGGCATGGTCAAGACCGATCACATCCTGTTCATCGCCGCCGGCGCCTTCCACGTCAGCAAGCCCTCCGACCTGATCCCCGAGATGCAGGGGCGCTTCCCCATCCGGGTCGAGCTCGACGCTCTGACCGAGCACGATTTCGTGCGCATCCTGACCGAGCCCGAGACCGCCCTGACCAAGCAGTACTCGGCGCTGCTGTCGACCGAGGGCGTCACCGTCGAGTTCACCGAAGACTCGGTGGCCGAGATCGCGCGCCTGGCGGTCGAGGTCAACTCCACCACCGAAAACATCGGCGCGCGGCGCCTCTCCACCCTGCTCGAGCGGCTGCTCGACGAGGTGTCCTTCGATGCCCCCGAGATGGCCGGCAGCCACGTGCGCGTGGATGCCGAGTACGTGCGGCGGGCGCTCTCCGACATCGTCAAGGATCAGGATCTCTCCCGCTATGTCCTATGACCTGAGGCGGCGGGGCGGCATCGCCCCGGCCGCGCGATTCGCCGCCCGCCCGGCGAGCAAGGCGGCGTTGGCTCTGGCGGCCGTGCTGGGCGCGCTGGGGATCCTGGCGGCGTTGGCCGCGGTCGGCTGCGGCAAGGAGGGACCGCCGACGCCGCCGCTGCGCGCGGTGCCGGCGCCGACCAAGGACCTGGTGGTCCGCCAGCGGGGGACGCACGTGCTGTTGAGCTTCACCTATCCGCAGACCACTCCCGGCGGCAGGGCCTTGAACGGCGTGTCCAAGGTGGAGGTCTACGAGGCGATCGTGCCGCCGCCGGCGCCGCCCAAGCCGGCGAAGCCATCGAAGAAGGGGACGCTTAGCGCGGCGGCGGCCGACAAGGGCGCGGCGACGACGGCGGCGGGCAAGGGCGCGACGGCGACGACCACGACGGCGACGGCGGCCGCGGCCGCGACGCCGGGAGCGGCGGCGGGGAGCTCGGTAGCCACGGCGGCTGCGGCCCCGGGGACGGCGACCGCGGAGGCGGCGGGAGCGGCGGCGGGAAGCGCGCCGGCGGGAAGCACGCCGGCGGAGACCTCGGGCGCGGCGGCGGGGACCTCCACGGCGACGACGCCTGGGGCGGCGGCGGGCACGGCGACGGGTACGCCGGGCTCGGCGGCGGGCGCCCCTGGCACGGGCGCGCCGGGCAAGGCGGCGGGTAGTCCGGGCGGGCCGGCTGGCGTGGCGCCGGAGGAAGAGCAGGCGCTCGACCCGCGGATCTTCGAGCATCTGGCGAAGGTGCGCCTGACGCTGACCGGCAAGGAACTGGGCGCGGCGACGCTCGGCAATCAGCTGATCGTCGATCTGACGCTGCCCGAGCCGCTGCCGGCGACCACGGACAAGGGCGCGACGCGCGAGTACGCGGTGCGCTCCTACGGGCCGCAGGGCGACCGCTCCGGGTTCTCGAACCAGGTCCGGCTGCTGCCGAAGACACCGCCGCAGCCGCCGGCGGCGGTGACGGTGGCGCCCCAGGCCGACGGCATCCTGGTCGAATGGAAACCGGTAACCGGCGCCGGCGGCTATGCCGTCTACCGCCGCGCCGCCACCGAGCGCTTCAGCAGCAAGCCGCTCGCCGTGGTCAAGCCGCCTGCGACCAGGCACCTCGACCAGAGCGCCCACTTCGGGCAGAGCTACATCTATTCGGTGACGGCGGTGGACGCCAAGCAGCCGCTGATCGAGAGCGCGATCAAGTCCGAGCAGGAGATCCATTACGTCGACCGCTATCCGCCACCGGTTCCCGAGGAGCTGGTGGTGGTGACCGAGGCCGGCCGGGCGCGCCTGGTATGGCGGCCGAGCGAGGCGCCGGACCTGGCCGGCTACATCGTCTACCGCAAGGGCGCCAGCGGCGACTTCGTGCGCCTCACGGCCAAGCCGATCCTGGCCACCAGCTACGTCGACGCCACCGTCGTCTCGGGCCAGGCCTACGACTACCGGGTGACGGCCATCGACCAGACCGGCAACGAGAGCGCTCCCGGCGAGGTCCACGCGGCGGTCCCATGACCGCCTTCTACAAGGTCTCGGGCAGCGGCAACGACTTCGTGGCACTGGCCGAGCCGGCGGCCGATCCCGGACCCGAGCAGATCCGCGCCTGGTGCCGGCGCGGTGTGTCGGTCGGCGCCGACGGAGTGTTCGTGCTGCGGCGGGCCGCAGCCCCGGGCGGCGGGGGCGGGGGCGGGGATCGCGGCGAAACGGTAGCGCCTGGCGCGGTCGTGGAAGTCGCGATGCGCTACTGGAACGCCGGCGGCGACGCGGCGGACCTCTGCCTCAACGGCACCCGCTGCGCGGCCCAGCTCGCTTGCCACCTCGGTTGGGCGGAGAGCGAGGTACGGGTGCGCACCGGCGCCGGCGCCTTCCGCGCCCGGCGGCTGGACCCGCGCCGCATCGCCCTCGAGCTCGACGTCGAGGTGACGGCGCCGCGGGAGCTGGCCGCGAGCCTCGACGGCACCTCGCACCCGGGCTGGAGCGTCACGGTCGGCGTGCCGCATTTCCTGCTGCCCTGGGCGGGCGATCTCGCCGCCGCTCCGGTCGTCGCGCTGGGGCGGCCGCTGCGCCATCACCCGCTCTTCCAGCCCGCGGGCACCAACGTCGACTTCGTCCAGTTCTCCGGTGGGGGCCATCTCGACATCCGCACCTACGAGCGCGGCGTCGAGGACGAGACCCTCTCCTGCGGCACCGGGGTGGTCGCCGCCGCCGCCCTCGGCCTCGCCACCGGCAGGCTCAGCGGGCCGGTCACCGCCGCCACCCGCGGCGGCTTCGAGCTGGTGGTCGATCGCGATCCCGCCAGCGGCAACTTCACCCTGGCCGGCGATGCCCGCGTCGTCGCCGCCGGCGAGCTGCTCGCCGGCGCCGAGGACTGAGCCACCGCCATGGAACCGACGACCACCGAGGGCGCCGCGGGGCGGCGGGAGTTCCCGCCGGTCGCCGACCAGATGGAGCTGTTGACGCGCGGCGCCGTCGACCTGGTCGACGAGGCGCAGCTGCGCGCCAAGCTCGAGCGTTCGGCGCGGACCGGCGAGCCGCTCACCGTCAAGACCGGCTTCGATCCCTCGACCCCCGACCTCCACCTGGGGCACACGGTGCTGCTGCGCAAGATGCGGCATTTCCAGCAGCTGGGGCATCGCGTGGTGTTCCTGATCGGCGACTTCACCGCGCTGATCGGCGATCCCACCGGCAAGAAGACGACGCGGCCGCAGCTCACCCAGGCCGAGGTGGCAGCCAACGCCACCACCTACCAGCGTCAGGTATGGAAGGTGCTGGACGAGCGCCGGACGGTGGTGGATCACAACAGTCGCTGGCTGGTGGCGCTGGGATCGGTGGGCCTGGTGCGGCTGGCCGGCCGCTACACCTTGGCGCGGATGATGGAGCGCGAGGACTTCCGCACCCGTTTCGAGCAGAACCGGCCGATCCATCTGCACGAGCTGCTCTACCCGCTGGCCCAGGGCTACGATTCGGTGGCGCTCGAGGCCGACGTCGAGCTGGGCGGCCACGACCAGATCTTCAACCTGCTGGTGGGCCGCGACCTGATGCGGGAGGAGGGCCTCGAACCGCAGGTGGTGCTGACCGTGCCGCTGCTGGTGGGCACCGACGGCAGCGACAAGATGTCCAAGAGCCTCGGCAACGCCATCGCCGTCGAGGATCCGCCGCAGGAGATCTACGGCAAGGCGATGTCGATCCCGGACTCGCTGCTATGGGATTGGTTCCTGCTGCTCACCGACCTTCCCGGCCCCGAGATCGACCGCCGCCGCGCGGCGGTCGCCGCCGGCGAGCTGCACCCCAAGGGCGTCAAGCAGGACCTGGCACGGCTGCTGGTGGCCGCCTATCACGGCGAGGAGGCGGCCCGTCAGGCCGAGGCGGAGTTCGAGAAGGTCTTCTCTGCCGGCGGCCTGCCCGAGGATCTACCCGAGCACCGCCTGGAGGGCGCGCGCACCCTGCTCAAGGCCCTCGCCGAGACCGGCCTGGCGGCCAGCAACGGCGAGGCGCGCCGCCTCGTCGAGCAGGGCGCGGTCGCCATCGACGGCGCCCGCGCTCCCGATCCCTTCCGACAGCTGCCGCCGCGCGCCGAGCCTTACCTGTTCAAGGTCGGCAAGCGGCGCTTCGCCCGCGTCCACATCCGCTGAGCGCCTTCGCGAGCACCGCGAGGCGACTCAGGAGCGCCGGGCGGGTTCGGGCCGCGACAACGCCGCGCCGACCTGCCATGATGGGGATCGTGAGGGTCGTGCTGGCGTCTGAGGTTCACCGGCCGCGGCCGTGGCTCGCCGCGGCGGCTGCCCTCGCCGTTTTCACGGCGTTGGGGGTGTCGGTGCCGGCAGCGCCCGCCGCGGCGCCGCGCACCGCGCCGCCGGTTGCCGCGCCGCCGGCGGCCTCGCCCGCGCCGGCAACCCCGCAGTCGATCGTGGCGGTGCCGGCGCCGATCGTGACGCCGGCGCCACCTGGTGCGACGCCCCCGGCCACCGCCAAGTCCGCCGCTTCACCCGTCCATCCCCTGCGCGCCAGCGCACCGGCATTCGGCGCCACGCTGGAAGTGGAGGTTCGCGACCTGCCCCGCGAGGCGGCCGACGCCGCCATCCAGGCCGTCGCCACGGAGGTCGGCGAGGTCGAGCGCCTGACCGATCCCGACCGCCTCGATGGCGAGCTGGCAACGCTCAACGCCGCGGCCGGCAAGGGGCCGCGCCCCGTCGATGCGCGCCTCTTCGCCGCGCTTACCCGCGCGCTCAACTTCTGTTTCTGGTCGGACGGCAAGGAGGGGCCCCTGGGCCGCGACCTGAACCGTCTCTGGGGCCGCGGCGCCGCGGCGCCCCCGGCGGCGAAGCCGACCCCCGACCAGGTGAACGCCGCCGTCGCCGCCGCCAGCTGCAAGCGCCTGCAGCTCGACGGCCGCAAGCAGACCGCGACCCTGGCCGCCGGCAGCGCCCTCGACCTGGCGGACTTCCGCATCGGCATGGCGATCGATCGCGCCATCGAGGTGCTGCGCCAGCACGGCTCGGCCAACGCCCTGGTCCTGATCGGCGACGTCCGCCGCGGCATCGGCCTCGGCCGCGACGGGCGCGGGTGGTTGGTGGACCTACCTGCCATCAGCGGCCTGACGGGTCCCCTCGGCCGCATCTTTCTCCGCGATCGCTCCCTGGCGATCGCCGGCCCGGAAGCCGCCCCGCCGCAGGAAGGCCATCAGCCCCCTATCTACGTGAATCAAAGTACCGGCCTGCCTGCCGGTGAAGGCATCCTGGCCACCCTGGCCCTCACCGAGCTGGCCATCGACGCCCAGGCTCTGGCCGCCACCATGACCATCACGGGAGCCCAGGAGGGCGAGATGCTGACCGGCTCCGTCCGCCCCCGCCCCGCCATCCTCTGGCTGATGGGAAGCGGTACCGGCATCCCGGTGATGGTGCCCTACCGCTGGGACGAGGTGCCGCGGAGATAGCGGCAGGGCGTTTGAGCGCCCTCGGCGCGCGCCACGGTATCGCGCCGAGGGCTGGATTGGATTAGAGGAGGCCGTAGCGCAAGGTCTCGATTGACCCTGTTTTACAGGCACTGCGTTCGGCCTTCTGGGCAGGCAGAAGGGCTCAGCAGCCGAGGCAGGTCTGCGGATTCGGGCAGCTGATGTAGTTGGTGTTCTCGCGCCAGGCGGCGCGCACCTCGTCGAGCGTGCCATCGGTCAGATGCTTCAGGGTTTCGCGCTGCAGGCGGATGGGCTTCACTGTCTTTTTCATGGGCTTCTCCTTTCCGGCTTCGAGTAGCCTTCCCATCAAGTCGGGTGCCCACGCCTCCCGGATGCGAGACAGCGAGGGGCGGTGCCTCGGCGTTGCGGTAGCTCGGTAGCTCGGTCCGCATGACCCGGCGGCGGGCTCTCTGCTAGGCTGGGGCGCATGCGAAATCTAGCCTGCCTCCTGCTGGCCTTTGGTGTCGGTTCGTCGGCCCCCGGCCCGGATGCCTCCGTGGCCGACCGAGTGGGGAAACAGAACGCGTTGTTCGAGGAGTACTACCAGGCCGTCCTGAAGAGCGCACCGATCCAGGCCACCGCGATCGGGGATTATCGCTACAACGCGCAGCTCGACGATGTGTCGCTGGCCGGGATCGCGCGCCAGCATGCGGAAAACGACGACTTCCTGGCGCGACTCCGCGCCATCCCGACCGCCGGCATGGCGGAGAGCGACCAGCTGTCGCACGAGCTGCTGGAGCGCCAGCTCACCCGCGCCGACGTCAACTACGAGCTCAAGAACTACGAGATGCCGATCAACCAGCAGAGCGGCATTCAAACCGCCCTGGCCGACCTGCCGCTGAGCGTGCCGCTGGATTCGGTACGGCACTACGAGGACTACGTCGAGCGCCTGCATCAGATCCCGCGGGCCTTGCAGCAGACCACCGAGGTGCTGCGAGCCGGCGAGAGAGACGGCCTGATGCCGCCCAAGATCGTCGTCGACCAGTTGCCGGGGCAGTGCGAGGGGATCGTCTCCTCGGATCCCTTCCTGTTGCCGCTCAAGAAGCTCCCGGCGAGCTTCGCGGAGGCGGACAAGCAGCGGCTCAGCGCGGCGGTCACCAAGGTGGCCACGGAGGAGGTGCTTCCCGCCTACCAAGCGTTCGCGGCGTTCCTGCGCGACGAGTACGCGCCGAAAGGTCGGGCCGCGATCTCGGTCGAGAGCCTGCCCGACGGTAAGCGACGCTACCGCGAGGCGGTGAAAACGATGACCACGGTGGACATCACGCCGGAAGCCGTCCACGAGCTGGGCCTGAAGGAGGTGGCGCGGATCACGGCCGAGATGACCAGGCTGGCGCAAGCGCAGGGCTACAAGGACCTGGCCGCCTTCCGTGCCGCCGTCAAGGGCGATCCCAAGTGGACGCCGAAGAGCGAAGACCAGATCGTTGCCGACTTCAAAAAATACATCGACCAGATGCAGCCAAGGCTGCCGGAGCTCTTCGGGCAGCTGCCGAAAGCGCCGGTGACCGTCGAGGCCATCCCCGATTTCGACAAGGCCGCATCGACGCACTATGTCCGCGGCACTCCGGACGGCAAGCGGGCTGGACGCGTGGTGGTCGCCGTCGCCGATCCGACCCACCGCACGCTGGTGAACGACGAGGCGGTCGCCTATCACGAAGGCGTGCCCGGGCACCATCTGCAGATCAGCTTGGCGCAGCAGTTGCGGAGCATCCCGAGATTCCGCCTGCTGAGTCGCGGCCTGTCCGCTTACACCGAAGGTTGGGCGTTGTATGCGGAAGAGCTGGGCAAGGAGATTGGTCTGTACCGGGACCCGGTGTCTGACTACGGCCGGCTCAACTCGGAGCTGTTCCGCGCGGTGCGGCTGGTGGTCGACACCGGCATTCACGACCAGGGTTGGACACGTGACCAGGTTATCGCCTACATGCGGGAGAACGACGTCAACGACGTCCTCGCCCAGACGGAAACCGACCGCTATATCGCATGGCCGGGGCAGGCCCTGGCCTACAAGATGGGGCAGTTGAAGATCCGCGAGCTGCGTGAACGGGCGAAGGCACGGCTCGGGGCGCGTTTCGACCTCAAGGCGTTCCATGACGAGATCCTGGACGGCGGAGCGCTGCCGCTCGACCTCCTCGACGAGCGCGTGGATGGCTGGATAAAGACCCGGTCGCAGGCGACCACCACACGCTGAGGACCTCCGCCTCGTCGTCGCGCTCGCGGGAGCGGACCCCGCCCCCTCGTGGCAGCTGCGCTCGGCATCGAGGTTCGGGTCTGGTATGTGGGCCTGAGCACCCCGGAGTTGCACATCGCGCGAGTGCGAGCGAGGGTCGCCAGGGGAGGGCACGACATCCCCGAGGCCGACATCCGCCGGCGATGGGATACGAGCCGGCTGAACGTGATCCGTCTCCTGCCCACGCTGACGGAATTGCGCACCTACGACAACAGCGGCAACGCCGATCCCCAAGCCGGCGCCGCCCCGGTCCCGGTGCTGGTCCTCCACCTCAGACGGGGGAGGATCGTGGCTCCGCGCGATCTGAGCGCCACCCCCGCCTGGGCCAAGCCACTCGTCGCCGCAGCGATGCAGATCGATGCTGGAACGCGCCGGCGGCCCGCGTAGTCCCGGCGGCTTGGACCGGCTGTCATCCAAACTCCCCCGGGAGCACGGATCGGCGTCGAGGACGCGGAGGCCCGGGGCTGCGGCCTCCGCGGCGCGGGCCTCAGGGGCAGGTCTTATAGCAGGTGGGGTAGCCGATGTGGGTCGGGCAGGGCTTGCAGATGGTGGGGACCGGGCATGTCGTGCTGATGCCACCCTTAGCCTGCCGCAGCTCTCCGCCGGCGGTGCCGAGCCCGCGCAGCGTCTCACGATGCAGCGTGATCTTCTTCCTCACTGGATCTCCTTTCACCAAGGGCTCCGCCGCCCGTGGCGTTCGCGACGCTCGCCCCGCCCCCCGACCGGCTCGAAGCCCACGAAAAGCAAGGTGCGCCGCCGGCGATGAAAGGTGGCACGCGGAGGCCCGGGCCTGCGGCCTCCGCGGCGGCGGTCACTTGCAGGTGGGATAGCCGAAGTGCGTGTAGCAGGACTTGCAGATCGAAGGGATCTGGCAGGTCGCGCTCTGCACACCGATGGCCTGCCGCAGCTCTTGGCTCGTGTAGTCGAGCGCGCACAGCGTCTCGCGATGCAGCGTCATCTTTTTCACTGGCTCTCCTTTCGAGAAGGGGCGCCGTCGTGCCGCGGGCGTTCACGATGCTCGCCCCTCCGCGGACGACCGGGCGCCCACGAGATACAGTGCCTGCACAGGCGCCGAAAGCGCCCGCCCGACCCGGTCCCGGCCGGCTGCGGGACGCAGGGCGGCTGCTATGATGGCGCAGGGCATGCAAAGGCATGCAGAAGCCATCGTCATGACCACCGCCTCTCTGCTCTCCTGGCTGGTTTCCGGCGCCCTCGCCACCGGCGCCGCCGCCCTGCTGTTGCTGCTGCTCGCGGCCGTGGCGTCGCTCGTGCTCTTCGTGCTGCTGGTCCTGGGCACGATGGCGGCCTATGTGACGCTGATCGTCGTGGTGGTCGTGGCGATCGCCAACGACGCCTCCCGGCGACCGCCCGCCACTCCTGCCGCTCCCGCAGCCCCGTCTTAGGAAAGCATCACGGCGCCTGCAGGTCGCCGTCCGCCGCGCCGGCGGACGGCGGGCAGCAGCCTTCGCCCGCCGGCGCGATCGGCCGGCCGTGCGGGCAGAGCGCCGGGTGACCCAGGAAGGCGCAGACCTGGTCCTCGATGCCGGCGGCGACCGGCGCGGCACGACCGCACTGGCCTGGCACGGCCCCCGGGGCAAGGGTCTTGGCCAGCAGCGCTTCGGCGAGACGGACGCGCCGCACGGCGGCGGCAGCCTGGGCGCGGCCGCGGTCGGTGAAGGCGATGCGGCCTTCGGCGAAAGCCAGGAGACCCTGGGACAGGAGGTCGGCGATGCCGCGGCCGGTGACCGGGACGGGGCGCCCATCCTCCTCGAGGGCGCGCCAGAGCTCCACCAGGACGGCCTGCAGCTCGGCGCTGCCGGGATCCTCGAGCTGCGCGAGGCGGCCGTGCTCGAGGCGGATCTCGCGGCCGGCGCGGCCGGCGATGGTGGGGTCGTGAGTCACCAGCACCAGCGTATGGCCACGGCGGTTGAGGTCGGCGAGGAGGGTCATCACCACCGCCTCGTTGACGGCGTCGAGGTTGCCGGTCGGCTCGTCGGCGAGGATCAGGGGCGGCTGGTTGATCAGCGCCCGGGCGATGCAGACGCGCTGCTGCTCGCCGCCGGAGAGCTGGCTCGGCAGGTGGTCGAGGCGCTCGCCGAGGCCCACCTGGCGCAGCGCCTCCTCGGCCTCGCCGCGGTCGGTGGTGCTGTGGAGGTACTGCGCCAGCATCACGTTCTCGAAAGCGTTGAGGTAGGGAATCAGGTGGAACTGCTGGAACACCAGCCCGACCGTCCGCTGGCGGTAGCGTGCCAGCTCGCGATTGCCCAGGCCCGCCAGGTCCAGGCCGCCGACCCGCACTCTGCCTGCCGACGGGCGGTCGAGGCCGGCGAGGAGGTTGAGGAGGGTGGTCTTGCCCGAACCCGAGGGACCGGTGACCGCCACCCACTCGCCCTCGGCGATGTCGAGCGAAAGGTCGTCGAGCGCCCGCAGCGACCCGAAGCGACGGCTCAAACTCTCGATCTCGACCAGCGGCACCGCGCTCTCCCTCACTCGCCGCGCAGCACGACGGCCGCGTTCAGGCGCTCGATCCGGCGCAGCGCCACGGCCAGCGAGGTGCCCACCACCAGCGCCGCCACCGCCGCCGCTCCGGCCAGCCCACTCCAGGTCAGCACCGGTCCGCCGGCGCCTCCCAGCAGGTGCCGCTCGAGGCCGCCGGCGGCGGCCTCGCCCAACAGCTCGCCAGCCAGCGCCGCGATCAGCGCCGCGGCGAGCAGCTCGACGGCGAGCATGGCCCCGATCCGGCGGCCGGAATAGCCCAGCGCCAGCATCAAGCCGACCTCCACCCGCCGCTCCCCCACCAGCGCCGCGGTGGCGGCGCCCACCGCCAGCAACGCCAGCAGGAACGAGACACCGCTGACCGCCACCAGCACCAGCGTCAGCCGGTGCATCAGCCGGGCGTCGGAGGCGCTGGTCTTGAGCAACGGCGTCGCCTCCACGCCTTCCACCCGTTCCTCGATCGCCCTGGCCACGGCCGCCAGCCGCGCCGGCTCGGCCCGCACCTCGAGGCGCTGCGCCGCGCCCTCGCCGCCACCGCCAGCCCTTGCCGCGCCGGCGGGTTCGCCGCCGGTCCATGCGTCCGCCGATCCGCTCGCCAGGGCGCTCACCGCCAGCACTCCCGGAATCGCCCGGACCCGTGCCAGGGCACTGGCGGGGATGCTGTCCGGTCCCCCGACCTGCGGGCGCACCACCAGGTTGGGGCCGAAAGCCGCGAGGCCGGCGCCCAGGCGCTCTTCGACCCGCGCCGAGAAGGCGGCGAGCGTCGCCACCGTCGCCGCCGCCACCAGCACCGCCGCCAGGATCAGCGCCAGCTGGCGCGGGCGGCGGCGCAGGCTGGCCAGCACCAGGCGCCCGATCACGCCGCGGCTCGCTTGAGCAGCGCCGCCGGGTAGCGGCCGAGCGCCCGCGACACCGGCGCCGCGCTGGCGAGCGCCGCCACCAGCAAGCCGAGCAGTACCGCGAAGGGCAGCAGCACCGGCTTCCACGGCACCTGCACCCCCAGCGCCCCGGCGCCCAGCAGCCGGCCGGCGGCAAGGCCGAGGCCGCCGCCGAGCAGGCCGCCGACGCCGCCGAGCAGCGCCGCCTCGATCAGGAAGAACAGCACCACCCGCCGCCGCGCCGCGCCGATGGCCACCATCAACCCGGCCTCGAGCCGGCGCTCGAGCACGGTGGCGGTCATCGCCGCGGTGACGCCGACGGCGGCGCCGACCAGCGCCACGGCCGCCAGCGCCAGCAGCACGCCGCGCAGCTTGCCAAGCACGTCGGCGGTGGCGGCGGTGACGCCGTGAACCACCCGCGCCTCCGCCTCCGGCAGCGCCTGACGCAGCTGGAAGGCAACCGAGGACGGGTAGGCGGTGCAGTACCAGGTCTCGTACTCCTTTGCCGTCATGCGGCGAGGATCGCGGCGATTCCGCTGATTACCGTTCTCCGGATTGGTCTGGGCGAAGATCTCGGCGCGCAGGAACCGCCCCGGCTGACCCGCCAGGCGCTCGACCACCGGCAGGGGCACGAACGCCTGGTCGTCCTCCTCGCCGCCGCTGGTCACGACGCCCACCACCGCCAGCTCGGCCTCCCGGCTCCCGAGCTCCGCCCGCAGGCGGCCGCCGATTCCCAGCCCGAGCCGCGCCGCCAGCCGCCGGCCGAGCACCGCCTGGTCGCCGCCACGGTCGCCGTCGCCGCCCCCCGTCACCGGCGGCGCGGCGCCGCCGGCCGGACGAAGCGTCTCGTCGCGTGGCCAGCGCCCGGCCACCCGCAGCGTCGGCCTGGTGGCCGGCAGCCCCGTTCGCCAGCCCGGTTCCAGCGCCTGGTGGAACCAGGTGCCCACCACCTCCGCGACCACCTCGGGCGCCGCGGCCGTAGGCGCCGGCGCCGGCGGGACCTCTGCCGCCAGCCGCAGGCGCAAGGGGTAGAGCGGCGCCAGGGCGACGATGTTGTTGCGCCAGAAGATCCTGCGCACCAGCGGCAGGCGCGCGACGGCGAGCGTCTGGCGCCCGGGACCGGGCACCAGCTCGAGGTTGGCGCCATAGGAGGCGAGATCGGCCGCCAGCCGGTCTCCGGAGGCCAGCATCACCTCGGTCAGCGCGGTCGCGCCGAGCGTCCCCAGCGCCACCGCGGTCACCGCCAGCAGCTTGCGCCGGGTGCCGTGGCGGAGCGATTCGAGGAGCAGGCGGGCGAACATGGCAAATGGCGGGCCGCGGCGGGCGGCGCTCACATCGCGTGGTGCGGCGCCGCCGCGCCGCCGAACAGCGGCACGCCCGCCGCCAGGTCGGAAGCTCGCAGCACCAGCTCGCCGCCCTCGCGGCGCGAGGGCAGCGGGATCGGGTTGCAGCCACCGCGCTGGCCGATGCTGGGCGGATAGATCGTCGAGCCGCAGTGCAGGCAGGCGATGTTGCTCCCCTCCTGGTAATACCCCTTGGCGCCGCAGATCTCGCAGGCATCGAAGGCGGTAACGATCACCGCACCGGGCCGGCGCGGATCGTCGAGCGGCACGGCGATGAAGCGCACCACCGGTCCGGAGTTGCCGGCGCCCCGACCGCTCGCGGTACCGCCGGGGAGCGTCACCGCGAAACGCCGCAGCACCGTGCCCTGGAAGTCCGCGACCCGCACCCGCACCGCGCCGTCGGCGCCCACCGCCACCGGCGTCGCCGGCGACAGGGCCGCCGGCGGCCGCGAATAGACGAAGCCGAGGCCGAGCGCCGCCAGCATGGCGACGCCCAGGCCCCCTCCCCAGATGCGCGCCCGGACCTGCCGCTGCGCGGCGGCACGCTCCAGGCGCGCCGACGCGCCGGCGATGGGCGGCGCGGCCGCAGCGGCGGCCGGCGGAGCGGCGGCGGCCGGCGACGGCTGTCCCGCCGGGAGGCCGCCAGGCGCCACGGGACGGCTGGCCCGCCCGGGCACCAGCAGCATCAGCAGCGGCAGCGCCAGCACCGCCACGATGAAGAAGAACTCGTTCTTGACCAGCGGTCCGATGGTGGCCATGGAGGCCTGGTTGGCGGGCAGCCAGCCCGCCTCGGCGAGCTCGTGATAGCCGTTGACCAGCAACTGCGCCACGAAGATCAGCAGGGCGATGCCGGTGATCTTGAAGAAGCGGGCGAGATCGACGCGCAGGCTGCCGCGCACGAAGAGCACGCCGAAGGCGAAGGCGGCGGCCAGGCCGACCAGCACTCCCAGCAGCGTCTCCAGGCCGCCGCTGGTGAGCGACAGCGCCGACAGGAAGAGCACCGTTTCCATGCCCTCGCGGAACACCATCAGGAAGGTGAACAGGAAGATGCCGGCGGCGACCGCACCGGCCCGCTCGCGCGTCAGGATGCGGGCGAGAGTCCCCTTCATCTGGCCGGAGAGCGCCTTGCCGTGCTGCCACATCCACACCAGGACCGAGCCCACGACCACCGCCGCGGCGAGGTAGAGCAGGCCCTCGAGCACGTTCTCGTCGACCGTCAGCCGGCGCAGCAGGAAGCCGCCGAGCAGGCTGGCGGCGATCGCCGCGACGATGCCGGCCCAGACCGCGCCCAGGTGGCGGCCGCCGGCCTCCCGCCGCAGGAAGGCGGCGATGATGCCCACCACCAGGGCGACCTCGACGCCTTCGCGCAGGGTGACGATGAGCGCTTCAAGCATGGCTGGGCTCGCCGGCGGCGCCGCGGGCGGCTTCGGCGCAGTTGCGGCACAGGCCGTTGATCTGCAGGCTGTAGGCGCTGGGCACGAAGCCGTGGGCGCGACAGATCTCCGATTGCAGCGCGGCGATGCCGGGGCTCAGGAACTCCACCACCCGGCCGCAGACGGTGCACACCAGGTGGTCGTGCCGCTGACCGCCATGGACGTGCTCGTAGAGGAAGCGCCGGCGCCCGAGGCGCTGCTTGCGGGCGAGCCCGCTCGCCACCAGCAGGTCGAGGTTGCGGTACACCGTGGCCCGCGAGATCTTCAGCCCGCGCCCGCGGGCGGCGGCCAGCAGCTGCTCCGCATCGATGTGGCCGTGCTGGCGGAAGACCTCGTCGAGCAGCGCCAGGCGCTCGGCGGTGACTCGCTGGCGCCGCTCCCGCAGGAAGCTCAGGAAGCGTGCTTTCTCTTGCGGGTCCGCCATCTGGAGTCTCGTGGGTGACGCGGTGCGATCGGGCCAAGATCTATTGAGATCGCATCTCAACAGATGACCCGATTCTGGACCGCGACGGTGCTGTTTGTCAACGGCGCCTCGCGGGCGGTCCGCCCGCAATCCGGCAGCGGTCCGCCCGCAATCCGGCGCCGGTCCGCCCGCAATCCGGCGGCGGCCCGCCGCGATCCGGCGGCGGCGCCGATCAGCAGCGAACGGGCGGGGTCAGGGCGGCGGGAGTCAACCGCGCCGGTCGAAGGGCACGAACTCGCGTTGCGGCGCGCCGGTATAGATCTGGCGCGGGCGGTTGATGCGGGTCTTGGGGTCGTCCCGCATCTCTTTCCAGTGCGCCAGCCAACCGGGCAGGCGGCCGAGGGCGAACATGACGGTGAACATGTTGGTCGGGATGCCCATCGCGCGGTAGATGATGCCGCTGTAGAAATCGACGTTGGGGTAGAGCTTGCGCTGGACGAAGAACTCGTCGTGCAGCGCCACCTCTTCGAGCGACTTGGCGATCTCGAGCAGCGGATCGCGCACGCCCATCTCGGCCAGCACGTCGTCGCAGGTCTGCTTGAGGATGCGCGCCCGCGGATCGAAGTTCTTGTAGACGCGATGGCCGAAGCCCATGAGCCGGAAGCCCGAGCCCTTGTCCTTGGCCAGGTCCACGTATTTCCGATAGTTGCCGCCGTCGCGCTGGATGTGCTCGAGCATCTCGATCACTTGCTGGTTGGCACCGCCGTGCAGCGGCCCCCACAGCGCGCAGATCCCCGCCGACATCGAGGCCCAGAGGTTGGCCTGGCTGCTGCCCACCATCCGCACCGTCGAGGTGCTGCAGTTCTGCTCGTGGTCGGCGTGCAGGATGAGCAGCAGGTTGAGCGCCCGCTCGAGCACCGGGTTGACGGTGTAGGGCTCGGCCGGCACCGCGAACATCATGTGCAGGAAGTTGGCGCAGTACGACAGATCGTTGCGCGGATACATGAACGGCTGGCCGATGCTCTTCTTGTGCGAGAAGGCGGCGATCGTCTTGGCCTTCGCCAGCAGCCGGATGATGTTGAGATCGGTGTCCTCGTTCCGCTCGGGGTAATAGGCGGAAAGGCTGGCGACCATCGCCGACAGGATGGCCATCGGATGCGCCCCCGCCGGGAAGCCCTCGAAGAACTTCTTCATGTCCTCGTGCAGCAGGCTGTGATAGGTCAGGCGCTGGCGGAACTCCTTGACCTCGTCGCGGCTCGGCAGGTGGCCGTAGATCAACAGGAAGCAGACGTCGACGAACGTCGTATGGCCGGCGATCTCCTCGATCGGATAGCCGCGGTAGCGCAGGATCCCGGCCTCGCCGTCGATGAACGTGATGTCGCTCTCGCAGGCGCCGGTGTTGCCATAACCGGGATCGAGCGTGATGTAGCCGGTCTGCGCCCGCAGCTGCGAGATATCGATCGCTTTTTCGCCCTCGCTGCCGACGATCACCGTCAGCTCGTGCTCCTTGCCTTCGAGGATCAGCTTCGCCGGGGGCGGCGCCGCCGGCTGAGCGCCCGCCTCCTCCACCACCTCACGCGTCTGCTGCGCCATCCACATTCTCCTCGCACGCTGCCGGGGCCGCCTCGCGCGACGCCGTCCGTCGACATCGATTCTAGACCCTGGCCGCGCGGACGCGCAAGGAACGAGGCCCGGGCGCGACGGCGGCCGGGACGGCGGTCGGCGGCGGACGCCTCAAGGCTCGTAGGCCGCGCAGGAGCTGTCGTTCTCCCAGACCTCGACCCGCGCCACGACGATGCCGGCAATGTCGCCGGCAGCGCCGGCGGCGCCGGACGCCAACCGCGCCACGACCTGCTCGTGGACATGCTGCGCCAGCAGCTCGGCGGTGGTGTTGCGCTGGTCGAAGGGCGGGACCTCGTTGAGCACCCGGTGATCGAAGGGACCGAGCACCTCCTGCATGACCGCCTTGAGGTCGGAGAAATCGAGCACCATGCCGAGCCCGTCCAGCCGCGGCGCCCGCAAGTGCACCCGCACCCGGTAGTTATGGCCATGCAGGTGCTCGCAACCACGGGTGTGTCCCCGGATCGCGTGCGCCGCGGCGAACGAGAAGTCCTTCCAGATCGTGAACATGAGCTCGCCAGGCCGCCGCTGCCCTCGCGGCCCGCGCCTCGATTCTATCCCGCCACCGGCCCATCCAGGATTTTGAACCGAAGGGAATCGAGCGGGAACCTACCCTGTTGAAGAAACCAGGACGGGTTCGCTGGGAGTTGAGCCCGTCCCCGGAGGCAACTCCGACAATCTCCAGCTCCCTCTCCTCCCCCCGCATCGTTTCCCTCCACGGTGCGGGGCTTTTTACTGCCCGCGCATCCCGGGCCGGACGATGGGCGATAATGGCCGGGGCCCTCCGCCCTCACTATGAACGCCCGCGTCGAGCTGCCGCTGTGGTTGGCCCTGGTGCTGCTCCTGCTCGCCGCCTGGGCGACGCTCGATCGGCTGCTGGTCCCGAGCGTGCGCTGGTACCTCCGGCGCCGGGTCAACCGGGTCATCGACGAGCTCAACTCCCGTCTGAAAATCGGCATCCAGCCGTTCCAGCGCACCCGGCGGCAGGTGCTGATCGATCGCCTGCTCTACGACCCGGTGGTGGTGCAGGCGGCCGCCGCCAGCGCCCGCGAGCGCCAGATGCCGCGGGAGGTGGTGCTCGCCGAGGTCGAGCGCTACGCCCGCGAGATCGTGCCCGCCTTCAACGCCTATTTCTACTTCCGGCTGGGCACCTGGATCTCGCGGCGGGTCGCCCGCCTGCTCTACCGCGTGCGCCTGGCCGCCAGCGACGAGGCCGCCCTGGCGGCGGTGCCGCCCGAGTCGACCGTGGTCTTCCTGATGAACCACCGCAGCAACATGGACTACGTGCTGGTGGCCTACCTGGCCGCCGACCGCACCGCGCTCTCCTACGCGGTCGGCGAGTGGGCGCGCATCTGGCCGCTGCAAACCCTGATCCGCGCCACCGGCGCCTACTTCGTGCGGCGCAACTCCCGCGACCCGCTCTACCGCCGGGTGCTCGAGCGCTACATCCAGATGGCCACCGCCGCGGGGGTGACCCAGGCGGTCTATCCCGAGGGCGGCCTGACCCGCGACGGCCGCCTGCGGCCGGCCAAGCTGGGCCTGCTCGGCTACATGCTGCGCAACTACGATCCGGCGGGCGAGCGCGACCTGATCTTCATCCCGGTCGGCATCAACTACGACCGCACCCTCGAGGACCGCACCCTGCTGCTCGACCTCGGGCCGGCGACGGCGCCCCGCCCCGGCCTGGGGCGCGCCCTGGCCACCACCCTGGGCTTCGCGCTGCGTCAGCTGGCCCTGGCGGCGCGCAGCCGCTGGCACCGCTTCGGCTACGCCTGCGTCACCTTCGGCGCGCCGATCTCGATGCATCGCTACCTGCGCGAGCGCCGGCTCGATTTCCGCGCCCTGCCGCCGGCCGAGCACTCCGCACGGCTGGCGGCGCTCGGCGCCGAGCTGATGGCGGCGGTCGGCGCCGTGGTGCCGGTGGTGCCGGTGCCGCTGGTCGCGGCGGTGTTCGTCGAGCGCGCCGAGCGCGGCCTGGGACCGCTGTCGCCGCTCGAGCTGAAAGCCGCGGCCTGGCGGCGGATGGCGGAGCTCGAGGCCGCCGGCGCCCAGGTGTACGTGCCGCGCCGCGACCAGGACTACGCCATCGAGGCGGGTCTGCGCATGCTCACCCTGCGCCACCTGGTCGAGGAGCGGCAGGGGCTCTACGCTGCCCGCGCGGCCGAGCTGCCGCTGCTGCGCTACTACGCCAATTCGATCGCGCACCTCGCGCCGGCCGCCGACGACGCCAACGACGCCAACGACGCCGACACCGCCGGACCGCAACTCGCCGCCGGGCCGCAACTCGCCGCCGGGCCGCAACTCGCCGCCGGCTCCGCCGTATCCACGGGGTGAGATGAGCAAACGCCGCTCGCGCCGGGAGCGCCGATCCGGCTCCGTGATCCATTCGCGGCAGGAGCGCCGTGCCGTCTGGGGGAGCTGGGCGCAGCGGACCGGCCGGTTCCTGCGCGAGTACACCGCCGGCCTCAACCGGCGGGAGATCAAGCGCCTGTTCGGCGACGCTCCCGACGCCTACTCGGTGCTGACGCGCGATCACGCCAAGCTGCCCGAGCCGAAGGGCCGGTTCAGGCGCCTGCTGTTCCGCGCCCGGCTCGCCTTCCTCGGCCTGTCCTACAAGCTGACGCCGGCGCGGCGGGCGGTGTTCGCGCTCTCCCTGGTCTGCCTGATGCTGGCGCTGATGTCCGGGAGCCACAGCTACGACACGGTGGCGCACGGTCATGCCGTTCGGATCAGCGTCGATTTCTCGCCTTTCTGGTTCCTGCTCTGCTCCGGTGGGCTGCTCTTCCTGCTCGCCCTCGAGCTGGTGGACCGAGTGCGGGTGCGCGACGAGTTGCAGGTGGCGCGCGAGCTGCAAGCGGAGCTGCTGCCGCATGGCGCGATCGAGCTGCCGGGATATGGCGTCGCCCACTCCTACCGCACCGCCAACGAGGTCAGCGGCGACTACTACGAGGTGATGACGCTGCCGGACGGCCGGGTGGCGCTGATGGTCGGCGACGCCACCGGCCACGGCATGGCCTCCGGCCTGGTGATGGCGATCGCCAACGCCACGCTGAAGACCGCCCTCGATCTCGATCCCGACCCGCGGCGGGTGAGCGCGCTGCTCAACCGCACCCTTTGCCGCACCGGCACCCGGCGCACCTTCATGACCGTGTTCTACGCGCTGCTGTCGCCGGCCACCGGCGAGCTGATGTCGGTGTGTGCCGGCCATCCCTTCCCTTTGCTGCGCCGCGCCGGCGGCGGTCTCGAAGAGCTGGGGCGGGGCGGCCTGCCGCTCGGGGTGCGCGACGACCTGGCGCCGGAGCCGCAGACCACGACGCTCGGCCCCGGCGACCTGCTGGTGCTCTACACCGACGGCCTCGCCGAAGCGGTGAACGCGCGTGACGACGCCTTCGGATATGACCGCATCGCCGAGCTCGCCCGGCCCGGCGGCACGCCGCAGGCGGTGCACGACCGCATCCTGGCCGCCTTCGACGCGCACGTCGGCGACCAGCCGCTGCGCGACGACCTGACGCTGCTGGTGATCGCCCGCGGCGGCGAGGCTGCCGGCGGCGGCGAGACCGCCGGCGGCGGCACCCAATCGGGCCAACCGGTCAGCGCCGCCGCCAAGGTGGCGGCAATGGCGGCGGCCATCTCCGGCAGCGCCGGAAAGGGCCGGCGGTGACCGCGGCGGCGGCGGCGCGACCCGGGAGCCGGGCGGGGACGCTCGAACGGGGTCCCGGGTGTGGGTCGGCGGCAGGCGCGGCCAGGGACCGTGGGGACCGTGAAACGGGCCGAGCCGGGACCGGGAGCTGGATGCCGAGCCGATCATGATGCGCTGGGCGCGCCTGGCGCTGCTGCCGCTGACCGACACCTGGCGCGGCCTCGACCGCTGCCTCGAACGGGGGGCGCTGGCGCTGGCCTGGGTCGGCGCCGGCCTGCTCGCCGGCTGGTGGCTCTATGTCCCAGCCCACGAGCTGCTGCACGCGGCGGCCTGCGCGGCTGCCGGCGGCGAGGTGCGGCGATTGGAGATCGCGCCGCTCTATGGCGGCGCGGTCCTCGCCCGGCTGCTGCCCTTCGTCGCCGCCGGCGGCGACTATGCCGGCCGGCTCTCCGGGTTCGACACCCGCGGCAGCGATCTCGTCTATCTCGCCACCGATCTCGGCCCCTTCGCGCTGACGCTGGTGCCCGGGGTCTGGTGGCTGCGCCGGGCCGCCCGCGGCCGGCGCGCCTTCGCCTTCGGCGCCTCCCTGCCGGTGGCCCTTGCCCCCCTGCTGTCGCTGACCGGCGACGCCTACGAGATCGGCTCGATCCTGATCACCCGGCTGCCGGCGTGGGCGGCACCGGCGTCGCGGCAGCTGCTGCGCGGCGACGACCTGTGGCGCCGGCTGGCCGCGATCGCCGCCGCCGGCGTGCCGCCGCGCTGGCCGCTGTGGCTGGGAGCGCTGCTCGCCGCCGGCGCCGGCCTGGCCTGGGCGCTGCTGACTTACGGCGCCGGCGCGGCGCTGGCTGCCCTGGCGGGCGAGCCGGCGGTCACGAGGTGAGCTTCTCCCAATCCGCGTCCGGAGCGTCGAGGGCGATCGAGAGGCCGCCGTCGGAGCCCACGAAGACGGGGTCCTTCACCACTTTCACCTTGCCGCCGCCCACCGCCGCCAGCTCCTGCTCGAGGCGCGGGCCCAGACCGCGGATCAGGCCGGTGCCTCCCGAGACCACGATGTTGTTGCGCACCTTCTCCTGGTAGTCCGGCTGCACGCGCGACAGCAGGTCGAGCATCGACTCGACGATCGGCGGCAGCAACCCTTCGCAGGCCTGGCGCATCTCCTGGGTGATGTCGATCGTCGTCGGCTTACCGTTGACCGGCACGGTGACGATCACCGGCGTGCGGGTGGCGCCGACGAAGCTCGCCTCCTCCTTCCAGGTGCGCACCATGTGGATCGAGAAGCGCGCGTCCGGAAAGCGCTCCCGGGTGAGGCGCGACAGCTGCTCGTCGATCCAGTCGCCCGCCTGGGTCAGGGTCCGCTGGTCCTCCTCGGCCGGCAGGCGGCCGTTCATCACGCAGAAGTCGGTGGTGCCGGCGCCGAGGTCGATGATCAGCGTATGGAGCAGCGCCTCCAGGCCGTAGGCCACGGCGAACGGCTCGGAGACGATCATCAGGTTGTCCACCGCGTCCTGCATCGCCTTGCGCACGTTCTGCTTGTTGACGCGCAGCGCTTCCGCCGGCACCCCGACCACGGCTCGCACCTTCATGCCGTTACGGGTCTCGCGCGCGACGCCGACCAGCGACAGCAGGTGCCACAGCAGCTCGCGCACCGCCGCCTCGTCCTTCTCCGAGCCGTCTTTGATCAGGCCTTCTTCGAGCGGGCGGTGCAGATCGAGCATCGGGCGGTTGTCGAGCGCCTCCCGGCCGATCAGCACCGGTTTCTTCAGCACCTTGCGGGCCACCATGTCGAGCGGCCATCCGACGTAGCTCTCGACCACGTGGCGCTGGCCGTTGGAGGCCGAGATCGAGCTGCGGGAGGTCCCGAGGTCGATGCCCACGTGGAGGACAGGTTTGCTCTCGGTCATGCAGGTCGCTTCCTTTCTCTGCCGCTGTGCGCTGGAAAATCGTGTGCCCGCGTCACCCGGTCAGCCGCCGTCGCCGGCGGCGCCTCCGCCGGCGAGGCTGGCGTAGGCGCGCAAGCCGCCGGCGAGCGCTTCGGCGATGTGCTGGCGATAGGGCGGACTGGCCAGTAGCCGGGCTTCCTCGGCGTTGGAGAGGCAGGAGACCTCGGCCAGGATGGCCGGCATCCGGGTGGAGAGGAGCACGATGAACGGCGCCGACTTGACGCCGCGGTCCTCGATCTTCGGGTTCACCTTGGCGAGCGACCGGAACAGCGCGCCCTGCACCACCTCGGCGAGCCGCCGCGACTTGTCCTGGCGGACGCCGGCGTAGATGCCGTCCAGGAGCTGGCGCATGTCGGCCATCGAGTAGCCGGAGTCGCGGTTCTCTAGCGCCGCGAGATGGTTGAGATTGGGATCGTTGGTGGGCCCCAGGTAGTAGGTCTCGATGCCGCGCGACGAGCGGTCGCCGATCCAGTTGACGTGCACCGAGACGAAGATGTCGGCGCCCAGCCGGTTGGCGACGGCGGCGCGGTCGGCGAGCGACACCGCGGTGTCGTCCTGGCGGGTCATGATGACCTCGAAGCCGCGTTGCTCTTCGAGCAGCCGGCGCAGCCGCCGCGCGACGTCCAGGGTGACGTCTTTCTCGAGCAGACCGAGCGCGGTCCTGGTGCCCTGGCTGTCGCCGCCATGCCCGGCGTCGATGGCGATCTTGCGCACCGCGAGCGGCAGCACCGCGGGATCGATCACGGTCGCCGGCAGCACGGCAGGGAGGACCGCCGGGGCGGCGCTGGTGGCGGCGCCGGCACCGGCAGGTGGCGCCGGCGACGACAGTTGCGCCGGCAGGGCGGCCACGGCGAGCCGCGCCGGCGGCTGCCCGGAGGGTGCGGCGGGTGCGGCGGCCAGCGTCGAGAGCAGCCGGGGCGAACCGATCACCGCCGTCGACAGCACCAGCAGGGCGAGCGCGGACGTCAGGAGCAGCAGGCGCAGGTAAGGAAAGCGCCGCGGGGCCGGGCGGCGCGCCGCCCGTCCATGGATGAGCTCGACGTTCTGCTGCACGAGGTCTTGCAGCAGGCGACGCTTGATGCGCTCGACGTTGGCCTTCGACTGCGGCATCCGAAAAGCTCGCGGTTGCGGAGCCTCCCATCGCGAGAGGAGACACGCCGCCCACGGCCTCGGCCGCGGTCCAACCTCGCATGGAAAAAAGCTCCAGGGCTCGGAAGTGTACTACAGGTGAGGGCGCCGGGCGGCCGGGATGCACGCCGCCCACGCCGCCTGCCACACCCGGCGCGGCGATGCCTACTTGGCGCGGAGATGGATGCGGAGCTGGTGCGGACCGGGCTCGATGTCGGTCACCTGCACGTCCCGGCCGGCCAGGTCCAGCACCACGTGCAGGTCCCGCGGCGGGTGATAGCCGGTGCGGATCTGCGCCAGCTCCGGGCTGTGCACCGTCAGGCGGGCCGAGGGGAAGGGACGGTCGATGCCGGTGATCCGGACGACCTCGCGCACCGGCAGGCCGCCGATCCGGACGCGGGTGTAGGACTGGCCCGGGAACTCGCCGTTGCCCCACAGCACCACCACGGTGCCGTCCCCCGTTGCCTGCCAGGTGATCCGCTCGATGGTCGTGACTCTCCCGGCGACGGCGCCGGCGGCGCCGGAACCGCGCTCGCCATCCGCCGTCGCCACCGGTTCCAGGATGGGGCGACCGGCGGGCGCACCGGCGGGCGCCTGCGGACCGCCGGGGCCGGCGGCAGGTGGCGCGCCGCCGCCGCTGGCCGGCACTGCCGTGCCGGCCGTCGCGGTATGGGACCCGAGGGGCGCCTGCACTCCCGGCGCACCGGCAGTTTTCGTGGCGGCGCCGGCTGGCGGCGCGACCTGCGGCCAGTCCGCCGTGGTCGCCTCCGGCGCCGGAGCTGCGGCCGGACTCGGCTGGCTCGGCGGCGGCGCGGCCGTGCCCGGTATTGCCGCCCTGGCGGCGGCGGACGGCGGCGCTTCGCCTGGAGCACCCACACCTTGCGGACCGGCGGCGGGAGCCGCGGCCACCCGGGTGGCGACGGCCGCCGGCGGCGAGCTGGCCGGATGACCTGCTCGGGCGGCGGCCTCGTCCTCGCGGTTCTCGATCCAGGTCAACGCGGTGTCGCGCAACAGGTAGGCCGCGAGCCCCAGGAGGGCGACGGCCACCACCACTCCCAGCAGGGGCAGGCGGGAGCGCCGCCGCCTTGCCGGCTGATCGAAGGAGGAAAAGGCCGGGGCCGGGGCCGGTGCCGGCGGCGCGGCCATGACGGCTGCCGGAACCGCGGCCGGCGGCGGGGCCGGCGCCAGCGCCGGGACGTCAGGTGCGAGCTCATCGAGCGGCGGCAGCGCCGCCGCCATCAGCGCCAGAGGATCGGTGGCAGGTCCCGCCGCGATCGGGCCGGCTCCGGGCCAACCGCCCGCCGCCGCTGCCTCACCCTGGCCAGGGTCGCCACCCTTCGCCGCTCGGTCCTCGTCGATCTCCGGAGCAGCCGCCGGCGCAGCGTCGGCGCCAGGCTCGGATCCTGCGGCCGGAGCCGTGACCGCTTCGGCGGCCGCGGGACCAGGACCGGCGCCCATGGATTCGAGCGGCGAGCGGGGAGTGATCGCCGGCACGCCGGGCAGCGGCCGGATGGGCGGCAGCTCGAGCGCCCACGGCAGGGAGGACGGTCCCGCCGGCGGCCGCGCCGCGGCGGGTCTCGGCGGACCGGCAGGCGGCGGCAGCCCGGGAGCGCCGCCAGCGGCGCCCGGAGATACGGCCGGCGAGGGCGGTGGCCTCAGCGGAGCCAAGCCGGGAGCGATGCCTGAGAGCGCGATTCCTGGGGCCGCGCCAGCGGGCGCGGCTCCAGGGGGCGCGCCGGAAAGCACGGCTTCGAGGGCCGCGTTGGCG
>DATGHG010000410.1:0-3036 GCA_035308185.1 Thermoanaerobaculia bacterium | reverse complement strand
CGCCTTGGGCATGTAGGGCGCGGAGTCGAGCCGGTTCGGCTCGGTATCGGGCTGATGGGGCTGATGGGGCTGATGGGGCTGATCGGGCTGATCGGGCTGATCGAGCGGGTAGGAGAACACCGCCTGGTGCCATTCCACCTGGCCGGCGATCGCCTTGGCATAGGGATCGAGCAGCAGCTTCTCAGGCAGGCAGCGGTGGCCCTCGTCGGGGTTCCAGGGGCCGTGCACGCGGAAGCCGTAGCGCTGGCCGGGACCCGCCTGCGGCAGATAGCCGTGCCAGCAGAAGGCGGTCACCTCCGGCAGCTCGATGCGCGTCTCGGCGCCGCCCTCGTCGAAGAGGCAGAGCTCGACGCGCTCGGCGACCTCGGAAAAGACGGCGAAGTTGGTGCCGGAGCCATCGAAGGTGGCGCCCAGCGGATAGGCGTTGCCGGGGTAGATCTTCACGGGATCTTCGGGAGCTCGTCGAGCACGGCGGCGATGGCGTCGAAGGCCGCCGCCGCCTCGGCGTCTTCGATGACATAGGGCGGCAACAGATAGAGCACGTTGCCGAGCGGACGCAGCAGCAGGCCGCGGTCCAGCAGGCGGCCGGCGAGGCGCGGGCCGAGGTCGTCGAGGTAGCCACCGGCGGCGCCGGAGGCGCCGGCGGCCGGCGCCAGCTCGAGCGCCGCCATGCCGCCGAGGTGGCGGACGGCGGCGACTGCCGGGTGCGAGGCGAGGGTTGCCAGGCGGCCGGCGAACAGGCGCTCGAGGCGCGCGACGCGGCCGAGGCGGTCCTCCTCCTCGAACAGCGCGAGGCTTTCGAGCGCCACGGCGCAGGCCAGGGCGTTGGCAGTGAAGGAGTGGCCGTGAAAGAAGGTGCGCGAGCGGTCCTCGGAGAGGAACGTACGGTAGATCTCGTCGCTCGCCAGCGTCGCCGCCAGCGGCAGGTAGCCGCCGGTCAGCGCCTTCGACAGGCACAGCAGGTCGGGCGCGATGGGGCCGTGCTCGCAGGCGAAGAGGCGGCCGGTGCGGCCGAAGCCGGTGAGCACCTCGTCGGCGATCAGCGGCACGCCGTGGCGGCGGGTGAGCTCGCGCACCTCGCGCAGGAAATCCGGCGGTTGCACCAGCATGCCGCCGGCGCCCTGCAGCATCGGCTCGAGGATGACGGCAGCCACCCGGTCCCCCTCGCGGTCGAGCAGCTCGGCAAGCGGCGGCGACGACGAGCCGCGGGATGCCGAATGCGGCGTGCAGGCGCGGCGCACGGCGAAGAACAGGTCGCTGAAGGCGGCGTGGAAGGCGGCGACGCCGCCGGCCGCCATGGCGCCGAAGGTGTCGCCGTGGTAGGCGTCGTCGAAGGCGACGAACAGGGTGCGCCCGGGTTCGCCGCGGTGGCGCCAGTGCTGGTAGGCCATCTTGAGCGCCGCTTCGACCGCGGTCGAGCCGTCGTCGGTGTAGAACACCCAGGGCAGCCGACCGGGAGCGCGCGCCGCCAGCTCGGCCGCCAGGCGGGCGGCCGGCTCGTGCGTCAGGCCGGCGAAGATCACCTGCGCCAGGCGCTCGGCCTGGGCGGCGAGCGCGCGGTTGAGGCGCGGGTGGTTGTGGCCGTGGATGTTCACCCACCACGACGAGATGCCGTCGAGGAGGCGGCGGCCGTCGGCGGTATAGAGGTAGACGCCCTCGGCGCGCACCACCGGCAGCGGCGGCGCCGCCGTCTGCATCTGGGTGTAGGGGTGCCAGACGTGGCGGCGGTCGGCTTCGACCCAACCCGAGACATTGGCGCCGGCGGTGTCGGCGGGCCGAGGCGTCATGAGGGCACGGCCCGGCGGGGCGCCTCGGCTGCTCCACCGCGGATTCGGGACGGCGGCCCACCCACCCACAGCAGGGGCGCCAGGCGCCCGTCGTGGTCGAAGAAGCGGGCGAGCCCCGCCACCTCCTGGCGGTCGATCGGCGCCACGTGGGGCACCTCGAAGACGGCGTCGACGCGGCCGCAGCGCTGGATGGCCAGGCGGTTCTCGCGGTTGGGCGGACCGTCGAGCACGACGCCGGCGACGGCGAGGCCGCGGGTGCGGAGGGCTTCGAGAGTGAGCAGGGTGTGGTTGATGGTGCCCAGGCCGGAGTGGGCGACCACCAGGCAGGCGAGCGCGGAGCGGTGCGCCATGTCCACGAGCAGGTCGGACTGGAGGTAGCCGGCGGCGGCCGTCGCGGTCGTCGCGGCCGTCGCGGTCGTCGCGGCCGTCGCGGCCATCGCGGCGGCTGCACGGCTAGCGGCAGGGGAGGCTGGCGGTGCGGGGGCGGCCGGCGGCGGCACTGCCGGGGAGGCGCGAAAGGGCCAGCCGCGGCCGCCACCGGCGGCTTCGGCGCCGAGGCTGGCGGCGGCGGGGCCGGCGCCGGAAAGGCTGCCGGGGTCGGGGTCGGGCCGACGGTGAGCGGCAGACCCGTCCTCATCGCCCTCGCCGCCGGTCAGCGGCACCAGCAGGCCGCCGGCCGTCTCGATGACCAGCGCGTCGTGGGCGGCGCAGTGGCGGTCGAAGTCCGCGAGCACCTTCGCCGGGTCGATGCGGCTGCCGGCGAGGCGGGCCGCGAGGTGGGGCGACAGCGGCTCCGGGAACAGGTAACTCTCGGCCAGGATCACGGCGCGGTCTCCGGCCAGCGTCGCGACCGTCTCGCTGTCGCGCTCGTCGCGCGACCCGGTCGCCACCGGCTTCCAGTAGGCGAGCGGCATCTCGGCGCCAAAGCGCGCCAGGACGGTGGCGGCCACCAGGGTCTTGCCGACGCCGGTACCGGTGCCGACGATGACGAGGGTCACGGCTTCGCCTCCGTGGCCGCGACGGCAACGGCGACGGCGGGGCCGGCATTGGCGACGGCTGCGAGATCGGCGGCGCTGGCTGATGGGGCATTGGCGGCGCCGCCGGCGCCGGCTGCGCTGGCGGCCGCTGCAACGCCGGCAGCGCCAGCGGCCTCAGCGGTGTTGGCGACGGCGGCCGCGGCATCAGCGCTCAGCGCGCCGGCGAGGGCTGCCGCCAGGGCATCGATCTCCGCCTCGGCGTGGTCAGCGTG
>DATGHG010000409.1:0-3389 GCA_035308185.1 Thermoanaerobaculia bacterium | reverse complement strand
CGTTGCCGGAGGTCGCCGCCCCCAGCGCGTCGTTGTTGCCGATCCACAGCGTGACGAAGGTGGGCTTGGAACCCACCACCTCCTCGATCTGCGTGCCGAAGCCGCGCAGGATGAGGTCGTGCAGGCCCGGCTTGCCGGTCGTCGGGATGTCGCTCTTGACCGTCAGCATGGTGCCCACGGTCTCGCCGGGCACCGCCAGGTTGTTGTAGAGGCGCGGCAGGTCGAGGTTGATCGGCGCCCCCTGGCCCGGCAACGGCAGGATCACCGTCGGGAACAGCCCCTCGAGCTGCAGGATGTTGGGGATGCCGGGGGGCGACACCAGCGGCTGCTGGAAGTCGGCGGCGCCGGCGGTCGCCTGGTTGGCGATGATCGAAGGATAGTCGTGCAGCTGCGAGGTCTCGATCAGGCTGCCGCTCATGAAGCCGGCGGTGAGGCTGTCGCCCGCCGAGACGTAGTTGGTGAAGTCGGCGGAGCCGGTGTTGACGGCGAACGCCGCGCCCGGCACCACCAGGGCGAGCGCCAGCAGGGTGATCAGGGCTCTTGGACGGTTCATAGGCTTTCTCTCCTCGCGGCGCTATTGATGGAAGCCGAGGGTCAGGCTGACCAGCAGCGCGCGCGTGCTATAGGTCCCGAAGAAGTCCCCCTGCTGATCGCCGTCGAACGTGGAGTTGCGGGTCCGGTCGGCGAAGAAGAGGTACATGATGCCGAGATCGGCGTTGAAGTTCTTGCCGGTGTAGCCGGCGCCGACGGTGATGCCGTTGCGGTTGGCATCGGGCAGCAGCGGGTTCACCGTCTGCTCGGGCTGCGGCGTCTGGTCGTAGACGTAGCCGGCGCGCCACTGCCACATCGCGCTCGAGGCCCAGTTGACGCCGATCCTGCCGGCATAGGAGTTCTTCCACTTCTCGAGCACCGTGCTGCTCGGCAGCTGGCCGGTGGGGAAGGTGATCGGCACGGAATTGAAGGAGCCCCAGCCGAAGTAGTTGCCGTCCACCTCGAAGGTGAGCTCCGGCATCAGCTTGAAGGCGAAGCCGAGGCTGGCCTGGTCCGGGAACTTGATCTGGGTCTTGACCGGGATGTTGGTGTTGAACGGCAGCTCATGGGCGACCAGGGCGTCGAAGTTCGGATCGCCGCTGGGGCGCGGGAAGAGCACCGCGCTGCCCGAGTAATCGACGGTGATCTTGCTGCGGTAGGAGGCGCCCCAGGAGAGCCAGCTGGTCGGCTTGTGCAGGAAGCCGAGATCGAAGCCGTAGCCTTCGTCGTTGTTGCTGCTGAGCTTGACCTTGGCGGCGTTGACGGTGGTGAAGGTGAACGGGTCCAGGCCGGGCGCGTCGCGCTCGAGCTCGACTTTCGAAACCCGGGCGACGCCGCCGATGCCGATGCCGAATTCGGGGGTCACCTGCCAGGCGATGGTCGGGTTGATGTCGAGGTCCAGGATCGCCGCCCTGGTCGAGAGGAAGCGGCCGGCGAAGTTGTCGGGGTTGTTCCATTGCGTGGTGAGGCCGAAAGGCGACTCGAAGCCCAACCCGATCTTGAACTGCGAGGTGATCGGCTGCACCCAGTAGGCATGGGGCGGGAACGCCTGCAGCCGGTGCTCGACGGCGGTCACGCCGTCGCCGGGGAAGGGGTTGGCGCCCTGGAAGTCTGCCCTGGTCTCGGTGATGTAAGTGACGCCGACCGAGCCCGCCGCCTTGTCGAAGAACGCCACGCCGCCGGGGTTGTAGAAGATCGCCGACGGGTCGTCGGACTGCGCGGTGACGGCGTCGGCCATGCCGGTCGCCTTGGCGCTCTGCTCGAAGATGCTGAACCCCGCCGCGAGCAGCGGCGTGGCGGAGGCGAAAGCCATCGCGCCCAGCACCACGATCCCCAGCGTACTCAAAGCCTGCCAGCTCGAAGCTCCTCGCCTTCGCATCCCTTGGATCCTCCTCGCAATCGCGTCCGTTGACGGCAGCTGAAACAATCTCAGGGGCTTTTGGGCGCGCAAGTTTATCAGAACGTTAGTCTCAAGGAGGGGAGGTGTCAACGGCGTGACGGCCGGGCGTGACGGCCGCTGCCGGAGCCGCGGGACCCTCGGCGCCGCCGGCAGCGCGGCCCTGCTGCTAGAGTACCCGCCGGGAGGACCGTGCATGGAGTTCGAGAACGAGATCCACGAAGAGACTTTCAACCGCCTCAAGGAGTACCTGGGCGAGCTGTTCGAAGAGCCCTTCCACGACCCCGACAGCGACCACTTCTACGTCCGCTACGGCAGCACCGTGCTCGAGATCTCGGTCCAGCCCTACGGCGGCGAGGAGGCCATCGTCGTCTTGATGGCCTACTGCGTCCAGGAGGTGGAGCTGGCCGAGGAGCTGCTGCTCGGCCTGCTGGAGCTCAACCACCAGCTGCCCTGCGGCTCCTTCTCGCTGGTCGGCAACGACATCTTCTTCTCGCACTCCCTGTTCGGCAGGAACCTCGAGCCGCGCGACCTGCTGCGCGCCATCACCGCGGTGGCGTCGGTGGCCGACGACTACGACGACCGGATCGTGGCGCGCTACGGCGGCCAGACCGCTCTCGAGCGCATCCAGGACACCGGCGGCAGGCGCCGCCGGCAGGGCCTTGGCATCGAGGAAGGCCTCGGCGCCGAGGAGAGCCTTGGCGCCGAGGAGGGCCTTGGCGCCGACGAATGAAGCACGGGGCCGCCGGCGTCCTGGCAGGTCGTGCCTTGAACGCGGGGCTCACCAGCGCCCGCCACCGCCGCCCTTGACCGCCTCCTCCGCCTCGCGTGCGAGCTCCTTGCGCTTCTCGCTCTCGCGCTTGTCGTAGAGCTTCTTGCCCTGGGCGAGCGCGATCTCGACCTTGACCCAGTTGCCCTTGAGATAAACCGACAGCGGCACCACGGTGTACCCCTTGAGCAGGGTGCGCCCGAACAGGCGCTCGATCTGCCGCCGCTTGAGCAGCAGGCGCCGCGGGCGCTCCGGCAGGTGGTTCTCGCGATTGCCGTGGCTGTAAGGGCTGATGTGCGCCCCGACCAGGAACGCCTGGCCGTCGCGGAACTCGACGAAGCTGTCCTTGAGCTGCACCTTGCCGGTGCGGACGGCCTTGACCTCCGTCCCCTGCAGCTGGATGCCGGCCTCGACCGCTTCGAGGATGTGGTAGTCGTGATGGGCGCGGCGGTTGCTCGCCAGCGTGCGTGGCTCGCCGTTGCGGGAGGCGCCCTGCGGCTTGTTCGCTGCCATGGGAGAGGAAGTCTACTCGCTCCGTTGCCGGCGACCGTGCGGCGCCACAGCCGCACCCGCTGTTGCACGATAGCCACACCCCCTCCGGGCATGCCTTGCTTCGGCGATGCAGGAAGGGCTTCAAAGGTCGGTTTCCCAAGGACTTGCGCGTCGCGGCGCGCAGCGGCGGCGATTCCGCCC
>DATGHG010000408.1:0-11581 GCA_035308185.1 Thermoanaerobaculia bacterium | reverse complement strand
GGGCGCCCTCCACCCGCCCCGCGAGTCGCCGCGGGGCGCCGCGCCGGTGGCGGCATCAAGCGCGACGCGCGCCGGCCGCCGTCGCCGCGGGTGGTGGCGCGGCCGCCCCGGCCACCCCGGCCGGCACCGCGGTGTCCACGGCCCCCTCCTCGGCGAGCAGCTGCCGCTTGCGCTCGGGACCCCAGCGGTAGCCGCCGGTGTCGCCGTCGGCGCGGACCACGCGATGGCAGGGCACCACCAGGGCGACGCGGTTGGCGGCGCAGGCGCGGGCGACGGCCCGGGCCGCGGCGGGCTTGCCCAGGGCGGCCGCCACCTCGCCGTAGGACCGCGTCGAGCCGCGCGGGATGCGCTGCAACTCCCGCCAGACGCGCCACTCGAAGGCGGTGGCGCGGACGTCGAGCGGCAGCGCGGTGAGCGTCGGCGCCGCGGCGCCGCCCGCCGTCAACGAGGAGAGGATGGCCTCCACCCAGCCGGCGAGCGGATCGCCGGGCGCGGCCTCCTCGATCGTGGCCTGCGGGTAGTCGCGGCGCAGGCCGGCCGCCAGCTCGCGGTCGTCGTCGCCGAGGCGCACGGCGCAGATGCCGCGCTCGGTGGCGGCGACCAGCAGGCGGCCGGGAGGCGCCGCGGCGATGGCGAAACGAATCTGTGCGCCAAGGCCGCCGCGGCGAAAGGTGCCGGGGGTCATGCCGAGGCGGGCGTCGGACTGCTCGTAGAGGCGGCTGCCGGCGCCGTAGCCGGCTTCATAGGTTGCGGTGGTCACGTCGTCTCCTTCCTTGAGTCGTTGCTTGAGGCGCTCGGCGCGCAGCGCCAGGACGTAGTCCTTGGGGCTCACGCCGAGCAGCCGCTTGAAGGTGCGCTGCAGGTGATAGGGGCTGGCGCCCACCTCGCGGCCCAGCCGTTCGAGGGTGACGGTCTCGTCGAGGTGGGCGGCGAGGTAGCCGCGGGCCGCCGCCACCTGGCGCTCGACCGCGGCGACGCCGCCGGCCAGCGGTCGGCAGCGCCGGCAGGCGCGGTAGCCCGCGGCCGCCGCGGCCGCCGCGTCCGGGAAGAAGCTCACGCGGTCGCGCCGCGGGCGCCGGGCCGCGCACGACGGCCGGCAGAAGATTCCGGTGGACGCGACGGCATAGACGAAGCGGCCGTCCCACGCGCCATCGCGGGCGACGACTGCCTCCCAGGCGCGCTCGGCGTCGCCGCCTTGGAGGGGGCCGGCCGCCGGTGCCGGGGCGGCGGCGCCTGCGGTTTCCGGGGCCATGGCGTCGATGTCTCGCATGCTCAGGACTCTACAGGGCGTCCGCCGCGCCTGCCATCCGCATCTTGCGCTCGAACCCGCGCCAGGCGAGCGTGCTCTCGCGCGTCGCTCGCGCGAGCGGCTCAGAGCCAGTCGGACGGTTGCAGGCGAAGCGGCTTTTCGTGCTGGTACAGGACGATGGAGGCGGCGAGGCTGCGGGCGAACCTCGATTCGGGCGGCTCGTCGAGATCGGCGAGGGCGTCCCGCGCCGTGGACGCCGCCGCCGCGTAGTCGCCGGCTTCGGCTTCCGCCGCGGCGAGCGCGTAAAGAGCGGACGACTCCTGGTAGCCGGTGGCGTCGGCGGCCTGCGTGGCAAGGTCGAGGGCCTCTTCGCCGCTTCTCACCGAGGGGTCCGGGCTGGTGGCGAAGAGCAGCGCCCCCTCTCTCGCCAGCTCCCCGGCGTCGGGTGTGTCGCGCAGCCCGGCACGCACCTGGTCGGCCGCCTCTCGCCAATGGCCTGCCTGCATCTCGGACCGCGCCAGCAGGTAACGCGGCAGCCAGGCGGTGGGCGCGCTGGCCACCGCGGCGCGCGAGAAGCTCAAGGGGTCGTGCCAGAGTCCCGCCTCGCGCCGGGTCGCCGTGACCAGGAGCGCCGTCACCACCGTCAGTCCCATCGCCACCGCGGTGCGGCGCGCTCGCTCCGCGCGGCCCGCGCCGGCCAACGGCGCAACCCCGGCGCCGGCCAATCGGGCAACGCCGGCGCCGGCGAGCAGCGCCCAGGGAAGGCACGCAAGATAGCTGTAGCGGTGGGCCGCGAGCTGCGGTCCGGCCTGCAGCAGCCCGCTCACCGGCAGCACCCAGGCGAGGTAGGCGGCAAAGGCCGCGAGGGCCGCAGGCAAGCGCTTGCGCAGTGCCCAGAGCAGCGCCGCCAGGGCGACGACCAGCACGGCGCGGAGCGCGAACTCCGGACGCTCCAAGGAGACGCCGGCGCGCCATGGGATGAAGAAGGGGAGAGCGATCGGCACCAGCGTCGCGTGCAGATAGAAGCTCAATCCGTACGCGGCCGCGGCGAGGCGCGCGCCGAGGGTGAGGTTGGCGTTGAGCGCGCGCACCGGCTGGGCGGCCCAAAGCGTCGCCGCGGCCCCCGCCGCCGCCAGCGCGAGGTAGGGCAGCTTTTCCCTGGTCGCCTGCCAGAGGACGACCGCGCGGGCCATCGCCGGCCCGCCGCCGGCAGCCGGCCCGGCGCCGGCAGCCGGCCCGTTCGCCGGCTCGCTCGCCGTCCCGGCCTGCGGATCGCGGCGTTTGAGTCCCGGCACCACGGCGTCGAGCGCGAACAGGCTCACCGGCAGCGCGACGGCGATCCCCTTGGCCAGCAGCGCCAGCGCGTAGAGCATCCAGGAGCCCGCGAGCAGCCACCGCCGCCGCCGGCCGGCCGCCGCCGCGGCAGCGACGTAGAGCAGCAGGACGAGCAGGACGAAGCAACCGCAGAGCACGTCCCGGCGTTCGGTGATCCATGCCACCGACTCGACGCGCAGCGGGTGCACCGCGAAGGCGAGCGCCGCGGCCAGCGCTCCCAACGACACGGCGCCGCCGTCCGCCGGCGAGGGCCACACCCGCCGCAGCACCGTTCGCGCCAGGTGCAGCAACAACAGGGAGTTGAGGAGGTGCAGCGCGACGTTGGTGAGGTGATAGCCGAAGGGGTTCATGCCCCAGACCAGATAATCCAGGCCGCAGCTCATCCAGGTGAGCGGGATGTAGTGGCCCAGCAGGCGGCTGGTGAACATCCAACCCAGCTGCCGTGCTCCGAGGCCGCGGTAGCCGAGGTTGTAACGGAAGTTGACGTCGTCGTCGAGCGCCGCGAAGCCGCTTTGGAGCGTGGGGAGAAAAGCCGCGAGCACGGCTGCCGCCACCACCGCCGCCGGCAGCAACCGGATCGCCGGGTGTGGCGCGGCTGAGGAGAAACCTTGCGCCGCCGGCCGGCGACGCGACGCCGAAACCCTTTCTTTCATAAGCGGTGAGCGGTTCGAAGTATAGCCCGGCGGGCTCGGGATGCAAACGCCCGCCAGCCGGTCTCGCCCTCTCGCTCGCGGCGATTCCCGCATAGAATTCGCCCCGCGCCGGCCGCGGGAATCGCGCCGGTGGCGGGGTCGCTCCATTCCAGTCGCTCGATTCGAGGCGGCCCGCGGCCGCGGGAGGCGTGATGCGCACCAGGATGGTCTTGACCGCAACCTCGTGGCTGGTCTGGCGGCTGCTCGCGGTGGCGGCGCCGGCGCTTGCCGGGTCGCCGGACGGCGCGGCTGCCCGCGGCGGCGCGGCAGGTGGCGCGTCGGCCGGTACCGCTGCCCAGGCGCCCTTTCCAGGCGGGGCCGGCAGCTCCGGCAAGCCGGCGGCAGCGGCGCCGGCGCGCTATCTGGCGCTGGGCGATTCCTACACCATCGGCGAGGGGGTCGCAGCCGCCGCGCGGTGGCCGGTGCAGCTGGCGGCGCTGCTGCGCGGGCGCGGCCTGGCGGTCGGCGAGCCGGAGATCGTGGCGCGCACCGGCTGGACCACGGCCGAGCTCGGGGCCGGCATCGACGCCGCGGCGCCGCGCGGCCCGTTCGCGCTGGTGTCGCTGCTGATCGGCGTCAACGACCAGTACCGCGGCGGGCGGCCCGACGAGTACCGGACCGGCTTCGCCGCCCTGCTGCGGCGCGCCATCGGCTTTGCCGGGGGCGAGGCCGGCCGGGTGGTGGTGCTGTCGATCCCCGACTGGAGCGTCACGCCGTTCGCCGCTGAGAGCGGCCGCGACCTGCCGCGGATCGCCCGCGAGATCGGCGCCTTCAACGCCGCCAATCGCGAGGAGGCGCGCCGCGCCGGCGTCGCTTACGTCGACGTGACGCCGGCGTCGCAACGGGCTCTCGGCGACCGGTCGCTGGTGGTCGCCGACGGCCTCCATCCCGCGCCGGCGATGTACGCGGAATGGGCGCGCCTGGCACTGCCGGCCGCCGCCGCGGCGCTCGCCGAGCCGCGGCGCTGAGCCCAGCCGCTAGTCGCCGGCTTTGCCAGCGTGGCCGCCGCCGCCGGCGCCGGGCAGCAGCTCCTGCAGCAGCGGCCGGGCCGCCTCGCCTGCGAGCGTGGTGAGCGTCCAGAGCAGGTAGCGCACGTCGACGCTGATGGTGCGCGCCACCTCGGGGTCGAAGCCGAAGTCGTTGGCGACGTTCTCCCAGACGCGGTCGAAGTTCACTCCCACCAGTTCGCCCTTGCCGTTGAGCACCGGGCTGCCCGACGAGCCGCCGGTGGTGTCGGCGTCGGCGAGGAAGCAGACCGGCACGTCATGCAGCCACGAGTCGGCCCAGGGGCTTGCCGGCGCCGCCGGCGCCGCCGCCAGCAGCGCCGGCGGCGCGTCGAAGGGTTCCTTGCCGGTCTGCTTCTCGACCACTCCGGCGACGCGGGACTGCGGCTCCATCCAGATGCCGTCGCGCGGGCGGTAACCCTCGACGTGGGCGAAGGTGACGCGCAGCGTGCCGTTGGCGTCCGGGGCCAGCGGCTTGCCGGCATGGGCGGCGACCGCCCGCCGCCAGGCTGGGCGCAGCCGCGATGCGGCGCCGCGGAAACGGCGGTCGCGCTCCTCCACGTCGTGCAACGCGGTGTCGAGGCCGGCGGCCAGCTCGAGCAGCGGGTCGCGGCGCGCCCGCAGCTGCTCCTCGTTCTCGCCGAGCATCTTCAGCCGCTCCTCGAGGCCGGTGACCCGGCTGCCCGCGACCAGCGCCGCCGCCCTCGCGGCCAGCGCCGCGCGATCGCAGCGCGTCGCCGGGCCGGAACCGGTTCCGCCTCCTGGCGGCAACCCGGCCAGGAGCGATTCGACCGCGGGCAGCCGCATCCCCTCCGGCAGGTCGGCGAAGCGCTGCAGCAGGTCGGCGAGCAGCGCGCCATCCGCCGGCAGGGAGAGGCGGGACTGGTCCCGGCGCAACCCCTCGACGAGGCGGTCGTGATTGCGTTCCATGAAGGGCGGTTCGCGCTCGAGGTCGGGCTTGACCGACTCCCGGGCGTGCCGGACCAGGGTCATGGCGAGATCGAGGGGCTTCGGTCCGAGGTGAGCCTGCTCGAGCAGGAAGTCGCGGTCCCAGCCGGCGAGCCGCCCCTCGACCAGGCGCGACAGCTCCTGATAGGCGGCGACGGCCGGGTTTGCCGCGGTGGCCGCGCCGGCCGCGGTCAGCGGGCTTGCCGGATGCGCCGGGGTTGCCGGCCCCCCGGTGCACCCCATCGTCGCCGTGCTCTCCGCGCACGCCGCGCTCGTCGCGCCCCTCGTCGTGCCGGGCGGCGCCGGCGATGCGGCGGCCCAGGTCAGCACCTCGCGGTCCTCCGCGCCCTTCTCTTCCAGCACCCGGCCGCGGCGCAGCCCGGCGATCTGGCCGCGGGCGTTCTTTTCCGCGTTGGCGAGCGCCTTGATGCGGTCGGCAAGCGCGATGCGGGCCGCCGCGTCGGCGCGGGCCGCCGCCTCCATGAGATCGAGCCAGGCGCGCAGCAGCTCGGCGCGGCGCGGGTAGTAGAGCTCGGCGCGCTCGCGCATCTCGGGCGCGGTGAGCGAGCGAAAAGTGATGCCGGGATAGCCCGCCACCATCACGAAGTCCCCGGGCCGGATGCCGTCCGCGGCCACCGGAAAGTAATGCGGCGGCCGCAGCGGCTGGTTGCCCGCCGCGCGCGGCGCCGGCCTGCCGTCCGGTCCGGCGTAGACCCGCAGCAGGGCGAAGTCGCCGCTGTGCCGGGGCCACGACCAGTTGTCGACCTCGCCGCCGAAGTCGCCGACTGCCCGCGGCGGCGCATAGACCAGGCGCACGTCGGGGTATTCGAGGCTTTCGATCAGGAGGTACCGCACCCCGCCGTCGAAGGTTGCCACCTCACAGCGCCTGGCGGCTGAGCCCTCCTGATGCTCACAGGCGGCGACCAGCTCTTTCTGCCGGCGCTCGATCGCCCGATAACGCGCCAGGTCGTCGCCGCCCGCCACGGCGGCCGCGGCGGTGATGGCGGCGGAGACGTCGGTCGTCCGCCGCGGCAGGGTGGCCCGGAGGTTGGCGCCCGGCAGCTCCTGGTCGCGCCCGGCCGCCAGGTAGCCGCTGGTGATCAGATCGCGCGCCGGCGTCGAGTGCTGCTGCAGGATGCCGAAGGCGCAGTGATGATTGGTGATGAGCAACCCCTGCGCCGAGACGAAGCTCGCCGAGCAGCCGCCGATCCGCACCGCCGCTTCGAGCAGCCCACCGCCGCCCGGCTGCCAGAGCCGCTCGGGCGCCACCGCGAGGCCGAGCGACCGCAGCCAGGCCGGATCCAGCTCGAGCACCTGCTCCGGCGTCCATTTGCCTTCGACGGCCGCCGCCCCTCGCCCGCCGCCGATCAGCCAGCCGAGCGCCAACGCGCCGGCCGCCGCCAGCGCCCGTGCGGTCCTCCTTGTCCGTGGGTCGTGCATGACCGCTAGCCTAAGCCTGGGCCTCCTGATCTGGTGACGCCGGGGGCGGCTCGGAGCGGCGGCGGCGCCGCCCGAGCGCCAGCGCGCCGGCCGCCGCCAGCGCCGCCGCCAGCGCTGCCAGACCGGTGCGGGAGAGCGCCGGCACCGCGGCGATCGCGCCACCCACCAGGAACCGCGTCGGGCCTCCCTGGCCCGGCGCGCCCGGGTCGCTGGTGACGATCGTGGTCTGGTTGGTGCCGCTGCGCGTCGCGTCGTAGGCAACGGTCGCCTGGTTGCTGATCGCCGATCCCGTCACGGCGCCGGCGGCGATGGCGGCCTGGATGGTGATGGTGACGCTGCCGCCCGCCGGCACGCCGCCGTTCCAGTGCACGGTGTTGCCCGTGGTGGTGACCGCGCCGAGGCTGGCGGTGGCCGAGATCAGGGTCAGCGACGGCGGCAAGGTGTCGGCGAACTCGTCGCCGGGATCGTCGAACGTGGCGCCGCTGCCGGAGTTGGCGAGCGTCACCGTGTAGACGACCGTGCCGCCGGGTCGAAGGTTGCCGCCGGTCACCGCTTTGCCGGCGGCGAGCGCGGCGGCGAGCGGCGCCGCCGCCGTGCACGACGCCGGGGTGATCGCCAGCGAGAAGGCGCGGATGTTGCCGGTATCCTGGCCGAAATGGTCGATGGCGATCAGGTTCCAGGTGCCGTTCGGGTCCTCGCCCTGGAAGGCGGCGAGCGGGCTGTTGGGCTGCCAGGTGCCGCTGAACGGCGCCTGGGAGCTGGACACGCTCTGGATCGACGGGTTGGGGGTGGCGTCGTCGAGCGCCACCTGGCAGAAATTGTGGCCGTCGAGATCGGCGCGGCTGATCACTCGCACCGTGGTCCCGGCCGGCGATTGCAGGTCGAAGGTGAGGTCGTTGACGAAGGTGTGGTCGATTCCGACCGTGGCCGCGCCGGCGGCGGTCGTGCAGACGGTGCCGTCGAGGCTGAACGCCAGCTTCTCGACGCGGCCGGCGACGCCCGTCACCACGATCGGCGCGATCGCCGGCGTGCCCGGGAACTCGTTGAGCGCGCCCGGCGGATTGCCGCCGTCCGGGATCGGCAGCACCGGACCGCCATAGCTTGCCGTCACCGGCGCGCCGGCATGGCCGGTGGGCACGGTAAAGGCGAAGACCGCCGGGCCGGGGCCACCGGCGAAGCTCACCGTCAGCGTGAAGCGGATGGGCTGGCCGCAGGCCAGGGCATAGGGCGTGAACAGGAAAGGTGTCGCGTTGGCGGCGCTGGCGCCGGCGGCGATGTCCGGGTAGGCCGACACCGCGTTGGTGAGGCCGACTCCCGGCGTGCTGGTGGCGAGGGTGGCGCTGATCAGGCTGGCGGCGGCGCCGCCGGCGTTGCCGAGGGTGATGCTCAGCCGCCAGTCCTCGCCGGGATCGACCGCCGTGTCGCCGCCGGGAGTCACCTCGGCCGGGGTCACCGTGCCGAGCGCGAGCACCGCCTGCGGCTGGGCGCCCGCGGCTTGCAGCGCCTGGTACGCCATGACGATGCCGAAGCCGCTGTCGCGGTCCCAGCCGGGCGCCAGGATGTCGATCGCCGAGCCGGTCAGGATGCCGCGGGTGGTCAGGGCGCCGCGCACCGCCGCCGGCGGCAGCGCCGGGACGGCGGCTTTCAACAGGCCGGCGATCGCGGCCGCGTGCGGCGCCGCCGCCGAGGTGCCGAAGAACGGCCGGAAGTCGTTGACGTCGGTCGACACGCCGTCGGCCGCGGTGAGGTCGGGCTTCTGGCGCACCACGCCGCCGGTGGCGGAGAAATCGCCGGGCGGCGCACCCGGCAGCAGGTTGCCGCCGGCGTCGAAGAAGATGCGCCGCGGCCCGTCGCAGGTGAACGGCTCGGGCAGCTGTGCGGCGTCGAACGGCGCGGGAAAGGGACCGTGCGGCGCTCCGGGGATCCCGATTGCCGCCGCCGCCGGCGCCGCGGCGACGCCGAAGGCGGCAAGCGCCGAGTTGTGGCCACGGGTGCAGCCGGCGGTGGCGAGTTGCAGCTGGCCGCGGAACGCCAGCACGTTGAACAGGCGGTCGGCGCCGCTGAAACGCACCACCACCACCCGCTCCCCGGCGACGGCGTTGCCGACGGTTTCGATCGGGTCCTGGGTGCAGCTCTGGACGTTGGTCGAAGCCTCCACCACGGTGGTCAGGCTGCCGTCGAGGACGTAGAGGTCGTAGTCGTTGCAGGATGCCGCCGCCGGGTCGGCCCAGTGCAGCACCACCCCGTCCTCGGTATCGGCGGTGATGACGTCCGACTGCCCGCCGTCGCCGAAGTCGTGGGTGGCGCCGGCGCCGGCGCCGAGCACCGGATCCAGGTTGCCGTTGGCCTTGAAGTCGCCCTCCCAGGTGCCCGAGGTGCCGGCGTCCAGGTTGCCCTCGTTGCCTGCCGACGAGAAGTAGAGGGCGCCGGCGGCGGTCACCTGGTTGACGGCGTCGGCGATCAGGTTGTCCTGGAAGGGGGACTCGGTGAGGTAGGCGACGTCGTCGACGAGGACGTCGCAATGCGCGGTGTTGCGCAGCGCCAGGACGTTGGCGGCAAAGGTCGCCTCCCCGGACTCGGCGGTGGCGAAGCCGAGGGCGGCGCCCGGCGCCAGGTCGTGGACGATCTCGAGCATCGCCGTCCCCTCGTCGCCGGCGCCCGCCTGGCCGGGCAGCACGTCGACGGCGGCTGGCAGCTCGCCCGCGGCTTGCAGGTCGGCGAGCGAATCGACGCCGTCCGAGAGCACGCAGATCTTGACGCCGGTGCCGTCGACGCCGAAGAAGGCGCGGGCCTCGGCAGCGCGGTGCGTGGCGTCGCCTTCCGAATCGAAGTGCTCGACGATCGCCCGGCTCGCCGGCCGCACGAACCTCACCTCGGGCATCGCCGCCAGCGTCTCGGCGGCGGCGAGGGCCAGCCGGGCGCGGATGCTGGCGTAGCGGGCCTGCACGGCGACGACGCCGGCGCCGAGGCGGCGCAGCCGGACGAGGATCGGCTTGACGCCTGCCGGCGAGACGGCCTGGACCTCCACCAGCAGGGTGCCGTCGCCGGCCGTGCCGGGCAGACGCAAGGCGGTCAGGCCGGCGAGCCGCGGGTCCCGGCGCTGCCGGAGCAGGGCGTAGAGCAGATTCGAGTCCAGCTTCTGCTGCGCCGGCGTGCGCGACCGTTTCTCGGCCATCAGCGCCTGGATCTGGGCGACGGCGCTGGCTTGCAGCCGCGGTCCGGCCGGCGCCCGCGCCGGGGTCTGGCCCGTTGCGCTGGCCGCGCTGACGGCAAACGTCGCGACGGCGGCGAGGAGGGCAGTGGCGGCGACGGTGGCGGCGCGCCCTGGGCGCCGGCTGGGAGGATGGGTCTTGTGCATCGATGCGCGCCGGTGGACCGCGGCGGCCGGGGGGACCGACCGAGAATCTAGCGGAGCGCCGGTGGAGCGTCAAGGAAAGGCGGCGTCTGCCCGCGACCTGGCGCCGGCAAACTGTCATCCAAGGCCGCGACGACTCGCGTAGCATGGGCGGACGACGCCCGCCCAGGGCCGGAGCGCCAGAGCGGTGAGCAGCAGGGCGAAGGAAGGAAGGGAGGGGACCGCGCCGTTGGATGGCCGATGGAAGGCCCGACTGAAGTCGGGTGCCGCGCCGGGACCCGGCCGGCCAGGATGCGCGAGGCGGCGCCCTGACGCCTGGCGGCTCGGAGCGTGGCTGCTCGCCGCCTGCTTCCTGGGGGCCGGAGCAGCGGCGGCGGCCGTCGCCGCGGATGCGCCGCCTGCCGCGCCGCAGCCGGCGCCGGGGACCGCGGCCGCGCCGCTGCCAACCGCCGCCGGCTCGCCGCAGTCCGCGAACCCCGCGCCACCAACCTGTGTGGCCGGACAGGACTGTCCGCCAGGCGGTCGACCACAGCCGGGCGGCCAGGCGCCGCCGAGTGGCCAGGCACCGCCGAGCGGCCAGATGCCGCCGACCGACCAGACGCCGCCGGGCGGCGAGGGCCAGACGCCGCCGAGCGGCAAGGGCCAGGCACCGCAGGGCAAGGCCGCCACATCTTCCCAACCGGACAAGTTGCAGGTCTACGACGCGATCCAGGTCACCGGGCGCGGCTCCGACATGGTCGGCGTCGCCGATTCGGCCACCGAAGGGGTGACCGGCCACCAGGAGCTCGAGCAGCGGCCGATCCTCCGCCCGGGCGAGGTGCTCGAGACGGTTCCGGGCCTGATCGTCAGCCAGCACAGCGGCGACGGCAAGGCAAACCAGTACTACCTGCGCGGCTTCAACCTCGACCACGGCACCGACTTCAGCTTCACCGTCGACGACGTCCCGATCAATCAACCCAGCAACGGCCATGGCCAGGGCTATTCCGATCTCAACTTCCTGATCCCCGAGCTGGTCGACACGGTCCGTTACGAGAAGGGCCTGTATTACGCCGACAAGGGGGACTTCTCGGCTGCCGGCGGCGCCGCCATCAGCCTGGTCAACGCGCTGGACCGGCCGCTGGTGGAAGCCACCGCCGGCACCCTCGGCTATGAGCGCGGGCTGGTGGCGGACTCCGCCAGGGTGGCGGGCGGCGATCTGCTGGCGGCGCTCGAGTACGTGCACAACGACGGCCCGTGGGTGCGCCCGGACGACTACCAGAAGAAGAACGGCCTGGTGCGCTTCAACACCGGCGACGCGGCGAACGGCTTCACCCTGACGCTGCAGGGCTACGACGGCACCTGGAACTCGACCGATCAGATCCCGCTGCGCGCCGTCCAGGAGGGGCTCGTTTCGCGCTTCGGCAGCATCGATCCGACGGACGGCGGCAGCTCCTATCGCTACAGCCTCGCCGGCGAGCTGCGGCGCGGCGACGACGCCTCGCTGACCACGCTGAGCGGGTTCGTCTACAACACCAAGCTGAAGCTGTTCTCGGATTTCACCTACTTCCTCGAAGACCCG
>DATGHG010000407.1:0-17477 GCA_035308185.1 Thermoanaerobaculia bacterium | reverse complement strand
CAACATGAAAGGTACAAGGCAGAGGCGTATTCAGGGAAGGAAGGCGAGTTCTTTGCTGCATTACAGCGCGGAGAGGGCGAGGACGCTCTCCTCGCCATGGTGCATGGTTTGTTCGAGGATACGTGGCTAGGTCCCCAGATGGGCAAGGGAATGGATTGGTTTATTGTTGGTTATTTGAAGGGTGGCATCGCTGAATGCCTCAGGTACCTGATGTTTGGCGCCTTGGTAGAGCGCCTCAACACCAACGAGCCATCAGTCGGCTTGCAGGCAGCGTTTCGCCGTGCCTTGAGGCCGATACCATCGAGGATCGATACGCGCTCCTTCAAGATCGAGTTTCGCTATGAACCGTAGCGCCGTGCGCGTAGCTGGTCAGCTGCCTCCCGCGCACAAGTTGAAGTGGCTCAGGAAGCTGGTGATCGCTTTCGGGTCGGCGGGGGTGCCCGACTTGTCGAGCGCGGCGGTGGGCTGGCCGGGGTCGGGGTCGGGTCCGAACCAGATGCCGACCCGGAGGCGGCGGTCCGGGCACTCGACCATCAGGATGCCGGTGATCCCCCGGTGCCGCCGGCCGCTCATCTGCATCTCGCCGCGCGACGCCCGGTAGACGACGTGGGCGCCGCCGGCGTCGACCTCGCCGTCGCCCAGCGGCTCGTGGCTCTCGACGCGGAAGCCGGAGCCCTGCTCCCACGGCGCCGCCTTGCCGTCGGTGCCGTAGAGCAGGCGGCGCCTGGCGTCGGCGTCGGTCGGGATCTTGGCCCAGTGCATCTTGACGAACATGAAGCCGTGGTCCTCGATGTCGACCTGCGTCTGGCCGGGCGCGGGCTGGTGGTCGGCCAGGAACGCCATGTCGAGCACGTAGGGGATCGAGATGGCCCCCGCCGGGTAGTAGCCGGCCGGCAGCTCCTGATAGGAGAGCAGCTCGCGGGTGCGCTGCTCGCGCACCTTGGGATCCGCGAGGCCCTGCTCGATCTTGTGCCCCGTGTCGGCGACCTTCTTGAAGACGAAGACGACGACGACGGCGCAGAGCACCAGCAGGACGGCGCAACCACAGCCGACGTAGACCCAGGGCGAGGTCTTGCGCTGGCTGGGAACCGGGGTGGCGGCAGCGTTGGGGTCCATGTCACATCCTTTCAGGCGTCGGGATGCCGAGCAGCTCGGAGAGGTTCTCGAGGCCGCGGCAGAAGATCTGGACCGCGGCGAGGCGGGCGGCGCGCAGCGCGGGATCGCTCTCCTGCAGGATTGGATGGTGATGATAGAAGCTGTGGAAGCGCTGGGCGATCTCGAGCGCCTGGCGGGCGACCAGCGACAGCTCGAGCGTCGTCACCGCTCGCTCCACCAGCTCGCCGGTCTGCGCCACCTGCAGGATCAGGTCCCAGAGGTCTTCGGCGAAATGGCCGGCGGGGAGCTCCCGGACGTTGCCGGCGGCGACCTCGTCCGGCAGCCCGGCTTCGCGCAGGCGGCGCCGGATGTTGCGGGCACGCACCAGGGAGTATTGCAGGTAGGGTCCCGACTCGCCCTCGAAGTTGAGCGCCTCCTCGAAATCGAAGGCGATCACCCGGTTGGTGGTGGCCTTGACCATGAAGAAGCGCAGCGCGGCGACCGCGATCTCGCGCGCCAGGGCGTCGAGCTCCCCGCCCGCCAGGTCCGGGTAGCGCTTGAGGATCTTCTCGCGGCTCTTGGCCTCGAGCTGATCCATCAGGTCGTCGGCCTTGACGCCGATGCCCTTGCGCCCTGACATCTCCAGCGCCTTGTCGCTCTCCCCCTCTCCCTCCTCGGCCGCGGTGTAGCCGAGCTGGCGCGCCGTGGCCGGCGACAGCGCGACCATCTCGTAGGCGAAGTGCACGGAGCGCTCGGCCTCGCCGGCGTGGCCGAGCGCCTGCAGGCCGGCGCGCACGATCTTCTGCAAGTAGCTCTGGCGCGTGTCGATGACGTTGATGACCTGCTCGGCGCCGCCGAACGGCGGATGCACCCCCTCGCCCTCCGGACAGGTCTCCCAGACCTCCTCCTCCTGCCACCAGCGATACCCGAAGTCCTGTCCCAGGAGGCCGAACTTCCAGAGCTGGTAGGCGATGTCCTTGCCGACGTAGGTCACCGTGCCGTCCGAGCGCACGATCACCTTGTCTGGGTCCTCCATGCCCGCGAACTCCTCGCTGTGCTGCAACGGCATCACCCAGCAGCCGGCGTTCTTGCCCGCCGTCTCGAGGCTCACCGCGCCGCTGTCCTTGAGCCGCTGGAACGCCCGGTCGAAGAAATGCAGGGCCAGGATGTCGCTCTCGCGGGTGAGCAGGTCGTAGGCGATGCCGAGCCGGGCCATGGTGGCGAGGTGGCGATGGACGACGCGGCGCGCCACCAGCCGGCCCATCTCGGCGCGCTCGCCGCGCCCGGTTTCCAGCTCGTGGAGGGTGTCGCGGACCAGCTGGCGGCGCTCGCGCGAGGAGGCGTCGCCGGCCGCGTCGTACCAGCGCCGCACCTCGGCGTAGAGGTCCCAGCAGAGGTAGTCGAAGGGCTCCGGCAGCGCCGCCACTTCCGCCGGGCGCAGCCGCCGCAGGTCGTGGAAGCCGACCACCACGTCGGCCAGCTGAACGCCGGTGTCGTCGATGTAGTTCTGCACCTCGACGGCGTGGCCCAGGCTCCTGAGGCAGCCGGCCAGGACGTCGCCGAGCACCGCGTTGCGCAGGTGGCCGATGTGCGCCGCCTTGTTGGGATTGATGTTGGTGTGCTCGACGATCACCTTGCCCGGGCGCCCGGTGGCGCCGCCGGCGCCGCCGGACGTCGGCGGGGCGTCGGGCGACGCGAGCAGGGCGGCGGCGACGGCGGGGCGGTCGAGGAACAGGTTCAGGTAGCCGGCGCCCAGCACCTTGACCTCGCGCACCAGGCGGGGGGGCCGGAAGGCGGCCGCGAGCTCTTCGGCGATGGCGCGCGGCGGGCGCTTCAGGGTCCGGGCCAGCTGCATCGGGGCAGGCGTCGCCAGGTCGCCCAGCTCGCGGCGCGGCGGCACCTCGATCACCGGCCGAAGGGCGACCCCGAAGCGCTCCTGGATGGCCCGCGCCAGCTCGCGCGCCAGCTCGTCCCTGAGCTCCGTCCACATGTTGGCGAGCAGTCTACACTATGGCATCAGGAGGCCCGGCGATGGCGGCGGCGCTCCGTCGTGAGGCGTTTGAGGGGTAAGGCTTGCTAAAATTGGATCCCGGGGGGCCCTGGACTTGATGACCGACGACAACAAGCTGATGGTGAGCCTCGACCGCACGCAGCTCGAGCTGGTCGAAGGGGACATCACCGGCATCGAGGTGGACGCCATCGTCAACCCCGCCAACGAGCGGCTGCAGCTCGGGTCGGGAGTCGCCGGGGCGATCCGCGAGCGGGGTGGGCCCTCGATCCAGGAGGAGTGCAACCGGATCGGCGGCACGCCGGTCGGCACCGCCGTGATGACCGCCGCCGGCAACCTGTCCGCCCGCCAGGTGATCCACGCCGTCGGTCCCCGCATGGGCGAGGGCGACGAGGACAAGAAGCTCGCCTCCGCGGTGCGCGCGGCCCTGGCCCTGGCCGACCGCCGCGGCATGCGGTCGATCGCGCTGCCGGCGATCTCCACCGGCGTCTTCGGCTTCCCGATGGATCGCGCCGCCCGCATCATGCTCACCGAGATCCACCGCTACCTGCAGGGCGGCACCAAGCTCGAGCGGGTGGTGGTCTGCCTGCGCGGCGAGGACGCGTTCAACGTCTTCCGCCGCGAGCTCCGCCGCGGATTCCGCTAGGCGCTAGGCGCCGTACTTGGCCAGACGGCAGGCGTTGGCGAGCAGCAGGCCCATCAACTGATGGGAGAGGAGCGTCCCCAGCTCGCCGCGCGCCGCGGCCCGTTCGCTGAACTCCTGGCTGCCGTCGATCGAGCAGCGCTCCGAATGCAGCAGCAACGGCACCGGGTGCCAGCCGTGGCTCTTGAGCGGCACCGGGGTGGAGTGGTCGCCGGTGACGGCGAGCACGTCCGGACGCAGCGCGAGCAGGGCGGGCAGGATGGCGTCGACCTCCTCGATCGCCTGCACCTTGGCGGCGAAGGCGCCGTCCTCGCCGGCGGCGTCGGTCTGCTTGGCGTGCAGGAAGAAGTAGTCGAACCGTTGCCAGTTGGCGCTCACCGCCGCGATCAGCTCTGCCGGACGCTTGCCGGTCGGCACCACCTCCATGCCGCACGCCGCCGCGGCGCCGCGGTAGAGCGGGTAGCCGGCGAAGGCGCCGCAGCGCAGGTGATAGAGATCGCTCATCCGCGGCAGGTGCGGCAGCTGCGAGAAGCCGCGCAGCAGCACCCGGTTGGCGCGCGGCTCGGCGGCCAGCGCCGTCTCGATCACCGCCGTCACCCGGCGGACCACCGCCACCGTGCGCTCGGCGCTCTGGAGGTGTTGGTCGTGCGGGTCGCGCTGGTCGTGCGGGTCGCGCGCCGCCACCGGCAGCGGCGGCACCCCCAGGCGCTGGGGATCGGTGTCGTCGAGCGCGGCGGAGAGCCCGTCGCCGTGCAGCAGCAGCACGAAGCGATGCCCCTCGCCGGCCTCGACGGTCACCTCGACGCCGTCCAGCGGCTGCGCTGGCGCCAGCGCCGCGCGGATCGCCGCGCACAGCCGCCGCGATTCCTCGGTCGGGATGCGTCCGGCGCGGCGGTCGGTCAGGTTGCCGGCGGCGTCGGCGGTGGCGAAGTTGCCGCGCGCCGCCACGTCTCCCGGCCCCACCGGCAGGCCTTCGCCCAGCGCCTCCAGCACGCCGCGGCCGACGTCGGCCGCCGGCTGGGTGGGGTCGTGACCGAACAGAGCCAGATGGCCGGGGCCGCTGCCGGGGGTCACGCCCGGCGCCACCGGCACCAGCCGGCCGAGCGTCGAGCGGCGAGCCAGGGCGTCGAGGTGAGGAAGCGAAGCGTGCTCGAGCGGCGTCAGCGGCTGCGTCGCGGTGCGGATGTCGCCCAGGCCGTCGAGCACCAGCAGCACGATCTTGCCCTCGCCGTCGGCGAGCGGCTGTGCCAGGCGGGAGATCAGCTCGAGGTGGGTCACCGGTCAGGCTACAAAATACGCGCTGGCGCGGATCTGCAGCCGCGCGCGCGGCTCGAAGCCGCTGCCCACCAGCGCGAAGGCGGTCGACGAGCCGAGGATCGGCAGCACGATCCAGCCGTCGAAGCTCTCGCCGCCGGCGTAGGGCGGCACCACCGGCTCGATCTCGGCGATCTTGGTCCAGTGGTCCTCCTCGGGATCGAAGGAGGCGCGCAGCTCGACGTAGGCGCGATCGAGGTCGATGGTGCGCTGGCCGGAGGGATGCCAGATCGAGAACACGAAGCGCACCTCGTCATAGGTGCCGGTCGAAAGGAAAGCCTTGCCGGCCACCAGCAGCGGGTAGCTGAACGCCCCGGCGGTGTCGGTGGCGAAGATCTCGGGGGTCGCGTCGAAGACCACCTGGCGCGCGGGCGCGGCGGCCGAGTTCATGGGCGCTCCTCGCCGGCAGCGTCCTCGCCGCCGGTAGTGGGTTCGGAGAGGGAGGCGGCGGCCAGCGCCAGCCGCAGGCCGCGCGCGACGTGCTCGCGGATCACCGTCGGCGGCGCGTCCAGGCGTCCCGCCAGCAGCGGGAAGCCGATGCCGAAGGCGGAGGCCCCGGCCTGCAAATAGGCCGGGATGTCGCCGATGCCGAAGCCCCCGGCCGCCAGCATCGGGATGTCGCCGAGCGGCTGACGCACGGTGGCCAGGTAGGCGGGACCGCCGACCGGCGGCAGGGGATAGACCTTCACCAGGTCGGCGCCCAGCTCGTGGGCCGCCACGATCTCGGTGGGGGTGAGGGCGCCCAGCACCAGGAAGCGGTCTGCCGCCCGCGCCGCCGCCGCCACCGCCGCGTTGACGTTGGGGCTGACCAGGAACTCGGCGCCGGCGGCGAGCGCCTCGCCGGCACGGACGGCGGTGGTGACGGTGCCGATGCCGATCCACGGCGGGCCGGCGGCGCCGCGCTCCGCGATCAGCTGACGCGCCAGACCGGCGGCGCCGGGCACGGTGAAGGTGACCTCGATCAGCTCGAGACCGGCCTTGATCAGCGCCCGCGCCTGGCGGGCGGCCTCGTCCGTCGAGGTCGTGCGAACGACCCCGATGATCGGCTTCAGGCGGAGGCTCTGGGCGACCAGCGCGCGGGTGTCGACGGTTGGCGTCATGCGGGGCGGGAGTCTATCAGGTCACCCAAGGTCCCGCACGGCCAGACGCCGCCGCCGCCGCCGGCACCGCCGGGGGGCCGCCTCCCCCGCGGCTGACGGCCCGTGCGCAGTCCCCGCCGGCGAGGGCAACCAGACGCTACCGATCCGTCTGGTCCAGGCCACTGGTTCTTTGGTACCAGTCTGGGGTGGTAAGAGAACCCCGGGCGGGTTTATGATGGAACGGCTGAGCGCCAACGACAGCGTGACGACCATGGCAGTCTCCGACCAACCCGCATTGCCTCCCGACCGGGAGCCGCTGGACCTGGTCCTGCGCCGGCTGCGGCCGCGTCTCAAGCAGGTGCTGAGCCGCTTCCGGGTGCCGGCGCACGACGCCGAGGACCTGGTGCAGGAGGCGCTGGTCGCCACCATCCAGAAGTGGCAGGAGATCCAGGATCCCGACGCCTGGATCGTCGTCACGCTGCGCAACCGCTGCGTCGTCTACTGGCGCAAGCGCCGCAACAGCCTCTACAACTCGGTCGACACGGTGATCCTCGAGCTGCTGACCGAGCCGGTGGCGGCTCCTCAGGAGCGCGCCGAGCTGCTCTGGGACCTCAACGACCTCATGGAAGACCTGCCGCCGCGCTGCCGCAAGCTGTTGCGGCTGCGCTACGGCCTCGGCTACGACCCGGCCGAAGTGGCGGAGAAGATGGGCTATCACCCGTCGAGCGTGCGCAAGGTCGCCCGCCGGTGCATGGCGGCGCTCACCTATCAGATGGTGGCGCGCGGGTTCTCCAAGGCCGAGGTGAAGGGGCTGCTCGAGGACGAGGTCAAGAAGTAACGTCCCCGGTCAGCCGCAGGGCGTGCGCGGCGCGCCGGCAGATGCCGCGCAGGACGTCGGTCTCGCGGCGCGACAGGCGGGCTCGCGCCGCGGCGGCGCGCAGGTCACGCAGGACCCCCGGAAAGCTGGTGTCGCGCTCGAAGCCGATCCGGCGCAGCACCGCCGTCAGCTGATCGAACAGCCCGTCGACCTCGGCGCTGGTGGCGGCAGCCGCCGCGACGGCAGGGGCGGGCGGCTCCTGCAGCCGCGCCTGATACAGCTCGTAGGCCACGATCAGCACGGCCTGGGCGAGGTTGAGCGTCGGTTGCGCCGCCGCGCAGGGGACGGTGACCACCAGGTTGGCGCACGCCAGCTCGTCGTTGGTCAGCCCCCCCACCTCCGGACCGAAGACCAGCGCCACCGGCGTCCCCGGCGGCTCGGCCGCCAGCCGCCCCGGCAGCTCGCGCGGCCCGATCAGCGGCGCCGCCGGCCGGCGGTCCCGGGTCGAGGTCGTCCCGACCACCCGCGGGAACGGCGCCAGCGCTTCCCGCAGGCTGCCCACCCGCGAGCAACCCTCCAGCACCTCCCGCGCGCCGACGGCGAAGGCTCTGGCGGTGGGACCCAGGGCCGCCGCCGGCTCGACCAGGATCAGCCGCCGCAGCCCCATGTTGGCCATCGCCCTGGCCGCCGCGCCGACGTTGCCCTCCTCCCGCGGCCGGACCAGGACCACGGCCGTGTCTGCTCTCGGCTCCTCGCTGCCCATGACCAGATCCTCTCTCGCCGCGGTGTCCCCGCATCGGCCGGCAGCCGGCGGACACCGTCCGCGCGGGGCTTCCGCCGCGAGCCGCCGCGTGATTTACTCTTGCCGGCACCCACGCATGCAGGGAGGCAGGAGTGTGATGACCAGCCCGAGTCTCACCAAGACCGCGATCCGCGCCTATCTGATCTTCACCGGCACCGGCCCGATCCTGGTGCTTTCGACCTATCCCACGCTCACCGACGAACGGCTGGTCGGCAAGCTGCGCTACAAGGGCATCGACAAGTTCATCGCCTACGAGGTCGACCTGGCGGCGGTGCGGACGCGCTACGCCCACTCCTACGCCAACATCGTCAGGGACCTCGAGGCCGAGGAAGACCTGCGGGTGCTCGACTTCAACGGCCATCAGATCATGGCCAACTTCTCGCTCGAAGAGCTCGGCAACCCGATCAAGTTCGGCGGCTGACCCCGGGCGCTGCCGCGGCGGCCGCGCCGGCGTCAGCCGGCGACGGCAACTCCGCGAACCGTCGCAGGTCGTACCCCAAGGCGGCGAAAAGCCGCTGCGTCGCCGGCAGCGGCAGGCCCACGACGTTGGTGTAGTTGCCGTAGACCGCCTCCACGAACACCGCCCCCAGGCCCTGCACCGCATAGGCGCCGGCCTTGTCCATGGGCTCGCCGGTCGCCACGTACCACTCGATCTCCCGCAGCGTCAGGCGCGCCATGCGGACCCGTGTCGCCTCCACCGCGGTCTCGCACCGGCCGAGGGGCGGCGCCTCCTGCAGCGTCAAGCCGGTGAGCACGGTGTGCTCGCGGCCGGCGATCGCCGCCAGCATGCGCCGGGCGTCGGCCGGGTCGCGCGGCTTGCCCAGCAGGTGGCCGTCGAGGACCACCACGGTGTCCGCGGCCAGCACCAGCTCGCCGGGCTCGATCCTGGCCGCCGCCTTGGCGAGCGCCAGGCGGCGCACGCAGGCCGCCGGCGGCTCGCCGGCCAGCGGCGCCTCGTCGACGTCCGCGGCGCGGATGGTGAAGCGGATCCCCAGCCCGGAGAGCAGCTCGCGCCGGCGCGGCGAGGCCGAAGCCAGCACCAGGCGGGGGAGCGGCGAGCTCAGGGGTAGTATCCCGGGACCGTCCGGGCCTCGAGGCCGGAGCGTGCGAGCTTGATCTCGACGGTGCGGAACTTGCCGTCGTTGCCCTGCTTCGACGACTGGTAGGCCAGCAGGTACTGCGAGCGCAGCTCGGTCTCGATGCTGCGATAGATGCCGGCCAGGTCCAGCACCTTGTCGATGAAGTAGGAGCGGCCGCCGGTCTCGGCGGCGATCTGCACCAGCTTCATGTGGATGTCGGGTTGCTTCGCGATCTGGCCGAGGCCGATGGTGTAGAACGCGATGCCACTGTGCTTGGCGTATTCGAGCGCGTCGGTGTAGCGGAAGCGGCTGCCCTCGTCCTTGCCGTCGGTGAGCAGCACGATGGCGCGCTTGCCGCGCACGCCGCCGAAGTAGTAGAGGGCGTAGATGATGCTGTCGTAGAGCGCGGTGTTGCCGTCGGCCTGCAGGCCGGCCAGGCCGCCGGCCAGCACCTCGCGGTCGTTGGTGAAGCGCACCGCCAGGTTGGGCTGGCCGTTGAAGGTGATCACCGCCGCCCGGTCTTTCGGCTGGATGATGGTCTGGAAGAAGCGCAGCGCCGCCTGCACCGCGGTTTGCAGGTTCTCGACCATCGAGCCGGAGGTGTCGAGCAGCACGCCGGCGTAGATCGGCAGGTCCTGCACTTTCTCGAAGCGCCGCACGGACTGTTCGACGCCGTCCTCGTAGACCCGGAAGTCGTCGCGGGCCAGCCCTGCCGCCGGGTGGCCGCGGTGGTCGGTCACCGTGGTGTACAGCTCGACCATCTGCACGTCGATGCGCTCGCCGGCGGTGGGCGAGTTGACCAGCACCAGGTCCTCGGTCGAGTTGCCGTCGGGCAGGTAGGCGACCGCCCGCACGTAGGAGAGCTTCGGGGCGTCGCCGACCAGGATGATCTGCGTCCATGGTGGCTGGTACAGGGTCGCCACCAGCGAGTCGTCGCGGTAGAACTCGAGGCGGTCCAGCTTCTCGCCCTCGGGGATCTCGACCGCCGCCTCGGCGCGCAGGCTGGAGGTGTAGTGCTTGCCGGATTGGGGCTCGAGCAGCCTGACCCCGAAGCGGTGCGGCCCGGCGTTGAGCACCAGCTGGTCCTCGGCCACGGACTTGCCGTCCGCCGTCTCGGCCACCGCCCGGATGACGTGGGTGCGGGGCTGCTGCCCGAGGTTCAGGTCGACGCTGAAGGGCGGACGGCGCTTGGTCAGCTCCGGGCGGCCGTCGAGCAGGAAGCGGACGTGGTCGATGGCGCCGCCGGTCGCCACCGCGTCGATGCGGATCGAGCCGGTCAGCAGGCCGTCGGGCGGCGCCAGCAGGCGCAGGCTCTCGTCGCCCGAGCGGATCGACTTGTTGGCCTCGCGCAGCGCCGCGGCGGTGAGCGCCGGCGCGGTGGACTGGCCGGCGGCAGCGGCGGCGGCCGGTCCGGTGGCGGTCGCCTGGCCGGCGGCCGCCGCTCCCGAGGCCTGGGCCGGCGCCGCCTGCCCTTCCGGCAGGGCCGCGGCGTCCGCGGTGGGGGCGGCGGGCGCGGTGGCCGCCGCGGTGACCACCGGCACCTCGATCTCGCGCTCGGTGCGGAAGTAGCGCTTGCCGCCGGTGTCCTCGAGCTTCAGCACCAGGGTGTAGACGCCCGGCCGCAGATAGCGCTGGAAGACCAGCGGGATCTCGGCGGTGGCCGCCGGGGGCGGCGTCGCGGCGGCGGCGGTGGCCGGGGTGCCGGGCGGCTGGGCCGGCGCCGCGGGCAGGTTGAACCGGTAACGGAAGTGCTCGAAAAGCTCGTCCTTGCGCAGCACCTCGCCGTCGACCAGGAAGTTGTAGAAGGCGTGGTCCTCGAGCCGCTGCGGCGACGCCGCCTCGCGCGGCACCCGCACCAGCCCCTGCACCACGGTCCGGCTGCCGGTGCGGCCAGGGAAGGAGATCTCGACCTCGGCCGGCAGCGCCTCGGCGCCTGGCGGCAGGTCGGTCGAGGCGGCGGCGAAGCCCGACAGCCACTCGTCGCCCGGCTTCGGCAGCAGCTGGCCGCGCGCCTCGAGCTGCGCCTCGTCGATGGCCTGGGAGAGATAGCCGGCGATCTCGCTGCCTTCCGGGCAGCCGTTGAGCGCCGAGAGGTCGGTTGCCGCCGGGCTGGCGGCTCGCGTCTGCAAGGTCAGCAGCGAGGCGAGCCCTTCGCTCGGCGCCCACAGCCGGTAGCGGCCGCGCGCGGCCCCGGAATCGGCGACGAACACCAGCGCGAAGCTGCGCCGGATGCGCGGCGTGCGGTCGTAGGCCCAGATCTCGAGCGGCAGCACCGTCTCGGCGCAGCGCGAGCGGAAGACGTGGCCGGGCTCGCCGTGCACCAGCAGCATCCGCGCCCGGTCCTCCACCACGTTGCCGAAGCGCTCGCGAGCCATCTTCAGGCGCTCCTCCCAGGCGTCCCGCAGCTCGTTCTGCGGCGTCTGGGGGAAGGGATCGCGCACCGCCCAGAACCGCTGGATGAAGTCGTCGCGCTGGTAGTCGCGGTTCAGCGACAGGAAGACCTGCCGCTCCCGCTCGCTCATCAGCGGCGCCACCTCCTCCAGCCAGGTGCGGTACTTGGGATCGAGATCGGCGGGGATGGCGGCGGGCGGCGGCGGTCCCGCCAGCAGGGAGTGGAGCGGCGCCAGGGAAGTCAACAGCCCAAGCGAGCCGGCAGCCAGCAGGGTGGGGCCGGCGATTATCAGCACTAGGCGGCCCAGCCGCCGCCGCGGAGCACCCCACATCCTAGCCATCCTAACCGGCGGGGGGTGCGGCGGCAAGCGGGGCGGGAGCCTGGCCACGAAGCGCGAACCGTTTCTGGTCCGTTCAGCGCGATAGCTGGAGGGAGAGGTCCGCGAGGCGGCCTCCGAGTCGTTTCTCCGAAGTCATTTCTCCTGATGGAACCGTGGAGGGCCGTGCGATGAGATACAAATCAGTTCTCTGGCTGCTGCCGCTGTCGCTGACACTCACCTCCTCGCTCGCCGCGGCGCCCGGGGCCCAGCAGGCGCAGGTCACCGAACCCGCGAGTGCGCCGCGGGCGGCTGTGCCCCAGGCCGCGGCAAGGCCCGGGGCGACGAGCCTCTCGCCCTTCCTGCTCCGCTCCGGCGCCTCGCCCCTCGGCGCCAGCGTGGAGGACACGAGCTTCACCTTCCCGGTCACCGCCGTCGGCCAGACCTCGGGGATCTGCACGGCGCTCTGCTTCTGCAGCGACATCACCAACTGTACCTGCGACGCGTCGGGCACCGAGACGCTGGTCCACGACCTCTCACCGCCGTTCAGCGCCTTCAACTACCAGGTCGAGCCCTACGCCGGCGGTCAGGTCGACTGTAGCGCCGGCACCTTGGTCACGCTGCCGGTCAACCTCTCCGCCGGTCAGCAGCTGGCCTTCAACATCGAGTTCTCGCCGACCAGCCCGGGCACCTTCACCGACTTCCTGACCCTCGCCGGCTTCACCTTCAACCTTGCGGGCTCGACCCCCAACCCGCCCGCCGGCTGCCAGGCGAGCGCGACCGTGCTGTGCATCGACAATCAGCCCGGCGACGCGCGATTCCAGCTTTCGATCGCCTACCACACCTCGCAGAGCGGCGGCCTCTCCGGCAACGGTCAGGCGATCGCGCTGAATTCGGTCGGCGTCAACCGCGGCGGGCTCTTTTGGTTCTTCGCCGCCGACAACCCGGAGCTGCTGGTCAAGGTGCTCAACGCCTGCACTGCCAACCAGAAGTTCTGGGTGTTCTTTTCGGCAGGGACCAACGTCGGCTTCACGCTGACCGCTGTCGATACCCAGACCGGCGCGCAGCGGACCTACACCAACCCCGACATCAACGCGGCGGTGCCGGTCCAGGACACCGCGGCGTTCGACTGCCCATAGCCGCTCGCGGCCGGCCGGGGTCGCCGCCCCGGCCGGTCCGGTGAGGGGCGGCAGGGTTCAGCGGCTGTCCCCGCCGCCGTCCGTGAGCGGCACTCCGAGGGCGGCGGGCGGGCGCGAGCGGCCGATGAAACCGGCCGCCACCACCAGCGTCAGGACGTAGGGCAGCAGCTGGACGAGCTGGCCGGGCAGTCTGACCGCGCCCTGCAGCTGGATGGAGATCGCCTCGGCGAGGCCGAAGAACAGGCAGGCGAGCATCGTGGGCAGGGGCCGGCGGTCGCCGCCGATCAGCGCCGCCAGCGCGATGAAGCCGCGACCGGCGGTCATGTTGCGGGTGTACTGGGACGACTGGCCGATCGACAGATAGGCGCCGCCCAGGGCTGCCAGCGCTCCCGAGATCAGCACCGCCGCGTAGCGCAGGCGGGCGACGCCGATGCCGGCGGCGGCGGCCGCCGCGGGATTTTCGCCGGCGGCGCGGAGGCGCAGGCCGAAGCGGGTGCGGCGCAGGACATAGGCGGTGAGCGGCACCAGCGCAAAGGCGAGCACGACCGGCGCACGCGGCAGCTGCTCGCCCTGGGCGAGGGGCGGCGTCGCGCCGGTCGAGGAGAAGAGAGCGCCCGAGAGCAGCGGCAGCAGGCCGGCGAAGAAGATGTTGATGGCGGCGCCGCTCACCACCTGATCGGCGCCGCAGCGAATCGACGCCACGGCAAGGAGGAGGGCGCCGGCCATGCCGGCCGCCGCCGCCGCCGCCAGGCCGAGCCACGGCTGGTGCACGGCGTGGGTCACCACCGCCGCCGTGAAGGCGCCGGCCAGCATCAGCCCTTCGAGCCCGATGTTGATGACGCCCGAGCGCTCCGCGTAGATGCCGCCGAGCGCCGCCAGCAGCAGCGGCGTCGCCATCCGCACCCCGGAGACGACGAAGAACCAGAGCACCGGGCCGGTCATCGCCCGGACGGCTCCTGCGCCGCGATGATTTCCGGCGTTTCCGGCGTTTCCGGCGTCTCCGGCGTCTCCGGCGTCGCTGGCGTCGCGGGCATCGTCGGCGTCGTCGGCGCCCAGCGCCGGCGCTGCATCGCGACCGCCAGGATCATCAGGCCCTGCAGCACCAGCACCAGATCGCGCGAGACATGGTCGCTGAAGATGCCGACGAACAGGCCGCCGCGTTCCATGGCGCCGAAGAGCAGCGCGGCGAGCAGCACGCCGGCCGGATGGTTGCGCCCGAGCAGGGCGACGGCGATGCCGGTGAAGCCGTAGCCGGCCGAGAAGCCGTGGTAGTAGCGGTAGCGGTAGCCGAGCACGTCGTTGATCGCCACCCCGCCGGCCAGCGCGCCCGAGATCGCCATCGCGGCGACCACCACCCGGCCGCCGGCGATGCCGCCGTAGGCCGCCGCTTCCGGGCTCGCGCCGGTGGCGCGCAGCTCGTAACCCCAGCGCGTGCGCCAGAGGAGCAGGTAGACCAGGGCGCAGGCGGCGAGCGCCGCCAGGAAGGCCAGGTTCAGCGGGATGCGCGACGGCAGGCCGGGCAGCAGCTGCCCGAGACGGGCCACCCGCGCCCCGGCGGCGATCGGCGCGGTCTCGAGGATCGCGTCGCCCGGCTGCCGGAAACGCGTCTCGGCGAGGTAGGCGGCGAGGCCGACGGCGATGAAGTTGAGCATGATCGTGGTGATCACCTCGTGCGCCCCGAAGCGCGCCTTGAGCACGCCGGGGACGGCGCCCCACGCCGCGCCGGCCGCGGCGGCGGTGAGCCAGGCGAGCGGCGCCAGCAGCCATCCCGGCAGGCCGGCGCCGGCGACGCCGATCCAGGCGGTGGCGAAGGCGGCAACATAGAGCTGGCCCTCGGCGCCGATGTTGAACAGCCCGGCGCGGAAGGCGACGGCCACGGCAAGGCCGGTGAAGACCAGCGGCGTGGCGTAGAACAGCGTGTAGCCGATGCCGTCGGGCCAGGACAGCGCGCTGCCCAGCAGCAAGCCGTAGACCGCCACCGGGTCGTCGCCGACGGCCGCGATCAGCAGCGCGCCGGCGGCCAGCGCGGCGAGCACCGCGGCCGCCGCGGCGAGCGGCGCCGCGCCGGTGAAGCGGTTCAGGCGGCCCCCCCGGGCGAGCGGCTGCCGCCGGTCATCAGCAGCCCGATCTCCTCCGGCGTGGCGCCCGCCGGATCGAGCTCGCCCGCCACCTTGCCGCGATGGAGGACCAGCAGGCGATCGGCGAGCGCCATGACCTCGTCGAGGTCGGAAGAGACCAGCAGCACCGCGCAGCCGGCGTCGCGCACCGCCACCAGCGCCCGGTGGATCCGCGCGCTGCCCGCGAGGTCCACGCCGCGGGTGGGTTGCGCCGCGAGCAGCAGCCGCGGCGATCCCGCCAGCTCGCGCGCGACCATCAGGCGCTGCTGGTTGCCGCCGGAGAGGGCGCGCGCCGGCAGCTGCACGAACGCGGGACGGACGTCGAATTGCTGCAGCAGCGCGGCGGCGTGAGCCGCGATGGCCTGCCGGTCCAGCCACAGGTGGAACAGTCCGACGGCGAGCGGCGGGCGGCGATGGGCGCCCAGGATGGCGTTTTCGGCCAGGTCGAAATCGAGCAGCAGGCCGCGCCGCTCGCGGTCCTCGGGTATGTGGGCCAGGCCGAGCTCCCGGCGCCGGCGCGGGCTGGCGCCTGCGAGGTCCCGGCCGGCGAAGCGCACCGTGCCCGAGACCGTTCCGGGATCGGCAAGGCCGGCGACCGCCGCGATCAGCTCGGCCTGGCCGTTGCCCTCCACGCCGGCGATGCCGACGATCTCGCCGGCGCGGACGTCGAGCGTCACGCCGTCGAGGCGGCGTTCGCCGCCGTCGGCGCCGGCGGTGACGGCCAGGTCGCGGATCACCAGCCGCGGCGGTCCCGCCCGAGCGAGATGCTTCAAGGTGCGCGGCGGCGCCTCGCCCCCGACCATCAGGCGGGCCAGCTCGCCGGCGCTGGTCGCGGCGGTCCGGCGGTTGCCGACCACGCGGCCGGCGCGCATCACCGTCACCTCCTCGGCAACCGCCATCACCTCCGCGAGGTGGTGGGTGATGAGCACGACGGTGTGCCCTTGCTGCCGCATGCCGCGCAGCACGGCGAACAGGCCGGCGACCTCCGGCGGCGCCAGCACCGCCGTGGGCTCGTCGAGGATCAGCACGCGGGCCCGCCGGTAGAGCGCCCTGAGCACCGCGACCCGCTGCCGTTGCCCGACCGACAGCCCGGCGACCCGCGCCGCGGGGTCCACCGCCAGCCCGAGCTCCCGCGCCAGCGCCGCGATCCGCGCCGAAGCGCCGGCGAGATCGACCGCCCAGGCGGGACCCGGCTCGGCGCCGAGCACCACGTTCTCGGTGACCGTCATGGTGTCGACCAGCATGAACTGCTGGTGCACCATGCCGATGCCGCGGCGGCTGGCCTCCCGGGGACCGGCGAAGCGGCGCGCGACGCCCGCCGCCAACACCTCGCCATGGTCGGGGGCCAGGAGGCCGGCGGCGATCCGCATCGCCGTCGACTTGCCGGCGCCGTTCTCGCCCACCAGGGCGTGGATGGTGCCGGCCGCGACCGCCAGGCTCACGCCGTCGTTGGCGGCGACGGCGCCGAAGCGCTTGGTGATGCCGCGGAGCTCGAGCGCCGGCGCGGGCGGCGTGATCATGGCGGGGGGGACGGCGTGCCGGCCGCCATCGCGTCGGTGACCTGGATCTCGCCGCTCAGGATGCGCCGGCGCGCCGTCTCGACGTCGCGCAACACCGTCGCGGGGATGAGGCCGCGGTTGTAGGAATCCATGGCGTAATCGATGCCGCCGTTGGCCAGGCCGTAGACGTGAACGCCGCCGTGGAAACGGCCGGCGACGCGGTCGGCGACGATCTCGAAGACGGCGTTGTCGACCCGCTTGACCATGCTGGTGAGCACGCGCCCGGGCTTGATCCAGTTCTGGTCGGAATCGACGCCGATGACGTAGACGTGGTATTGCGCCGCGGCGTCGAAGGCGCCGAGCCCCGAATTGCCGGCGGCGGCGAACAGGACGTCGGCGCCACGGCTGATCTCGGCCGCGGCCAGCTCCTTGGCGCGGCCGGGATCGTTCCAGGCCGCCTCGGTGGTGCCGATGTAGCTCGCCAGGACGACCGTGCGCGGCAGCACGGCGTGCGCTCCTTCGCTGAACCCGACCTGGAACTTCTGGACCAGCGGCACCTGCATGCCGCCGATGAAGCCGAGGACCCCGGTTTTCGAGACCCTTGCGGCGATCATGCCCACCAGGTAGGCGCCCTCGTGCTCCCGAAACACCAGCGACGCGACGTTCGGCTGGCGAGCGACGCCGTCGACGACCGCGAAGTCGAGCCGCGGGTAGTCGCGCGCCACCGCTTCGGCGATGGGGGCCTGCGCGAAGCCGATGCCGAGGATCAGCTCGTAGCCGCGCTCGGCGAAGGCGCGCATCGCCGGCTCGATCGACGCCGGGTCGCCCGGCTCCGCGGTGCGCAGCACGATGGGCAGGGTGCGCGCCGCGCGCTTGCCCCCCGCCCAGGCCGCGGCGTTGAACGAGCGGTCGTCCTTGCCGCCGCTGTCGAAGACGATGCCGACGCGGACCCGCCCGCGCTCCGCCGCCTCGCCGCCGGCTGCCCGGCAGGCGCCCAGGGCTCCCGCCGCCAGGGCCGCCGCCAGGGCCGCCGCCAGGGTCAGGGCCGACGCGAGCGCCCGCCGCCGACGCCGACGCCGTGGCAGGCTCGTGGGCATCGCCCGGGCGCTACGGGTAGTAGCCGTGCAGGGTCTTCACCTCGACCCCGGGGCGATCCACCTTGACGTCGACGCTGCGG
>DATGHG010000406.1:0-12755 GCA_035308185.1 Thermoanaerobaculia bacterium | reverse complement strand
CCCGGGCAGAAGAACCATGAGGGCCTGCTGCCGCTCGACAAGCTGCAGATCCGGATCCACCCGCGCGAGGAGTGGGCCCAGATGTACCGCGACGCCTGGCGCATCATGCGCGACTGGTTCTACGACCCCGGCATGCACGGCCTCGATTGGCCGGCGATGCGCGACCGCTACGGCGCGCTGCTGCCCTGGCTGGGCTGCCGCGACGATCTCGACTACCTGCTCGAGGAGCTGGGGGCCGAGCTGTCGGCCGGCCACGTCTACGTCGCCCGCGGCGACGAGCCGGGGGCGCCGCGCGTGGAAGGAGCCCTGCTCGGGGCCGAGATCGAGGCCGAGCCGTCCGGCGCCTTCCGGGTCGCCAGGATCTTCTCCGGCGAGAACTGGCAGGAGGATTTCCGTTCGCCCCTGACCGAGCCCGGGGTGCACGTCGAGCAGGGCGACTACATCCTGGCGGTGGACGGCCAGCCCACCCGCGGCGTCGACAACTTCTACCGCCTGCTCGAGAACAAGGCGGGCCGCGTGGTGACGCTGCGGGTCGCCGCCAGCCCCTCCGGCGCCGGCGCGCACGACGAGAAAGTGCGCCCCGTCAAGAACGAGCAGAACCTGCGCTACTACTCCTGGGTGCGGGCCAACCGCGAATGGGTGGACCACGCTTCGGGCGGCCGCATCGGCTACATCCACATGCCGGACACCGCCACGGCCGGCAACCGCGAGCTGTTCAAGTACTTCTATCCTCAGGCCAGCAAGCAGGCGCTGATCATCGACGACCGCTACAACGGCGGCGGCTTCATCCCCGACCGCATGATCGCCTTGCTCAGCCGGCCCCTGCTCCAGTACTGGGTGGCGCGCGGGAGCGAGCCCACCACCACCCCGGTGTTCGTCAACACCGGCCCCAAGGCCTGCCTGATCAACGGCAGCGCCGGCTCGGGCGGCGACGCCTTCCCCTATTACTTCCGCAAGCTCGGGCTGGGACCGCTGATCGGCACCAAGACCTGGGGCGGCCTGATCGGCCTCCGCGCCAGCCCGAAGCTGGCCGACGGCGGCAGCCTCTCGACGCCGGCCTACCGCTTCCTCGACACCGAGGGCCACTGGGGGATCGAGAACCTCGGCGTGCCGCCCGACATCGAGGTCGTGGACCGGCCCGACGAGATCGCCAAGGGCCACGACCCCAGCCTCGAGCGCGCCGTCGCCTACCTGCTGCAGGAGCTCGAGAAGCACCCGCCGGCGGCGGTGAAGGTGCCGCCGATCCCGGCCGCGCGCGACTGAGCCGCCTGGCGGGGCGATCGCTGGCCGGCGCGGCAGCGGCGGCACCGCCGCCGCCGTCCCCTCGTCACCGGCAGGTCACAGGTTGTAGACTCGCCGGGTTCTGGGTCCGCGAGAGCGGGAGGACCGGGGCGGGGCTTTGTTCGGCGACTACTACTTCCGAGGTGCGGCATGAAAAACGACGGGCCTGTCATCAGCAGCTTTGGCATCGATCGGCTGGGGCTGTCCAGCTCCGGCACCGTGCACTGGAACCTCTCGCCGGCCCGGCTGACCGAGCAGGCGGTGGCGCGCGGCGAGGCCAAGCTGGCGAACGAGGGGCCGCTGGTGTGCCTCACCGGTTCCCAGACCGGCCGCTCGCCCCTGGACAAGTTCATGGTCGCGGATCCGTCCATCGACGGCGACATCTGGTGGGGAGATTCCAACCGGCGCTTCGAGCGCGAGCGCTTCGACGCCCTTTGGGAGCGGGTGCGGCAGTACCTGGCCGAGCGCGACCTGTTCGTCTTCGACGGTTATGCCGGAGCCGACCCGAACTACCGGTTGCCGGTGCGGGTGGTCACCGAGTTCGCCTGGCACAGCATGTTCGCCCGCAACATGTTCCTGCGCGAGTCCGATCCCTCCCGGCTGGCGGCCTTCGAGCCCGGCATGACGGTGGTGGACGCCGCCCTGTTCCAGGCCGACCCGGCGCGTGACGGCACCCGCAGCAGCACCTTCATCCTGCTCGACCTGGCGCGCCGGCTGGTGCTGATCGGCGGCACCCGGTATGCCGGCGAGATCAAGAAGAGCGTCTTCAGCGTCATGAACTACCTGCTGCCACGGCAGCAGGCGTTGTCGATGCACTGCAGCGCCAACTACGGCGCCACGCGCGACGACGTGGCGCTCTTCTTCGGCCTCTCCGGCACCGGCAAGACGACGCTCTCCTCCAATCCGAACCGCACCCTGATCGGCGACGACGAGCACGGCTGGAGCGCCGACGGCGTGTTCAACATCGAAGGCGGTTGTTACGCCAAGGTCATCCGCCTGTCGCGCGAGGGCGAGCCCGAGATCTACGAGACCACCCGCCGCTTCGGCACGGTGCTCGAGAACGTCGTCTGCGACGACCAGACGCGGGAGCTCGACCTCGACGCCGACACCTACACCGAGAACACCCGCAGCAGCTACCCCCTGACCCAGCTGACCAAGGTCGATCTCGACGGCCGTGCCGGGCATCCCCGGCACGTCGTCTTCCTCACCTGCGACGCGCTCGGGGTGCTGCCGCCGATCAGCCGCCTCAGTCCCGAGCAGGCGATGTACCACTTCCTCTCCGGTTACACGGCGCGGGTGGCCGGCACCGAGCGCGGCGTCACCGAGCCCAAGGTGACCTTCAGCACCTGCTTCGCATCACCCTTCCTGCCCCTCCATCCCGGCGTCTACGCCAAGATGCTCGGCGAGCGCCTGCAGCAGCACCGCGCCAAGGTCTGGATGATCAACACCGGCTGGACCGGCGGCCCCTACGGCACCGGCAAGCGGATCAAGCTGGGCTTCACCCGCCGCATGGTGGACGCGGCGCTGGGCGGCGAGCTCGACGCCGTGCCGACCTGGACCGACCCCATCTTTGGCCTGGCGGTGCCGGAGAAGGTCGAGGGGGTGCCCGCCGCCGTGCTGCGGCCGCGCGACAGCTGGCAGAGCACCGCCGACTACGACGAGAAGGCGGCGCGGCTGGCCGACATGTTCGCCGCCAACTTCGAGAAGTACGAGGCCGGGGTGGACGAGGCGGTCAGGGCCGCCGGACCGCGGCGCGTGGTCTCGCGTTAGCGGGAGACCAGCGCTCAGTGGTCGTGGATCAGGGGCTCGACGCCGGAGAACCAGAATCCCTGGCCGTAGTCGACGCCCATCGCCTCGAGCAGCTCGAGGATCTCGCGGCTCTCCACCCATTCGGCGACCGTCCGCAGGCCCATGACGTGGCCGATCTGGTTGATCGCTTCGACCATGGCCCGTTTCACCGGGTCCACCGTCATCTCCCGCACCAGGGCGCCGTCGATCTTGAGGAAATCGACCGGCAGGTTGCGCAGATGGCTGAACGAGGATAGGCCGCCGCCGAAGTCGTCGAGCGCGAAGCGGCAACCCTTCTCCTTGAGGGTCGAAAGGAAACGCAGGGCGCTGCCAAGCCGGCTCAGCGCCGCGGTCTCGGTGATCTCGAAGCAGATCCGGCGTGGGTCGACCCGCCTGGCAGCGAGCTCGGCCACGACGAAAGCGAGGAAGCGCTCGTCCGACAGCGACTGCGCCGAGATGTTGATCGCGAACAGCGCCGCGCCGGCGCCGCCGCGCTGCGCTTCGGCGATGGCGCCGAAGGCGGTCTGCACCACCCAGCGATCGAGCGAGTCGATGAGGTGGTAGCGCTCGGCGGCGGCGACGAAGCCGGCCGGCTCGATCGGCTGGCCGTCGCGGTCGAGCATACGCAAGAAGACCTCGCAGAAGGCCTCGGGGTCCGCGCCGCCAGCGGTGCGGCCCAGCGGCTCGATCTTCTGGTAATAGAGGCGGAAGCGCCGTTGCTCGAAGGCGTCGTGGATGCGCTGGATCCACCGCATCTCGCCGTGGTGCTGCGCCACGCCGGTGTCGTCGGGCTCGTACTCCTGCACCCGGTTGCGGCCGCGGTCCTTGGCGACGTAGCAGGCGGCGTCGGCGGCGCTGAGCAGCTGGACCAGGTCGCCGCTGTCGCTGCCGATCGGCACCAGCCCGATGCTGGCCCCAACCTCGAACACGTGCTCACGCAGCGAGAAGCGGAAATCGCGCAGGGCGCGGCACAGCTCCTCGGCGGTCTGGCGCGCCCGCGGCGCCGGGCAGTTCTCGAGCAGCACGCCGAACTCGTCGCCGCCGAGCCGCGCCAGGGCGTCGCTGCGGCGGACGTTGGCGCGCAGCAGCGCCGTCACCTGCTTGAGCATCTCGTCGCCGGCCAGGTGGCCGCAGCTGTCGTTGATCACCTTGAACTCGTCGAGATCCAGGTAGAGCAGGGCATGCTCGCGGCCGTCAAGGCGGGCGGTGAGGATGGCGCGCTGCAGGCGGGCCTCGAACTCCCGGCGGTTCAGCAGGCCGGTCAAGGGGTCATGGCTCGCGAGGTAGATCATCTCGCGCTCCATGCCGCGCAGCTCGGTGACGTCCTTGAACACCAGGACGGCGCCGAGCGCCCTGCCGGCAAGGTCGTAGATCGGCGCCGCCGAATGATGCACGGAATACTCCTTGCCATCGGCGCTGAGCAGCAGCGCATGGTCGGCGGACCGCACGATGCGCCCCTCGTCCAGGCAGCGCCCGACCGGATCGGCGAGAGGCCGGCGGGTGATTTCGTCCACCAGACGGAAGACCTCGCCCACCCGTCGCCCCAGGCCCCGTTCGCCGCTCCAGCCGGTCAGCTCCTCGGCGGCGTGGTTCAGATAATCGATCTTGCCGTGGGCGCCGGTGCGGATGATGCCGTCGCCGATCGCGGCGAGGGTGGCGATGGCCAGCTCCTGATCGCGCCGCAGCGCCGACAGCTCGTCGGCGGCATCCGCGGTGCTGGTGGCGGAGGCGTCGCGGGCGAAGGCGGCAGGCGGCATATCGGAGCTGCGGGGCGAAAGATTCATCATCTGCGTGGCGCTCCCCCTCCCAAGGATCGGAAGTTGCCAGTGGCTGTCATCGAGCACTAGCAAGAATCAGACCCGGACGCCGCGCGAACGGGGGGCTTGGCCTCGAGGCGCTATAGTCGGCGCCAGGATGACCCGCGACCTGTTGCACCCGCCGGAGGTGGTGCCCGAACCGGGATGGCAGCCGATCGACCCCTTCCGGCTCGAGGGTGGGGCCGGCACTTTCGTGACCGGCGACGGCAGGGCGGGGGAGGCCGCGGCAGGGGCGCGCCTGCGGGTGCGCTACTTCCTGCGCGCGGACAGCGGCCGGCTGGTGGGCAAGGCCTGGTTCGGCAGGGGTGCGCAGGGACCGCCGGGGCATGCCCACGGCGGCGCCATCGCCGCGGTGCTCGACGAGGCGATGGGCGCCGCCGCCTGGGTCGCCGGCCACATCGCGGTGGCGGCACGCCTCGACACCAGCTTCCAGCGCATGCTGCCGCTCGGCACCGACGCCACCGTGGAGGCGTGGGTGGATCGGGAGCAGGGGCGCAAGATCTGGACCTCAGGGCGGCTGCTGGACGGCGCCGGCGAGGCCTTCGCCGTCGCCACCGGGCTGTTCATCGAGCTGCCGCCGGAGCGCTTCGGGCCGCTGGTCGAGCAGGCGGCCGCGGCGCTCGGCGTCGATCCTGAGCAGCTGCGGTTCAAGGGCGCCAAACGCTAGTCAGCCACCAGCGGTTGCGCTCGGCGAGCGGGCTCGCGAAGAGCCGCGCCGCGCCCAGCCGCAGCTCCAGGGCAGGCAGGCGCACCAGCGGCACCGGCCGGGTGTAGAGCCGGTATTCCAGGCCGGCGAGAGTGACCTCCACCGGCTGCGGCAGCGGGCCGCCCCACAGCCGGTGGCGCTCGTAGAAGAGCGGCAGCGGCAGCGCACCGCCGATCCATCCGCCGAGCCAGCCGCCGCCGTCGCCCCCGAGATCGAGCTCGATCCGCTCCTCCTCGTGCTCGGCCCCCAGCAGGGTCGCCGCCGGCAGGGCCGGCGAGACGATCCGGCCGGCAAGTGCCGTGTCCGGCAGCAGGCTGCTCGCGGCGCCGCCGAGCTGATAGAGATCGAAGGCGCTACCGACGCGGCGCGAGCCGTCGCGACGCCATTCGAGCGCCAGCCGGGCGCCCTCGCGCCGAACCGCCAGCTCCCCCTCGCCGCCGTAGCGCTGCCAGCCGTCGCCGCGCGTGCGCCCAGTTTCCAGGTGCGCGTCGAGGCCCGCATCCAGAACCCAGAGCCCGTGCCGGCGGAACAGCCGGTAGCTGCCGTCCGCCGCGGCGATCCCTTCGTTCGTGCCGGCTGTCGCCGCGGCGGCAGCCGGACCCGCGCCACTCGCCGGCTCCAGGCGTTGCCAGAGCAGGCTGGCGCGCAGGCGGCGGCGCTCGCCTGCCGCCCGGCGCCGCCACTCGGCCGAAGCCGCCACGCCGCGCCGCTCGAGGTCGAGCGCGCCGGCACCCGGCGGCGGGAGGCCGCTCGGCGCCGGCGCCAGGCCGTCCTGCAGCGACGGCAGCTCGCGCACGTCGAAGGCGTGCAGGCCAAGGTCCACCGGCAGGCCACGGAAGCTCCCGGCCAGCGCGCCGCCGCGCGGCGCCCCGCCGCCACCGATGGCGCCGAGCGCGAGGAGATCGAAGCGCCCGATCAGGTCGCCGGCGCGCAGGCCCAGCTCGAGGGTGCCGCTGGCGCTGCCGGCACCGCCGCCGATCAGCGGCAGCAGCTCCGGGCGGCCCGCGCCGTAGGGCTCGCCAGCGGGCGGCGGGGGGGCGGGGACGGTGGACACGGCCGGCGACGCCGAGGGAGGCCCCGGGACGGTGACCGCCAGCGGCAGTGGCGGCGCCGCCGGCGCCGGGGGCCGCACCGCCGGCGCGAGGTCGGCGGGCATCGCGACCTCGGCCAGGGGCGGGCGCCGGGCGGTCAGGTCGAGGCGGCGCAGATCCAGGCCGGTAGGCTCCAGGCTCAGGTAGAAGAGGCCCTTGCCGTCGGGCGTCGGCGCCGGCGCGAAGGCGCCGCCCTGGGTGCGGGTGAAGGCGGCGGGCGGCGCGCCGCCTCGCAGGGCAAAGGCATACACGTCGAGGAAACCGCCGCGGCCGACCACCGCGTAAAGGGTGCCGCCATCCGGACTCCAGGCGGGCGAGGACGCGGCGGCGCCCGGGGGCGGCGCAAGCTCGACCTCCGAGCCGGCGGCGCGATCGGCGCCAACCTCGAGCACCGCCAGCTTCCAGCCACCGCCCTCGTGCAGGCCGAACGCCACCCGGTGGCCGTCCGGCGCCAGGCGCGGGCGGTCATAGACGCGGTCCTGGGAGGGCGGGGTCAGCTCTCGCACCTCGCCGCTCGCCAGATCCACGGTCACCAGCTGCGACAGGCCGAACCGGTCGCGCACCGCCACCGCCCAGGTCCCGTCGGGAGCCGGGTCCGGATCGCGCAGATCGGCCTGCCGGGTGATGCGGCGCATCTCGCCGGCTTCCGGCCGCCACGCGAAAAGATCGGGGTGGAGGAAACCCTCGCCGTCCGGCAGGAAGCGCACCAGCAGCAGCGAGCGACCGCCGGGCATGAAGCGCGGCATCGCCGGGTCGCCGCCGGCGGCCGCGGTCCAGGTGTGGAGAGGCTTCCTGGGCAGCGGCCGGGTGCGGACCGCCGGCACGTCCTGCGGATCGTTGCGCTGCTGGCGGGCCTGGGCTTCCTGCCAGCGCCGCTCCGCCTCCAGGTCGGGCGCCGTCGACCAGATCACCAGCTCCGCGGGCCGGTCGCGGGAGCGATGGACCAGGGCGATCCGGGCGCCGTCGGGCGACACCGCCGGCGCGCCGGTGGTCCACGACAACCCCTGCCACAGGGCGCCCTCGCGCACCGCCAACGGCCCCACCGCCTGCACCCGCTTCTCCGCCTCCATGGCGTGCCAGGTCAGCTCGGCACGGAAGCGGTCATAGAGGCTTGCCGGCGAATTCTCCCAGATGCCGGCGAAGGCGGCGTCGAACGAGCGCCCGGCGCGCGCCGTCATCCTCGCCCAGAGCTTGCGCAGGCTGCCCGGGCCGCCGCGCTGCTCCAACCACTCGAGGTACGCCGAGCCCAGCAGGTAGGCCATCGACATGCCGTGCCAGGCGTGGGCATCGGACGCCAGGCGCCCGTAGTCGGGCAGCACGCCGGCCTGCGCCCAGCGCCGCAGGATCGCCGCCCGCAGGTCGCCGTTGGGCCGGCCGGCGCCGGTGAGGCGGCCTTCGACGACGGTGGCGTAGCCCTCCACCAGCCAGCGCGGCGCCAGCGCGATCGGGCCGACCGGCAGCAGGCGCGACAGCAGCGGGTTGCGGGAGGGGCGCAGCAGGTGGACGAGATGGGCCTCCTCGTGCACCGCCAGGTCCTCGATGGAGTCCCGGTAATAGCCGATCTCGGAGTCCGGCGGCGGCGGCGAGGTCCACAGCACCAGGCGCGGCCAGCCGCGCAGCGGCAGGGCCGCGCCGTTGGCGTCGGCCTCCGGGTCGGAAACCACGACGTCGACGACCTCCGCCGGTGCGAAGCCGATCTCGGCGATGGCGCGCTCGCGCACCGTCTCGAGCTCGCCGGCGGCGCGCCGCGCCCAGGCCGCGAAGGGCGCCGGATAGTGGATCCGGTAGTGGGGGGTGGTCAGAGTCCGCCAGGGCGCCGAGGGCCCCTGGCCGGCCGGCCCGCGCGCCGGCGGCGGCGCCGGTGCCGTCGCCGCGACTGCCAGCGGCGCCGATTCCGGAGAGGTTTGGCCCGGTGCCGGCATCGCCGCCTGGCGGGCCGGCGCCACGCCGGGGAGGAACAGCAGAACCACGGCAACCACGGCGGTCCCGGCGATCGCCGGCGCCATCGCTCGGCGGCCGGGCATCAGGCGGAGCCCCGCCGCCGCCGCCGGCCCGGGCGCCGCCGGCTTCGCCGGTGGAACCTGCGTCTCAGGACGCCGGCTTTCGCGGCGGCAGCTCGCGCGCCTGCGGATCGTCCTGGAAACCGTGATGGTTGTGGCTGCCATCGCAGAAGGGCTTGTTGGCGGAGTGGCCGCATCGGCACAGCGAGATGAGGCCGCGGCCACCGAGGCCGTAAGGCCTGCCCTCGGGGTCCAGGAGCTGGATGTTCTCCCCTTCGACGCGGAGGGGGCCGTTCTTCGAGACCGTCACCTTGAAATCGGACATGGGCGAGCGTGACCCCCTTTTCTAAGCTGGCGCGTCCAAGCTGGCGCGGCAAGCCTTGCGCAAGGCGGGCCCGCGGTCAACTCCCCGCCCTCGTCTTACCGACTCCACCCCGCCCTCCCGGCGTGGCAGAATGGGGGCTACATGAGGGAGGCGCCAGCCATGATCCCAGCCAAGCCCCACATCGCCGCCACGGCCCACGTCAAGAGCATGGAGCAGTACCGGGAGATGTACCGGCGCTCGATCGAGCATCCCGAGGACTTCTGGCGCGAGCAGGCGGCGATCCTCGACTGGTTTCACCAACCGTCGTCGATCCTGGACGCGGATCTGCACGAGGTCGATTTTTCCTGGTATTCCGGCGGGCGGCTGAACGCCTGCTACAACTGCGTCGACCGGCACCTGGCGGCGCACGGCGACAAGACGGCGATCCTGTGGGTGGCGGACGAGCCCGGCGAGTACCGCGGCATCACCTACCGCGAGCTCAAGCACAACGTGGCACGCGTCGCCAACGTATTGCTCGCCCATGGCGTCCGCAAGGGCGACCGGGTGTGCATCTACCTGCCGATGATCCCCGAGCTGGCCTACACGATGCTCGCCTGCGCCCGCATCGGCGCCGTGCACTCGGTGGTCTTCGCCGGCTTCTCCGCGGAGTCGCTGCGCGGGCGCATCCTCGACGCCGGCTGCAAGCTGGTGGTCACCGCCAACGAGGGGCTGCGCGGCGGCAAGCGGATCCCGCTCAAGGCGACCGTCGACCAGGCGCTCGAGGGTCTGTCGCTGGTGGAATGGGTGCTGGTGGTGAAGCGCACCGACCGCGAGGTGCCGATGCAAAACGGCCGCGACCTGTGGCTGGCCGACGAGACGGCGCAGCACCGCTCCACCTGCCCGGTCGAATGGATGGCGGCGGAGGATCCGCTGTACATCCTCTACACCTCGGGCTCGACCGGCCGGCCCAAAGGGGTGCTGCACACCACCGCCGGCTACCTGGTCTATGCCGCCCTCACCCACAAGCTGGTGTTCGACCTGCAACCCGACGACGTCTACTTCTGCGCCGCCGACGTCGGCTGGGTGACCGGCCACAGCTACATCATCTACGGGCCGCTGGCCAACTGCGCCACCACGGTGATGTTCGAGTCGATCCCTACCTACCCGGACGCCGGTCGCTACTGGCAGATCGTCGACGACCTGAAGGTGACCAAGTTCTACACCGCACCGACCGCGATCCGCGCCATCGCCCGTGCCGGCGACGAGTTCGTGCAGCGGTACAAGCGCGAATCGCTCCGTATCCTGGGCACCGTCGGAGAGCCGATCAACCCGGAGGTCTGGACCTGGTACCACGACGTGGTGGGCGATGGGCGGTGCCCGGTGGTGGATACCTGGTGGCAGACCGAGACCGGCGGCATCCTGATCACGCCGCTGCCTGGCGCCACGCCGACGAAGCCGGGGTCGGCGACGCTGCCGTTCTTCGGCGTGCAGCCGGTGATCGTCGACGAGGAGGGCAAGGTGCTCGAAGGCAACGGCGTCGCCGGCAACCTCTGCCTCAAGGGCACCTGGCCCGGGCAGGCGCGCACCATCTGGGGCGATCACGCCCGCTTCCGCGAGACCTACTTCTCGCGTTTCCCCGGCCTCTATTTCACCGGCGACGGCTGCCGGCGCGACGAGGACGGCTACTACTGGATCACCGGCCGCGTCGACGACGTGCTCAACGTCGCCGGGCATCGCCTCGGCACCGCCGAGATCGAGAGCGCCCTGGTGGCGCACGCCGCCGTGGCGGAGGCGGCGGTGGTGGGCTTCCCGCACGACATCAAGGGGACCGGCATCTTCGCCTACGTGCATCCGACGCCGGCGTTCGAGAGCTCCGATCCGAAGGAGCTGGTGGGGGCGCTCAAGGAGCAGGTGCGCAACGCCATCGGGCCGATCGCCACGCCCGACCGCATCCAGCTGGTGACCGGGCTGCCCAAGACGCGCTCGGGCAAGATCATGCGCCGCATCCTGCGCAAGATCGCCTCCTCGGAGTACGAGGAGTTGGGCGACATCACCACCCTGGCGGATCCCTCGGTCGTCGAGAAGCTGGTCGCCGACCACCGGCAGCACTCGGCGGTCTGACGCCGGCCCGGCGGCCCGCCGCAATCCACCATGGACTGCTCCGGCGCTGCCATCGGCCTGCTCCTCGTCGCGGTCGGCGGCCTGGCGCTGGCGGCGTTCCTGCGCTCCCGCGACAACGCCACGGCGCTTGCCGGGCTCCGCGCCGAGACCGCCCGGCTCCGGGATCTCGTGCACGCGGCGCAGTCGGCGGCGGCGTTGCGCGGATCCTCCCGGACCGGCCGGGAGGTCGAGACGGCGGCGCACCACGCAGGCGGACAGGACGCCGCCATGCCGGAGGCGGCCCTGCGGGCCATCGAGCCAGGCGAGGCGGCGCGGTTCGGGGTGCCGCAGCCGGCCACGCACCCGCAGGCGATGCCGCAGCCGGCCACGCACCTGCAGGCGATGCCGCCAACCGGCACGCTGCCCGCAGGAGCGATGGCAACCGGCGCGCCGCTGCGGGAGACGACGAGACCCGCGATGCCGGCGCCGCCGACCGGCAGAGCCGCGACCCTGGCGCCCGGCTCGCTGGTGCCGGAGGCCGCTGACTCCTTGGGTTCGCTGCCTGGATCGCTGGTGCCTGGATCGCTGGTGCCTGGATCGCTGGTGCCCGGATCGCCGCTCTCTGGAACGCTACCGCCCGTATCGCCGCCGCCCGGATCGCCATCGCCACCGGCGGCGGCGGCCCCTCCAGGACGCCTTCCCGTGCCGGCGGTCGCCGTCATGGCACCCGGCGCCGGTGGCGCTCCGGCTGGCGGCGCGGCGGCGGCCGCGGCGCCGAAGCGCATCTCCTTCGAGGAGCTGGTGGGGGCGCGGCTGCTGGTTTGGGTCGGCGCCATGGCGCTGGCGCTGGCCGGCGCCTTCCTGGTCAAGTTCTCGTTCGACCGCGGCTGGATCTCGCCGCCGGTGCGCGTGGCGACGGGAGTGGCGTTTGGCGTCGGGATGCTGGCGCTGGCGGAATGGTCGCGGCGCTCCTCCGCCCGTATCTCGGCGGCGCTGGCCGCGGCCGGCATCGCCGATCTCTTCGCCTGCTTCCTGGCCGCGGTGCACGTCTATCACCTGGTGCCGCCGGCGGCGGGTTTCCTGCTGATGGGATTGACGACCGCGGTGGCGGTGGCGCTTTCGCTGCGGCAAGGAGCCATGGTGGCGCTGATCGGCCTGGTGGGCGGCTTCCTCACCCCGGCCCTGATCCAGACCGCCCAGCCCAGCGCCCGCAACCTCTTCGGTTACCTGCTGCTGCTCACCGGCGGCCTGCTGGCGGTGGCCTGGCGGCGGCGCTGGCGCTGGCTGGCCGTCGCCGCCCTGGTCGCCAGCTTGTTCTGGGCGGCGGTGTGGCTGGCGGACTCGGTGAACAGCGGCGATCTCACCTGGTTGAGCCTCTTCCTGATCGCCCTGGCGGTCGGCGCGACGCTGCCGCCGCTCGCCGCCGGTGCCGCCGATGCCATCTCGCGACCGCCTACTACCGCCGGCGGACCTCTGCAGGGAGTATTGCGGATGGCGACGACCGGAGCCGCGACCGCAGGCTCGATCGCCTTGCCGGGAGTCGTGCCACTGGCGACGGACGCGACCGCGCCCTGGCATGAGAAGGCTGCGCCGCTGGCGGCAATCGCGGCGGCGGTGGCGCTGCAGGCGGGGACCGTCGCCCGCGGCGGCTTCTCCATCGCCGAATGG
>DATGHG010000405.1:0-3175 GCA_035308185.1 Thermoanaerobaculia bacterium | reverse complement strand
TCTTGAGCCGTGTGCGATAGAGCAGGGCCGGACGCAGCGAGTGGTTCGCCGCCGCCTGGTCGAGCCGGGCGAGCGCGGCGGCGGCGCGGGCCAGCGCGTCCGCGAGTGCGCCGTCGAGGGCGGGCGCGGACCGCGGTGGCTGCAGCAGTGTGTCCAGCATGACGTCGCTCCCATGCGGGCCGTGGTTGCCACGCCTCAGCGCCGAATCCAAGCCGAATCAGTAACTTGCACGTACGCTTACGCAATATGACCGTTACCGTGCAATAGGGGATTTATTTCTGGGGGCGGGCGGTTTTGGCCGTGTCCCGCGCCCCGTATGTCCCATAATTAGGCTTGTGGGACATACGGACACTGGGGCAGAATCACGCGCCGAATCGCCCCGAGGACCGCCCAAAATGGCCCCAGACGCCCGCCACCGCCGCGCTCCGCAGACCCGGACCGCCAGACGCGCAGCCTCCGCTGACGGACCGCGTGGCCATTGCCCTGAGGCCGCGCGCCGGACAGCGACGCCCGCCTGCCAGCGGGCCAGGGTTCGGGGGCCGACACCAGCACTCCGCCAAAGACCCGACCGCCGGCGGCGCCGCTGCGCCGGCGCGGCCACAACGGCCGGCCAGGGAGCCGGCAGCGCCGGGGCCCCTGCCCTGCCCGCCCCGCCGCCCGTTCTCCTTCTGTGCGCGTCCCGTCGCGATCGGACAGCCGGTTCCCGCCGCCACCCGACGGCCCTGCCCCGCCGGCCCGGCCATCGCCGCGCCCCCGTGGTCCGCCGCACGCTCCGGATGGGCGCCCAGTGAGCGACACCCCCGTCCCCACCGCCCACCCTGCCCGTCCCACCCGCAGCGATCCGACGGCTGAACAGCCCGCGCCGCCGCCTGCCCCGCCTCTCACCAGCGACGCCACGCCGGAGGCTGCGGGCCTCGCGGTCCCCGTGTCCGAAGCGGCCGGCACTGCGCTGGCGCTGCTGGCCGACCCATCATCCCAGCCGGTGGTGCCGCCACCGGACGACACCCCGCTCGGCCGCTCGCCTGACGCCGTCGCCGCCTGGTTCGACGCCGTGGCCGACGCCGAGCCGCCGGACAACGACGGCACGCTGGCCGCCGCCCGCCTCGCGGCCCGTGCCTGGAGCCGCCGCGCCAAGGCGGAAAACACCCGCGCCGCCTACCGCTGGGCGGTGCGCGCCTGGTGCGCCTGGTGCGACCGGCACGGGCTGTCCCCCCTCCCCGCCTCCGGCGCCGATGTCGCCGCCTTCCTCGCCGCCGAGCGCGACCGCGGGCTCACCCCCAACACGCTCGACCTGCGCCGCGCCGCCATCCGTTATCTGCACCACGCCGCCGGCTGCGCCGCGCCCACCGACGACGCGCTGGTCGGCGCAACGCTCGCCGGCATCCGCCGCGCCGCCGCCAACCCGGCGAAGAAGCGCGCCGCCACGCTCGCCGTGCTGCGCGAGCTGCTGGCACCGATCCCGGACGACCTGCCCGGCCGGCGCGACCGCGCGCTGATCCTGGTGGGTTTCGCCGGCGCGCTGCGCCGCTCCGAACTCGCCGCCATCGCGCTGGCGGACCTGCTGCGCACCGACCGGGGCTTCGAGCTCACCCTGCCGCGCAGCAAGGGCGCGCAGACCGCCGCCGTCACCGTCCCCCTGCCCTATGGCCGCACCGAGCTCTGCCCGGTCCGCGCGCTCACCGCCTGGCTCGACGCCACCCGGATCACCGAGGGCGCGGTGTTCCGCCGGCTCTTTGTGCCGCCGGCGCCGCCGGATGGCCCCCCTCCCCTGCCCCGGCTCGGCACAGCGCCGCTTACCCCGCGCTCGATCGCGCGCATCGTGCAGGCCCGGGCCGCCGCCGCCGGCTTCGGGCGGCTGGAATTCGGCGGCCACAGCCTCAAGCGCGGCGCGCTCACCACCGGCATGCAGCAGAAGGCCCACGCCGGACAGCTCAAGCGCCTCGGCCGCCACAAGAGCTTCGATGTGCTCGGCGAATACCTGGAGTTCGGCGACCTGTTCGAGAGCCATCCCCTAAGCGACGTGCTGTAGGCCACGCATGACGGCTGGTTCAACTGGGCGGCCCCCGCAAGGGTACCGGAGCACCCTCTTCGCCTCGTGGGCCCACAGGTAGCGGTACGACCTGCGAGCCGGTTCTCGGTTAGGAGGCGCACATCTGTTGTGATCCTCGGATTTATGTGGAGTGCCGACCGCAGCGCGGCCGCGAGCTGCCGCGCCTCCGAGGTTTCACCGGCAAGATCGCCAGCTAACGAGTCGCTACACTAACTATACGTACCACGCATGGTGAGGCGCGCGCCTGCGGTAACAAACGCGGCGCACATTGATCGACCGCAATCCACGAGTCATCCAGAACCGCATGTCTGTCTGCGCGCAGCCATAACTAGATGTCGCCTCGCCCTCAATCAGTCACCAAAGACAGGCATAGTACGCTGTTAGACGGCAGGCTCGACACGCCGACGCGCACATGTTATCGTCCTTGCTCACTTGATCACATGTTTGCTCGCATGATCACATATGGCCATCGCTTGGTATGTGAGGAATGGGTGGCAAGCTACTGGAAAACCGCGTACCTTGGCGCCGTCACATGCATGGAGAGAGCCGTAATGTGGACTATCGTCCTGGCAAGCCGTAAGGGTGGAGCAGGGAAGACCACGTTGAGTGGCCATATCGCCGTGGCTGCCGAGCAGGCTGGCCATGGTCCGGTAGCCATTATCGACATGGATCCCATGGGCAGTCTCGCGGCTTGGTGGAATGCACGGACGGGCGAGACGCCGGTCTGCGCCGGGGTAGGGGAGGGGGGCCTGCCGGCAACGCTGGCGCAGCTCCGCCACCGGGGGATTGGGCTTGTCGTCATCGACACGCCCCCCTTCGCCAGCGCGGAGATCGCCGCGATCGTTCATCAGGCCGACTTGGTTGTCGTGCCGGTTGTGCCGTCGCCACATGACTTACGAGCCATAGGCGAGACGATCGAGATCGTGGAAGCCCAGAACAAGCCGATGGTCTTTTGCGTCAACAACGCCTCGACCAACGGCGCGTTGACCATCCAGGCGGTTACCGCGCTGAGCCAGCACGGCACCGTAGCGGATACCATCCTGCATTCGCGCCAGGATTTCCGGTCGAGCATGATCAAGGGACGCACGGCAGGCGAGGCGTTCCCAAAAGGGAAATCGGCGCAGG
>DATGHG010000404.1:0-3744 GCA_035308185.1 Thermoanaerobaculia bacterium | reverse complement strand
TTCGGCGACGGCGGCGGCGCGATGGTGTTCCGGCGCGCCGAACGCGCGGACGACGACCGCGGCATCCTCGCCGCGGCGCTCTACGGCGACGGCAACCACCGCGAGATCCTGTACGTGCCCGGCGGCGGCTCGCGGCGGCGCCCGTTCGTCACCTGCGAGATGATCCAGCGCGCCGAGACCGTGCCGGTGATGGACGGCCGGGCGGTGTTCAAGCTGGCCGTCACCCGCATGCCCGAGGTGACCCGCGAGGTGCTGCGCCGCGGCGGCTTCGGCCTCGAGGACCTGGACCTGCTGGTCATGCACCAGGCCAATCTACGGATCAACGAGGCCTCGCAGAAGGCGCTCGGCCTGTCCGACGCCAAGGTGCACAACAACATCCAGCGCTACGGCAACACCACCTCGGCGACCCTGCCGATCGCCTTCAACGAGGCGCGGCAGGCGGGCAAGGCGCCGGCGGGCTCCCTGGTCGCCTTCACCGCCCTGGGCGCCGGCCTGCACTGGGGCTCGGTGCTGGTGCGCGTCTGACCGGCCCATGTCTGACCGGCCCATGCCGGCGGCGACCCGTCTCGATCCGCTGACCATCGCCGCCGCGCTCTCCAAGCGCGTCATGGGCCAGGAGCAGGCGGTGCACGAGATGGCGATCGCGCTCGCCAAGCAGCTGGCCGGGCTGCGGGTCGGCAACATCCTGATGATCGGCTCCTCGGGCACCGGCAAGACGACGCTGATGCGCGCGGTCGAGTCCTATCTCGCCGCCGATCCCGTGCTGGCCGGGCGCTCGGCGGTGGTGCGCATCCACGCCAACGTGCTGGGCGAGGAGGCCGAGCGCGGCCGGCCCGGCGAGGCGGTGCTGGGGCGCCTGCTGGCCCGCGCCCGCGAGCAGCTGGGGCCCGCCGCGCCGGTCGCCGAGGTGTTGCGGCGCGCCGGCTCCGGCCTGGTGTTCGTCGACGAGGTGGACAAGATCCGCGCCCGGGTGGGCGAGGCCGCCAACGTCGCCGGCATCCGCGCCCAGGAGGCGCTGCTGACCCTGATCGAGAACGAGGCGGTGGAGCTCGAGCTGCCCGCCTGGGCCGGCGGCGGCGCCGCCACCATCGATTCCTCGGGCCTGCTGTTCGTCTGCGCCGGCGCCTTCGAGGGGCTCTACGACGCGGTCTACGACCGCGTCACCATCGGCAAGGACCGCGGCGCGCTGCAACCGGTCACCGTCGTCGAAGGGGGCAAGGTGCGCGAGCAGGTGGTCTTCCAGCTGCGCCGCTGGCTGCGCAACGAGGACCTCTTCGAGTACGGCATGAGCCCGCAGTTCCTGTCGCGCTTCGATGCGGTGGTGCTGCTCAACGACCTGAGCATCGACGAGCTGGTGCGCATCTTCCTGGAAGCGCCGGATTCCGCCTATCACCAGACCCGCGCCTATTTCGCCAGCCGCGACATCCACCTGGCCCTGTCGCCCACGGCGGTGCGGCGCATCGCCCTCGAGGCCGCGCGCCAGCCACGGCTGGGCGCCCGCGCCCTCAAGGAGGTGTTCCGGCGGGTGGTCCGCGACTACGAGCTGGATCCGTCGCAGGCGGTCAAGGGCGGCTCCCTGCTGCTCGACCTGCAGGAGGTCGAGGCGGCGCTGGCGGGCTAAGCGGCTCCGCCGCCCGCCGGCCGCGCCTGGCTTCGCGCCGCCCGTAGCGTGCGCAGGCGCTCGCGGCGGCGCCGTGCCCGCACCCATTGCGGCACCAGCGTCACCAGCAGCAGCAGCGCGATCGGTCCTGCCAGCCTGGGGATCTGGGCGCTGATCTCGGCGTAGAGATTGGCCTGGCGGCCGGCGGCGGCGCGGGCCAGCGCGGCGAAGAAGAAGGTGTAGATGGTGACGGTCGGGGTGATGCCGATGGCGGTGGTGGCGAGGAACGTCGCCGGCCGCACGCCGGCCAGCGCGGCGCCGTAGTTGATCAGCGGGAAGGGGAGCGGCAGGAAGCGCACCGCCACCAGGTTCCAGAAGCCGCGGCGGCCGATGGCCTGCTCCACCTTGCGCAGGCGCCGGCCGACCACGTGACGAACGAAGTCGCGGCCCAGCAGCCGCCCCAGGAAGTAGCTCGCCGCACCCCCCAGGATGACGCCGGCGACGTTGTAGAGCGACCCCGCGGGGCCGCCGAACACCACTCCGCCGGCGATCATCAGCGGCGTCGCCGGCACGCCCAACGGCGACAGCACCAGATAGCCGCCGACCAGCAGGGCCGGCGCCCACCACGACTGCCGCAGCCGGCCGATGGCGGCGGCCAGCGCCGGTCCCGACAGGTAGCCGGCGAGCGGCGTCCAGCGCACCACCGCCCAGGCGCCGGCCAGCAGCAGCGGCAGCAGCAGGAAGCGCAGCAGGGCGCGCCGCGGCACCCCGGGAGACGGGCTGGGATCGCTGGTCATCTCGGGTCCGGGCGAAGACCGGCGGGCGGACGGGCTGCGAGCGGTGGCGCGGGGTGGCCGCTCAATCTTTTGGGGGTGGCGGCGGGGGCGGTGTTGGAGGGGGCGGCCCGCCGGCGGACCGCGGCGGCAGGTGCAGGAACTCGCGCAGCTGGCGGTCGAGCACCTCCTGCGACGCCGGGTCCATGAAGTTGAGACGCAGCTCGTTGATCACCATCACCTCGGCGCGGCGCCATTCGGCCCAGCAGTCGGCGCAGACCGCGGCAAACACCTCGCGGCCGGCCGCGCCGGGCAGCGGCGGGCGAGGCAGGCGCGGCGCGCCGGCGCGGCCGCAACGGACGCAGTGGAACTCCGCCGCGGCCGGCGCGGGACCGGGGTCCGGGTGCTCGGGCTCGGGCGCCACGGTCAGCTTACCTCGCCCGGCAAGATGATGCGGCTTTCGGAGCGCCGCATCACCTCGCGCGGCACCCGCACCACCAGCACCAGGTCCTGGTCCGCCCGCGCCGCCCCCTTCAGGCTCTTGACCATCTCGTCGGGCACCGCCAGCTTGACGTAGGCGGGCCGCTTGGGGTTTTGCCGCGCGCTCTCGAGCACCAGCTCCTGCAGCGGCAGCAGCTCGACGCTCTCCGGGTACTTCTCGAGCGCGTAGGTCAGGGTCTTGCGGTGGTCGTCCATGAATCGATCGTCCTCGCGGCTGGAGCGGCGGCCAGCGCCTGACGGAAGAAGCCGATGGTGCGCTCGATGCCCTCCTCGAGCGCCACCCTGGGCTCCCAGCCGAGGTGGGTGCGGGCCAGCGTGATGTCGGGCTGCCGGGTCTGCGGGTCGTCCTCCGGCAGCGGCTTGAAGACGATGGGGCTCTCGCCGCCGGCGCCGGCGCGCCCCACCAGGCGGCGGATGGTCTCGGCGAACTGCAGGATGGTCATCTCGTGCGGGTTGCCGATGTTGACCGGCAGCGCGACGTCCGACAGCAGCAGGCGGTAGATGCCCTCCACCAGGTCGTCGACGTAGCAGAAGGAGCGGGTCTGCGCGCCCTTGCCGAACACCGTCAGCGGCTCGCCGCGCAACGCCTGCTGGATGAACGCCGGCACCACCCGCCCGTCGCGCAGCCGCATCCGCGGGCCGTAGGTGTTGAAGATGCGCACGATGCGCACCTCGAGGCCGTGGTAGCGATGGTAGGCCATGGCCATCGCCTCGGCGAACCGCTTCGCCTCGTCGTAGACGCCGCGCGGACCCACCGGGTTGACGTTGCCCCAGTAGCTCTCCTTTTGCGGGTGTTCCTTGGGATCGCCGTAGACCTCGGAGGTCGAGGCGAGCAGGAAGCGCGCGCGCTTGAACTTCGCGAGGCCGAGC
>DATGHG010000403.1:0-18500 GCA_035308185.1 Thermoanaerobaculia bacterium | reverse complement strand
GGAAGCGCCCGCCCAAGACTTGACAGCCCCGGCAATTCTCTCCAAACTGTTATGAAGCTTGCTGGTAAATCCTTAGGGGCACGTAGCTCAATTGGCAGAGCAGCAGACTCTTAATCTGCGGGTTCTAGGTTCGATTCCTAGGCGGCTCACCACTCCCTTCGACCTCTCTCCCTCCCCGCCGGTCCACCAGGAGGACTTCACCGCGAAAGTGGCGGAACTGGTATACGCGCTAGACTTAGGATCTAGTCCCGAGCGATCGGGTTGGGGGTTCGAGTCCCCCCTTTCGCACCAAACCAGGGAGCTCAAGACCGCATGAGCGTGGTGTTATCGATGCAGGACGTCGGCCCGTGGCGCAAGCAGCTCACCGTCGAGGTGCCGGCGCCGGCGGTCGAGGCCGAGACCCAGCGCGTGGTCCGCGAGTACGGCCAGCGCGTGCGGATCCCGGGTTTCCGCCGCGGCAAGGTGCCCAACGAGCTGGTGCGCCGCCGCTTCGCCAAGGACATCGAGCGCGAGGTGATCGACCGCCTGCTGCCGCGCTACTGGCGCCAGGCGCAGGCGGAGAGCCAGATCGACCCGCTGCTGCCGCCGGAGGTGGACGAGGTCCGCGACCTCGAGCCCGGCGGGCCGCTGACCTTCGTGGCGACGGTGGAGACCCGCCCCCAGATCGAGCTGCGGAATATCCGGGACTTCCAGCTGCCCGACCCCGAGGTCGAGCCCGGCGAGCTGGACGTGGACAAGGCGCTCGACGACCTGCGCGCCCGCTTCGGCGAGTGGGTACCGGTCGAACGGCCCGCGGCCCGCGGCGACCTGGTGAGCGCCCAGCTCACCGCGACGGACGCCGCGCCGGCCCCCAAGGCCTCGGCAGCCGCGCCGGACACGGCAGCCATCGCGGCCCCGGGAACCGACGCGCCGGCGCCGGCAGCCCCGCCCACCCCGGAGAGCCCCGAAGCCGCGGAAAACACCCAGCGGGTCGAGTTCGAGGTCGGCGACGAGCGCGTCTGGGAAGAGGTCTCGCTGGCCGTTTCGGGCCTCACTGCAGGACAGGAGGCGGCGTTCACTCGCGAGCCCGCCGCCGGCACGCCGGGCGACCCCGGGCCGGACGCCGGCGCAACCGGCGGCCCGCCGCGGCGTTTCAAGGTGCAGGTGACCGCCGTCAAGGAGCGCGAGCTGCCGCCCCTCGACGACGAGTTGGCGGCGCGGGTGAACCCCCAGCTGGGCGGGCTCGCTGAGCTGCGCGAGATGGTCGCCCGGCGCCTGCGCGAGGCCGGCGTCGAGGCGCGCCTGCAACAGCGCCAGCGGGCGCTGCTCGAACAGCTGCGCGAGCGGCACCCGCTCGAATTGCCGCAAGGCGTGGTGCGGCGCGAGATCGAGCAGATCGCCCGCGCCGAAGCCGAGAGGCTGGCGCAGCGCGGAGTGCGGCCGGATCAGGCGGGCCTGGACTGGGAAGCGATCCGCGAACAGATCAGGCCGGTCGCCGAGCGCCGCGTGCATGACGAGCTGCTGCTCGACGCCATCGCCGCAGCCGAGCCGGTGGTGATCACCGACGAGGAGTTCGAGCGCGCGCTGGCGACGCTGGCGCGGGCGCAGAAGACCACCACGCCGGCCTTGCGCAAGGCTCTCGACGAGCACGGCCGGCTGACGTTGCTGCGTGACCAGATTCGGCGAGACAAGACCATCCTCCACCTGCTGGGCGAGATGCCGCTGCCTGCGACCACCGCGCCCGGCGCGCCCGGCGCCGCCACCGCCGCGGACGCCGATCCTTTTGGCACCGCGGCCGGCGCCGGCGCGGTGGATACCCCCTCCGGCCACCCGGCGGCGGGGAATGAGGCAGCAGACGCACCAGAATAGTCAGGGAGCGCGTTCAGCACGCTTCTAGGAGACAATACCGAACATGTTGATTCCGATGGTGGTCGAACAGACGAGCCGGGGAGAGCGCGCGTACGACATCTTCTCGCGCCTGCTCCGGGACAACATCATCTTCCTGGGCCGCACGGTGGACGACGACGTGGCGAGCCTGGTGATCGCCCAGATGCTGTTCCTGGAAGCCGAGAACCCGGAGAAGGACATCTCCCTCTACATCAATTCGCCCGGCGGCTCGATCAGCGCGGGGCTGGCGATCTACGACACCATGCAGTACATCAAGCCCGACGTCTCGACCTACTGCGTCGGGCAGGCGGCCTCGATGGCGGCGGTGCTGATGGCCGCCGGCACCAAGGGCAAGCGGACGCTGCTGCCCAACAGCCGCATCCTCATCCATCAGCCATGGCTGTCGGGGCTGCAGGGGCAGCAGTCCGACATCGAGATCCACGCCAAGGACATGTTCGCGATGCGCGACCGCATGGACGAGATCCTGGCCTACCATACCGGCAGGAGCAAGGACGAGGTCCATCGCGACACCGAGCGGGACCGCATCCTGACCGCGCCCGAGGCCCTGGCCTACGGCCTCGCCGATCGCGTCATGTCGCGCCGCGGTCCGATCGGCAGCGGCCCCGGCCCCGGTCCGATCGGCGCCATCGGCCCGAGCGGCGCGATCGGTCCCGCGCCGGCCGGCTCGGGGCATCCCGCCGGCGGCGCCGCCCCCGCCGCCGGCAGCGCCGCGGGCTCCGGCGCCGCCGGGCGGTCGGGAGAGGGCCGGTGACGCGGCGCGGAATAGCTCGCCCGCGGCGCGCTGTTCTTGCTCCCGGATGCACCCCGGAGCAGACCAGCGGCGGCGAAGCACGCAGGCGGATGGTTGACAGGGCCGGAAGTTCGCTCCTAGCATGGGGCCATCCCTGATTCGCCGACTCGATCGTCGACCATCCGGCGCAACGGAGGAGAGATGCCGAAGAAAGACAGCGGCGATGAAGTCCTGAGGTGCTCTTTCTGCAACAAGAGCCAGCGGGAGGTGAAGAAGCTCATCGCCGGCCCGACGGTCTTCATCTGCGACGAGTGCGTCGACATCTGCCTCGACATCATTGCCGAGGACCGGATGCTCGAGCAGCAGCAGGACACCACTCTCCCCAAGCCCAAAGAGGTCAAGGGCCTGCTCGACGAGTACGTCATCGGCCAGGAGCAGGCGAAGAAGAAGCTGGCGGTCGCGGTCTACAACCACTACAAGCGCATCGACTTCGCCGAGAAGGCCCACGGCGACGTCGAGCTGCAGAAGTCCAACATCCTGCTCATCGGCCCCACCGGCACGGGCAAGACGCTGCTCGCCCAGACCCTGGCGCGGTTGCTGTCGGTGCCTTTCACCATCGCCGACGCCACCACCCTGACCGAAGCCGGCTACGTCGGCGAGGACGTCGAGAACATCATCCTCAAGCTCTACCAGGCCTCGGGCAACGACAAGGAAAAGACCCAGCGCGGCATCGTCTACATCGACGAGGTCGACAAGATCTGCCGCAAGAGCGACAACCCGTCGATCACCCGCGACGTGTCCGGCGAGGGCGTGCAGCAGGCGCTGCTCAAGATCCTCGAGGGCACGCAGTGCAACGTGCCGCCGCAGGGCGGCCGCAAGCACCCGCACCAGGAGTTCCTGCAGATCGACACCACCAACATCCTGTTCATCTGCGGCGGCGCCTTCGTCGGCCTCGAAGAGGTGATCGAGCGGCGAATGAACCAGAAGTCGCTGGGCTTCGGCGCCGAGATCAAGAGCAAGCGGGAGAAGAAGAGCACGCAGCTGCTCGAGCACGTGCTGCCTGAGGACCTGATCAAGTACGGCCTGATCCCCGAGTTCGTCGGCCGCCTGCCGGTGGTGGCGACCCTCGAGGAGCTCGACGAGGCGGCGCTGGTGCGCATCCTGCACGAGCCCAAGAACAGCCTGATCCGCCAGTACCAGACGATCCTCGAGTTCGAGGGCGTGGAGCTCAAGTTCACCGACGAGGCGCTGGTCGCGATCTCGAAAGAGGCGCTCAAGCGCAACGTCGGGGCGCGCGGCCTGCGCATCATCCTCGAGGAGCTGATGCTCGAGCTGATGTACACCATCCCCTCGCAGCGCGACATCAAGCAGTGCCTGATCAACGAGGAGGTCGTCGCCAGCCGCATCCAGCCGATCATGCTCTACAAGAAGGCGGGCTGAGCCTCCGGCCCGCGCGCCCGCCGCCGGCCACGCCACGCGTTGCCGCCGCCGACACCCCCACACGCCAACGCCAAACCCCCGCGATCCCCCGAAAGCATCGACCCATATGGCTTTATCGTTCGTCTCGAAGCAACGCGAAACGCTCCCGCTGGTGCCGCTGCGGGACATGGTGGTCTTCCCGCACATGATGGCGCCGTTCATCGTCGGCCGCGAGAGCTCGGTGCGGGCGCTCGAGCAGTCCCTGGCGACCGCCCAGAAGCGCATCTTCCTGTCGTCGCAGAAGGACCCGCGCATCGACGACCCGGTGCGCGACGACATCTGCGACCTCGGGGTGGTGGCGACCGTCATCCAGAATCTGAAGCTGCCCAACGGCAACGTCCGGGTGATGGTCGAAGGCGTGCAGCGCGGCAAGATCGTCAGCGTCGTGGACACCGAGGGCGCGCTCAACGTCGAGGTGGAGACCTTCGAGGTCAACTACCCGATGAGCGAAGAGCTGCGGGTGTACATGAGCAAGGTGCTCTCGGCCTTCGAGCAATACGCCAAGATGTCGCACCACCTGGCGTTCGAGGGCCTGATGTCGACCCTCAAGCTGGACAATCCGGATCGCGTCGCCGACATCCTGTCCGCTCACCTGATGGTCTCGACCACCGACAAGCAGTCGCTGCTCGAGCTGATCAATCCCTACGAGCGGCTGCAGCGCCTGCACGATCTGCTGGACGTGGAGATCGAAAAGATCAACATCGACAAGCGGATCAACGTCAAGGTCAAGAAGCAGATGGAGAAGGCCCAGAAGGAGTACTACCTCAACGAGAAGATCAAGGCCATCCATCAGGAGCTCGGCCGCAAGGACGACCGCGGCGACGAGCTCACCGAGCTGCGCGAGAAGATCGAGAAGGCGGGCCTGCCCAAGGAGGTCAAGGAGAAGGCGGAGCAGGAGCTCAAGCGGCTCGAGGCGATGCCGCCGGTCTCGGCGGAGGCCACCGTGTCGCGCAACTACATCGACTGGCTGGTGGCGGTGCCCTGGCGCAAGAAGAGCAAGGAGCGCAAGGACCTGGACCATGCCGAAAAGGTGCTCAACGAGGACCATTACGGCCTCGAGAAGATCAAGGACCGCATCCTGGAGTTCCTGGCGGTGCGGCAGCTGATCGGCCAGACCAAGAGCTCGATCATCTGTTTCGTCGGGCCGCCCGGCGTCGGCAAGTCGTCGCTCGCCAAGTCGATCGCCCGCGCCACCGGCCGCAAGTTCGTCCGCCTGTCGCTGGGCGGCGTGCGCGACGAGGCCGAGATCCGCGGCCACCGGCGCACCTACATCGGCGCCTTCCCCGGCCAGATCGTCCAGATGATGCGCAAGGCGGCCACCGTCAACCCGGTGTTCCTGCTCGACGAAGTCGACAAGATGTCGATGGACTTCCGCGGCGACCCCTCCGCGGCGCTGCTCGAGGTGCTCGATCCCGAGCAGAACCACTCCTTCCTCGACCACTACCTGGACGTCGACTACGACCTCTCGAAGGTCATGTTCATCGCCACCGCCAACGTCACCCACACCATCCCGGCGCCGCTCAAGGACCGCATGGAGGTGATCCACCTCTCGGGCTACACGCTCAACGAGAAGCTGGCCATCGCCCAGCAGTTCCTGGTGCCGCGGCAGGTGAAGAACCATGGCCTGTCGACGGACAAGATCAGCTTCGAGGAGGAATCCATCCGGGTGCTGATCGAGAGTTACACGCGGGAAGCCGGCGTCCGCAGCCTCGAGCGCGAGATCGCGTCGGTGTGCCGCAAGATCGCCCGCCGCGTGGTCAAGGAGGGTTCGGGCCTGGCGGTGGCGGTGAAGCCGGAGATGATCTCCGAGTACCTCGGCAAGGAGCGCTTCCGCGCCCGCCGCAAGAACCAGCAATCCGAGATCGGCGTCGCCACCGGCCTGGCCTGGACCGAGGTGGGCGGCGAGCTGCTCGAGACCGAGGTCGGACTGATGCCGGGCAAGGGCAAGCTGACCCTGACCGGCAAGCTCGGCGAGGTGATGCAGGAGTCGGCGCGCGCGGCGGTGTCCTACCTGCGCAGCCGCAGCGAGCGCTTCGGCATCGAACCCGACTTCAACGAGAACATGGATCTCCACCTCCACGTGCCGGAGGGGGCGATCCCGAAGGACGGCCCTTCTGCCGGCATCACCATGGCCACCGCGCTGGTCTCGGCGTTGAGCAAGATCGCGGTGCGCAAGGACGTGGCGATGACCGGCGAGATCACCCTGCGCGGCAAGGTCTTGCCGGTGGGCGGGATCAAGGATAAGGTTTTGGCCGCCTTCCGCGGTGGTATCACCGAGGTGATCCTCCCCAAGGAGAACGAAAAGGACCTCGAGGAGATCCCGGTGGAGGTGCGCGAGGCAATGGAAATGCACCTGGTCGAATCGATGGACGAGGTGCTGCGGCTTGCCCTCGACGGCGAGACCGCTCCCCTGCTGAAGGCCACCAGCAAGTTCAAGGAGGCCCCCTCAGAGCCTCCCGTGGGGCCGGATTCACTGGCCCATTGACCCTGGGAGCCGCGGGGGCTCTGCCGCGCCTGCCTGCCCGGCTGGTGCGGTCCCGCGGCCAATCGGATTGAAAAGGTTGTCGCGGCCGCGAGGCTGGCCATTCCGGCGGCGAAAGCCCCCCGGACAGTCAGCAAGCGGCCGTGAGGCGGCGGGCCGCGCCCGCCCGGCAAAGGGGCCTTGAAGGTCGAGACCGCGGATTACGTCAGGTCCGCTCACGAGAGCGGAGACTTCCCGCGCGACGGGCGTCCGGAGATCGCATTCGCCGGCCGCTCGAACGTCGGCAAGTCGAGCCTGCTGAACCGCATCCTGGGCCGCAAGGGTCTCGCCAGGGTGGGCCAGACGCCGGGGCGCACGCGGGCGGTCAACTACTTCTTGATCAACGGCCGCTGCTGGTTCGTCGACCTGCCGGGCTACGGCTGGGCGCGCGCCGGCAGGGCAGAGCGGCGGGAGTGGGCGGAAGTGGTGAACAGCTATCTGCGGCAGGCGCTGCCGCAAGCGCAGATGATGATGCTGGTCGATTCCCAGGTCGGAGCGACGCCGCTCGACCAGCAGGCGTACGAGTACCTGTCGAGCCTGGGCGCCAAGATCGCGATCGCGGCGACCAAGATCGACCGCCTCCCCCGCGGCCGCCGCGCCGCGGCCCTCCGCGGCATCGGCGCCGCGCTGGGCCTGGCAGCGTCGACCCCCCTGATCCCCGTCTCCGCGCACTCGGGCGAAGGGATGAAGGAGCTGTGGAACGTCATCGACAGCCACCTCGAAGCGAGTGCAAGGTAGAAAGGACACCATAACGACATGGCAAAAACAACGCAGAACCCAGTGGAAAAGGGAAGCTCGGTGGAGGCGCTCGACATCCGGGCGCTGAAGGAGATGAGCATCTCCCAGCTGACCCAGATCGGCAAGGACATGGGGGTCGAGGGTGCGACCGGCATGCGCAAGCAGGAGCTGATCTTCAAGATCCTGCAGGCGCAGACCGAGAAGAGCGGCCTGATCTTCGCCGAAGGAGTGCTCGAGTGCCTGCCCGACGGGTTCGGCTTTCTGCGCGCCCCCGAGTACAACTACCTGCCGGGCCCGGACGACATCTACGTCAGCCCCAGCCAGATCCGGCGCTTCGACCTGCGCACCGGCGACACCATCTCCGGCCAGGTCCGCCAGCCGAAGGAGGGCGAGCGCTACTTCGCCCTGATCAAGGTCGAAGCGGTCAATTTCGAGCATCCCGAGGTCGCCCGCAACAAGATCTTCTTCGACAACCTGACGCCGCTCTATCCCGACGAGCGCATCAAGCTCGAGGTGGCGGGCGACATGTCGTCGCGGGTGATGGACCTGGCGACGCCGATGGGCAAGGGGCAGCGGGCGCTGATCGTGGCGCCGCCGCGCACCGGCAAGACCATGCTGCTGCAATCGATCGCCCACTCGCTCGAAAAGAACCACCCCGAGGTGATCCTGATCGTGCTGCTGATCGACGAGCGTCCCGAAGAGGTGACCGACATGCAGCGCTCGGTGCAGGGAGAGGTGGTCTCCTCGACCTTCGACGAGCCCGCGACCCGTCACGTGCAGGTGGCGGAGATGGTGATCGAGAAGGCCAAGCGCCTGGTGGAGCACAAGAAGGACGTGGTCATCCTGCTCGACTCGATCACCCGCCTGGCGCGCGCCTACAACACCGTCCAGCCGCCCTCGGGCAAGGTGCTCTCCGGCGGTATCGACGCCAACGCCCTGCACCGCCCCAAGCGGTTCTTCGGCGCCGCCCGCAACATCGAGGAGGGCGGCTCGCTGACCATCGTCGCCACCGCCCTGGTCGACACCGGCAGCCGCATGGACGACGTCATCTTCGAGGAGTTCAAGGGCACCGGCAACTCCGAGATCCATCTCGACCGCAAGCTGGTGGACAAGCGCGTCTTCCCGGCGATCGACATCAACAAGTCCGGCACCCGCAAGGAAGAGCTGCTGATGCCGGAAGGCGAGCTGCACCGCGTTTGGGTGCTGCGCAAGGTGCTCAACCCGCTGTCGACGGTGGAGAGCATGGAGCTGCTGCACGACAAGCTGTCGAAGGCCAAGAGCAACCAGGAGTTCCTCAACGCTATGTCCAAGTAGGGGAGACCTTGCCCAAGCTGCGCGTCGGCATCGTCAACTTCCTCAACAGCAAGCCGCTGGCCTGGGGCTTCCTCAAGGGGCACCATGCGGATCTCTTCGCGCCCAGCTACCATCCGCCGTCGCTGGTGGCCAGGCTGCTCGGCCAGGGCAATCTCGACATCGGTCTGATCCCGTCCATCGAGGTGCAGCGGATCCCGGGCCTCAAGGTGCTGCCCGATCTGTGCGTCGCCGCGCACCACGAGGTGCGCAGCGTGCTGATGATCTCGCGCTGCCCGCCGAGCGAGATCCGCAAGGTGGCGCTCGACCAGAACAGCCGGACCTCCGCCGCGCTGCTGCGCATCCTGATGCGCGAGCGCTTCCACGTCGAGCCCGAGTACAGTCACGAGCGCCCGGATCCGGAGCGGATGCTGGCGGAGGCCGACGCCGCGCTGCTGATCGGCGATCCCGCGCTGCGGGTGGACCGCGAGCGCTACCGGGTCCATGATCTGGCCGCCGAATGGCACGCCCTGACCGGGCTGCCGTTCACCTTCGCGGTATGGGCGGTGCGCCCCGGAGTGGAGCTTCCCGACCTCTCCTTTTACTTCAAGAGCAGCTTGCGCTACGGGTTGTCCTCGCTCGACAACCTGGTGCGCGAAGCGGCCGCCGAGCTCGGCCTGGACACCGCCGAGGTGCGCTCCTATCTCACCGAGAGCCTGCACTTCTTCCTCCGCCAGGAGGAGATCGCCGGTCTCGAGGAGTTCTATCGCCGCGCCCATGCCCACGGCCTGATCCTCGAGCCCAAGCCGCTCGAGTTCTGGGATTGAGCGGCGGCCCGGCACCCGGCAGCCTAGCGAGGAACCCGACGATGCCATCACGCGCCTCCAGCCCATTCGATTTCATCTCGCCGATGGACAGCCGCTACTACGGTCCGGAGGAGGACTTCTTCGCGGCGCTCCATCCCTACCTGTCGGAGGCGGCGACGATCCACTACCAGCTGCTGGTGGAGCAGGCGCTGCTGGCCGAGCTGGAGGCTTCCGGCATCGCTCCGGCGGGAACGTCGCAGGCGCTGGCGGCGGCGCTGCTGGCGAACCCGGTGACCGCGGCCGAGGTCTATGAGGAGGAAGAGCGGATCCATCACAACATCCGGGCGCTGGTGAACTGCATCCGCCGCCGCTTGGAGGGCTTTGCGCAAACGGCGCCGGCGGTGCCGGGGCTCGTGCATCTGTTCGTCACCTCCAACGACGTCATGGACACGGCGCGGGCGCTGGCCCTGCGCGACGTCACGCGGGAGGTGCTGCTGCCCGATCTCCACGAGCTGATGGGGGTGCTGGTGGGAGTCACGCGCCAGCATGCGGAGACCGTCCAGATCGGCAGGACGCACGGGCGGCATGCGGTGCCGCTCACCCTGGGCTACTGGCTGGCCAATTACGTCGATCGGTTCGGGCAGCGGATGGAGGTCGTCAGCCGGGCGGCGGCGGGGCTGCGCGGCATGATCTCCGGAGCGGTCGGAGCGCACAACTCGTTTGCGTTGTTCTGGCCCGACGATCCGGCGGCCATCGAGGTGCGCCTGCTCGCCAGGCTGGGGTTGCAGCCGGCGCCGGGCGCGGTGTCCACCCAGGTGGTGCAGGCCGAGTACGTCACCGATTTCGCGCACGCCCTGGTGTCGACGTTCTCGGTGCTCGCCAATCTGGCGGACGACTATCGCAGCCTGATGCGCAGCGAGATCGAGGAGGTGGGCGAGCACACCACCCGCGTCGGCTCGTCGACCATGCCGCACAAGGTCAACCCGAAGAACTTCGAGAACGTCAAGAGCCTGTGGAAGGCGGCGATGCCGCGGATGACGACGGTCTACATGGATCAGGTCAGCGAGCACCAGCGCGACCTCACCAACAGCGCCAGCAGCCGCTACCTCAACGAGCTGGTGGCGCTCTTCGCCTACGCGGTGCGCCGGATGAGCAAGGCCATCCGCGGTACCGTCGTCAGCCTGCCGGCGCTCGAGCGCAACTTCGCGGCGGGCCGGCAGTGGACGGTGGCCGAGCCGCTCTACATCGCCCTGGCCCTGGCCGGCGAGCAGGACGCCTACGAGGTGTCCAAGCGTCTGGCCGAGCTGTGCCGCGAGCGGGAGATGGGGCTGCTGGACTACCTGAACACCGCCGAGGGTCGCGAGATCGTGGACCGCCTGCCGGCCGATCTGCGGCGGGTGGTGCTCGATCCTCGCCAGTACACCGGCGACTCTGCCGCCCGCGCCCGCCTGGTCTGCGATCTCTGGTGGGGCGCCGGTGACGGCGAGGGCGGCGAGGGCGGCCGGATCCAGCCGCTCGACCGCCTCACGGCGCCGCTGGCGCGGCCCGCCGATTCGAGCGCTTGAAGCACCGGCGGCCGGGCCACCGGTCCCTTTCGTCCTCGATCCGTCTTGCCACGTCGAGCTCTGGGCGGCCGTCCAGTCCAGCGCGAGGACGTGCCACCAGGCGCTCGCCGCGCCGGACCACTTCAGGGCCAGACACCGCTCGGATTTGAGGGACGGTCGTCATCGTGTGGGGAAGCCTACCATCCTGGGCTCACTCCGTCCGCCCCTCGCCAGCCCCGGACGCCTTGGGCTAAGATCCGAAGCATGGACCTCCAGCCCTCTTCCCGCTCGGTGGCGCAGATCCTGGACGATGCGATGGCCGGCAGCCGTATATCGGCGGGCGACGCCCACCGGCTGCTGCTCGACGGCGACCTGCTGGATCTGGGGTTTGCTGCCCAAGCTGTGCGCAATCGCTGGAACGACCCCGAGGTCGCCACCTACAACATCGACCGCAACATCAACTACACCAACATCTGCGTCTACAAGTGCCGGTTCTGCGCCTTCTACCGTGTGCCGGGCGACGCCGAGGGCTACCTGTTGCCTTTCGCGGAGATCGGCAGCAAGGTCGAGGAGACGCTGGCGCTCAACGGCACCGGCATCCTGATGCAGGGCGGCGTGCATCCCGACCTGCCCATCGGCTACTACGAGGACCTGCTGCGCTACCTGCGGCAACGCTATCCGGCGCTGCACATCCACGCCTTCTCGCCGCCGGAGATCAAGTTCATCGCCCGCAAGGAGCGGCTGAGCTTCTACGAGGTGATCGCGCGGCTGAAAGCGGCGGGGCTGATGTCGATCCCCGGCGGCGGCGCCGAGATCCTTTCCGACGAGACGCGCAAGCGGGTGCTGGCCCATCCGAAGTGCTCGGCCGAGGAGTGGATCGACGTCATGCGCCAAGCGCATCGCAACGGCCTGCGCACCTCGGCCACCATGATGTACGGCATGGGCGAGGAGGTGGCGGCGCGGGTCGAGCACTTCCAGCGCATCCGCGACCTGCAGGACGAGACCGGCGGCTTCACCGCCTTCATCTCCTGGACCTTCCAGCACGAGCACACCGAGATGCCGGACGTGCCCGAGACCTTTGCCGACGAGTACCTGCGAACGCTCGCGGTGTCGCGGCTGTTCATCGACAACGTCGTGCACTTCCAGACCAGCTGGGTGACCCAGGGCAAGAAGATCGGCCAGGTGGCGCTGGCCTTCGGCGCCGACGACATGGGCTCGACGATGATCGAGGAGAACGTGGTGGCCTCGGCCGGCACCTCTTACCGCATGAGTCAGGACGAGATGGAGCATCTCATCCGCGCCGCCGGCTACCGACCCCGCCAGCGCACCAACCTCTACGAGCGCTTCGTCACCCGCGAGGACACCGCCGCCCTTGCCAGCCAGTACCACCACGCCATCACCCCCGCCAACCGCGATCTGGCGTCGCCGGTGGCGGCTGCGCCGGGTGTGGGGGCGCGGGCGTCGGCGGATAGCGCTCTGCTGCCGGTGTTGAGGTCTTAGCCGATCGCGGCAGGGTGTCGCTATGGCGAAGAAAGACGGCGAAGATCTCAAGCCCGCGCCCAGGCGCAGGTCACATGGCCGAAAGGGCAAGGCGGAGCCGTACGGCGACAGCGGCAGCGGGCCGGCTCCAGGCATTGATAGTTGCGTGGCGGAGCCCGACGCTGCCTACGCCCGGGGAGAGACCTATCGCAGCTTGATTGTGGAGCGTGACTCGTCGCGCGGGTCGTCCAGCCCGATGTCGGGGCCGCTGGATTATGCTCGGATCTTACAATCGACACCGGCAGGTACAAGGATCCTCGAGATCCTCAACTCGGTATTTCCGACCCAGCAGGCGATGTTGCTCTGGCTGAATCATCCGCACGAAGATCTCGGCGGCAAGACTCCGCTCGAGGTCGTGGCCATGGGCTACCCCGGTGCCGTAGAGGGCATGCTCGAAGCCGCCCTCGTCGGCCTCCCTTCATAGACTGCACGCTGCTTCAGCGTGGTCCGTGCTCTCCGCGCCCAAGCTTCAGCTGGTGCTGCGCCGCCTGCCGGTGGTGTCGAGCCATGGCCCATGGGTTCGCGCCGTCGGTTTCCACCTCTTGCACGGGCCGCCACCGGGGTCTCCCTCAGGCCCGCCGCAACCTCTCTGGCCTGACGGCGCCGCCAGGTTGGGCGCGCGGTTTACGCCGCGAGGCTCCTTCGGCACGATCTATCTCGCATCGGACCCGATCACGGCGATGATGGAAGTGGAAGCGATCTTCGAAGGAGCAAAGTCGATCCGTACGCCACCGCTGACCATCTTCGCGGTCGATGGTGTGCTCGATCGCGTCCTCGACTTGACCAATATCGAGGTCGAGAGCGCGCTTGGCACCTCGCTCGGGGAGGTTACCGGTGATTGGCGGTTCTCGCAGGAGCGGTTTCAGAGGGGGCAAGGGCCAATGCCGCCATGTCAGCTGCTGGGCAAGATGGCCTATGAGAGCGGGAAATTTGACGCCGTTCAGTATCGGTCGGCCAAGAACGTGCGATCGGGTTTGGGGTGGGCGGTCTTTGCCGAACGCCTCACCAAGCGCGGCCGCAGCTTCCTGAGCGTCAAGGACGAGTACGGGCTGATGGGGCAGGAGCTTCCCTGATCGCCGATCATTCCCAGGGGATGTCGGGCATGCGCAGGCGCTCGACCTCCTGGCCGGCCCCGGCGACGGTCGTGGTCAGGATCTCGTCGACGTCGGCGACCCTGACGCCGCCGTACCAGAGGTTGTAGGGCCAGACGGCGACGGTGATGCCGCGGCTGCAATGCTTGAGGCAGCCGGTGCGGGTGACCATGACCCGGTCGCGCATGCCGAGCTCGCGGACGCGGTCCTTGAACCGGTGATAGACCTCGAGGGAGCCGCGCTGCGAGCAGCTGGGCTTGGGGCCATCGGCCGGCCGCTCGTTGAGGCAGACCAGGATCTGGACCTGTGGCAGGGGCATGGCAGGGATCATACGCCTCCGGGAACTCCCTCCGGCCGGGCATGGGGGGTCGGGGCGCCTCCGGCGGGCACCCTCGGGCCGGACCGGGAGGCCACCGGGCTGTGGTAGCTTCCGACTGCCCTAATCGTCCCAAGGAGGATCGCTGAGCGCGGAGGCCGCGGGGTCCGTTCGTTTCTTGCTCAACCCGGCGGCCGGACGCGGGGGAGCGGCCGGGCGCCTGCACCGTTTCCGGGTGCTGGCAGCGGCGGCCGGCGCCGGATTGGTGGTCAGCAAGAGCGGCGCCGACATTGCCGTGCAGGCGCGGCGCGCCGTCGAGGACGGGGTGTCGCGGCTGGTGGTGGCCGGCGGCGACGGCACCATGCACCAGGCGGCGCAGGGGTTGGCGGGGAGCGCCTGCGCTCTGGGAGTAGTGCCGCTGGGCACCGGCAACGACCTCGCCGGCACCCTCGGCATCCCGACCGATTTCGAGGCAGCCGTTGCGCGCGCCCTCGCCGGCGGTATCCGCCGGCTCGACTTGGCGCGGGTCGAACAGACAGTGTGCATTGGCTACGCCGGCGTCGGCTTCGACTCGGCGGTCACCCGTTTCGCCAACGAGCAGGTGAAGCGCCTGCGCGGGCCGCTGGTCTATTTCTACGCCGTGCTGCACACCCTGGCCACCTTCGAGGCGCCGCAGATGCGCGTCGTTCACGACGGCGGCACCTTCACCGGCCGCGCCATGTTCGCGGTGGTCGCCAACCTGCCGCGCTTCGGCGGCGGCATGCGCATCGCCCCGGCGGCCCTGCCCGACGACGGCTGGCTCGACCTGGTGATCGTCCGCGAGCTCTCCCGCCTCCGCCTGCTCGCCGTGTTCCCGAAGGTTTACCGCGGCACCCATGTCGGCCACCCCGAGATCCAGATCGTCCGCACCCGCCGCGCCGAGATCACGCTGGATCGCGAGATGACCCTCTACGGCGGCGGCGAGCCGGTGGCCACCCACGCCGCCGGCCAGCCCTACGTCGTCGAAGTGATGCCGGGAGCCCTGCCGGTGGTGGCCTGAGCTCCTTGTGCGGGGTGAGGCGACCGAGACTGTTACCCCTGCGAAATCGATTCGGATTGCCGCGGCCGGCTCGGTCAGCCGACCTTGAACTCCACGCCCTGGGCCAGCTGCAACTCGGCGCCCCAGTTGAGAGTGCAGGTCTGGCGGCGCATGTAGGCCTGCCAGGAATCGGAGCCGGCCTCGCGGCCGCCGCCGGTGTCCTTCTCGCCGCCGAAGGCGCCGCCGATCTCGGCTCCCGAGGTACCGATGTTGACGTTGGCGATGCCGCAGTCGCTGCCGGTGGCGGCAAGGAAGCGCTCGGCGGCCCGCACGTCGCGGGTGAAGATCGCCGAGGAGAGGCCCTGCGGCACGGCGTTGTGGAGCCGGATGGCCTCGTCCAGGTCGTCGAACTCGAAGAGATAGAGAATCGGCGCGAAGGTCTCCTCGCAGATGATGGGCATGCCGGCGTGGGCCTCGACCAGGGTCGGTTCGACGAAATGGCCGGGACCGGGCAGGGCGTGGCCGCCATGCAGGACCTTTCCACCCTCGGTCTCCACCTTGGTCAGTGCCCGCAGCATGTTGTCCACCGCCTTCTGGTCGATCAGCGGGCCCATCAACGTGCCGGGCGCCAGCGGGTCGCCGATCGAGATCGAGCGGTAGGCGGCGACCAGCCGGCGCTTCATCTCGGCGGCGATGCCGCGCTGCAGGAACAGGCGGCGGGTGGAGGTGCAGCGCTGGCCGGCAGTGCCCACGGCGGCGAACAGCACCGCCCGCAGCGCGAGGTCGAGGTCGGCGTCGTCGAGCACCAGGATGCCGTTGTTGCCGCCGAGCTCGAGCAGCGAGCGCCCCAGCCGCTCGGCCAGCACCTTGCCGACCTCGCGTCCCATCCGCACCGAGCCGGTGGCCGAGATGAGCGGGAACCGGCGGTCGGCCACCAACCGTTCCGCGACACCCGTGCGGCCCGCCACTGCCAGGTTGAAGATCGGCGGCGCGGAGTTGGCGGCCAGCACCCGCTGCGCGATTCTGGTGACGGCAATGGCGGTGAGCGGCGCCTGGTGGGAAGGCTTCCACAGCACCGAATCGCCACAGACCGCCGCGACAGTGGCGTTCCAGGCCCATACCGCGACGGGGAAGTTGAAGGCGGTAATCACGCCCACCGGCCCGAGCGGATGCCACTGCTCGTACATGCGGTGCGCCGGCCGTTCGGAATGCATGGTCTTGCCGTAGAGCTGCCGCGACAGGCCGACCGCCAGATCGGCCATGTCGATCATCTCCTGCACCTCGCCCAAGCCCTCGGAGAGCACCTTGCCGACCTCGAGCGACACCAGGCGCCCCAGCTCTTGCTTGTGGCGGCGCAGCTCCTCGCCCAGCTGCCGCACCACCTCGCCGCGCCGCGGCGCCGGCCAGGTGCGCCATTCCAGGAAGGCCGCCGCCGTTGCCGCCGCCACCCGCTCGTACTCCTCGAAGCTGGCCATCCGCACCGCCGCGATCGGCTCGCCGGTGGCCGGGTTGATCGATTCGACCCGCTCGCCGGTGGTGGCAATCCAGGCGCCGTCGAAGGCGCCGGGGTTCTCGGCCTCCAGGCCGAGCGGGTGAAGGGTCGCGGCAAGCGCCGCGCTGGTTTCGGTATCGACGGTCATCTTTCGCTCTCCTGAAACTCCTGGCTGCCGGAGGCCGCTCGCCGCCGGGAGCTCGAAGGATATCGCACCCGAAAGGCCCGACTCGGTCTCCGAGCGCTCGGTGTATACGACCACCGCTGGGGAAAACCGTGGCCGGGCCAACTGAGGGGAATCCGCACCGGCCGCCAATCTGGAAGGGATTCCGGCGACTCGCTATCCCGAGGGCGTCGATCTCGGCGTGGCCTACCTGGATCTGCCGGGGAAAGTCTCCACCCGAGATGGTGCCCCGTTGGACATCCCGAGGGGCTTCTACAGGTTGCGCGCGGTGGCCGCCGAGGCCCGGCGGGTCGGCAAGGTTGGCGGCCATGTGCAGCTCGTCGACGCCGATGGCCGTGTCAGAGCGGAGGTGCCCGCCGAAGTCGAGATCCGAGCCCTCAGCGTGCCCCCGGAGGCCGAGACGCAGCGTACGGTGCTCGCGCTGACCGCCGAACCGTCGCGCGAAGGACGCGAGGGCCTCATCGTCATCGGCTTCTGCTGGCTCTGCCCCAACGGCGTTTGGGTCTGCGTGATCTTCGTCTTCGAGGGTGCTGCTTTGAGAGCCTAGCCGGCGAGTAGGCCTGGACGCGGAGGGCCCGGCGCACCCGGCGGTGGCTGTGCCGCCTGCCGGGCCGCCGCCGCAGCTCCTCTCGCCGCGGTCGTCTCTCGGGTCACGGTCGTCTCCCGGTCGTGCCGCTGTCCAGCGGGTGGCGCGGCCATGGCGCGTAGAATGCCGGCTGATGGGGGCTTGGGTGGGTTTGGTCCCGGCGCTGCTGGTGGTGCTCTATGCCGGCTGGTGCGGCAATCTGCTCGGCGGCGTCACGGCCGCCGGGAGCACGACCGCGCTGGCCGTGCTGTTGCTGGTGGTGGCGGTCTTCGCCGGTCCCTGGCGCGACCCGCTGCGGCTGGGCCGGCTCTGGCGGCTGGCGCCGCTCGGGCTCTGGGTGGCGGTCGCGGCGAGCGCCTGGCTGTCGCCGGTGCCGCGCGCCGGACTGGAAGCGGTGGTTCTGCTGCCGGCCTATCTCCTTTTGCCTGGGGCGGTCGCCCGTTGCTGGGAAGGCGATGCGGCCCGGCGCCTGGGCGCTCGCGGGATGGCGGCGGCGGTCGCGCTGCTGGCGGCCTGGGCGCTGGTGGCCGAGCGCGGCGAAGCGGCAAGCAGGTTCGCGTCCGACGACGTCATGGGAGCAGCGGCCGCAGTCGGCGGGCGCCCGGCGGCGCCTGGCCTCGGCGTCACCCTCGCGCCGCTGGGGCACCACACCCTACTGGCGGTCTGGCTGGCGACCCTGCTGCCGCTCGCGCTGCTGCCGCTGCGGGAGCGAAACGCTTGGCGCTGGCTGGGAGCCGGGGCGGGTGCGCTCGGCATCGCCGCCGTGCTGGCGGGAGGGTCCCTGGCCGGCGGGGCGGCACTGGCCGGAGAGGCCCTGGCCGTGGCCTGGTGGCTCGCCAGCCGCAGGCCCGCGGCAGGCCCGCCGGCTCTCCTGCGCGGCAAGGTCGGCGCGGCCGTCGCGCTGGCCGCTGTGGGCCTGCTCCTGGCCGCATCGCAGCTGCCCCGCCTGGCGCGCATCGCGTCCCGGCAAGACGTCTCGTCGCTGGCGCGGGCGGTCTATCTGCGGGCAGGCTGGCAGGGGTGGCGGGAGAGGCCCTGGCTGGGCTGGGGCCCAGGCTCGGTCCCCTGGACGGCCGCCTGGTTCATCGTCCCGAGGCCGGGCATCAATCCGTGGGGTGAGGCGGTCGGCGAGCTGCATTCGCTGCCGGTGCAGCTGGCTTACGAGATCGGCACTCTGGGGTTGCTGACCGCGCTGGCAACCGGCGGCGCGTTCTTGGCCCGCCGCTGGCCCGAGCGGCGCACGGCCGCCGACCCCGGACTGCTGGCTGCCGGCTGTCTC
>DATGHG010000402.1:0-17811 GCA_035308185.1 Thermoanaerobaculia bacterium | reverse complement strand
GCCGCCCAGGTCGGCGCCGAAGCCGGCCTCGGTGACCACGTAGTCGGCGAGCTTGAGCGCGGTGCGGGTGGCGATCACCGAGTTGCAGCCATGGGCGATGTTGGCGAACGGCCCGCCGTGGATGAAGGCGGGGTTGTTCTCGAGCGTCTGCACCAGGTTGGGCTGCATGGCGTCCTTGAGCAGGACGGTCATCGCGCCGTGGGCCGCGAGGTCGCGGGCGTGCACCGGCTTGCGGTCGCGGGTGTAGGCGACCACGATGTTGCCCAGCCGCTGCTTGAGATCGGCGAGCGAGCTCGACAGGCAGAGGATCGCCATCACCTGGGAGGCGGCGACGATGTCGAAGCCGTCCTGGCGCGGAAAGCCGTTGGCGGTGCCGCCCAGGCCGACGACCATTTCGCGCAGCGCGCGGTCGTTCATGTCCATGACCCGCCGCCAGAGGATGCGGCGGACGTCCACGCCGAGGTCGTTGCCGTGGTAGGCGTGGTTGTCGAGCATCGCCGCCAGCAGGTTGTTGGCGAGCGCGATGGCGTTGAAGTCGCCGGTGAAGTGCAGGTTGATGTCGGTCATCGGCACCACCTGCGCATAGCCGCCGCCGGCGGCGCCGCCCTTCATGCCGAAGACCGGCCCGAGCGACGGCTCGCGGATGCAGATCGCCGCCCGCTTGCCGAGCTGCTGCAGGGCGTCGCCCAGGCCGACCGTGGTCGTGGTCTTGCCCTCGCCGGCCGGCGTCGGGGTCATCGCGGTGACCAGGATCAGTTTGCCGTCGGGCCGCTCGCGCAGGCTGTCGATCAAGCCGGGCGACAACTTCGCCTTGTAGTGTCCATAGGGCTCGAGGTGCTCCTCCGGGATGCCGAGCTTTTCGAGCGCCACCTGCGAGATGCGCCGGAGCTTGGCCTGCTGCGCGATTTCGATGTCGGACGGCATCCTGCTCTACCTCCTGAGGAAAGGTTGATCGCGGGCCGCGGCGCGGAGCTGCCGGGGCGGCGGTTGGGACTCTAGCAGCCGGGATGGGGAGCGCCGGGGTCGGGTATGCAGGCGGTCGCCTCGATCTCGACCCTGGCGCGCGGCTCGAGCAGCGAGTGGACGATCACCAGCGACATGGCGGGATAGTGGTCGCCCATCACGGCGCGGTAGGCGGCGCCGATGGCCTGCCTGGCGGCCAGGTACTCGTCGCGGTCGGTGACGTACCAGGTGAGGCGCGCGACGTGGCGCGGCTCGGCGCCGGCGGCGCGCAGCACGGCGGCGACGTTGGCCAGGGCCTGGGCGGTCTGCGCTGCGAGGTCGTCGGCAACCCAGCGGCACGTCCGCGGGTCCCAACCGACCTGGCCGGCGACGAACACCAGGCGGCCGCGTGCGGCGACGCCGTGGGCGTAGCCGCTCGGCGACGCCCAGGCCGCGGGCTGGACGATCTCGAGGGCGCCGGCGCCGCTCACGCCAGCTCCCGCAGCCGGTAGCGCTGTAGCTTGCCGGTCTCGGTGCGCGGCAGGGAGTCGCGGAACTCGATCCGGCGCGGGTATTTGTAGGGTGCGATCTCGGCTTTGACGAAGTCCTGCAGCTCCCTGGCCGTGCCGGGATCCGCCGCGACGCCCGCCGCCAGCACCACGAAGGCGGTCACCACCTGGTTGCGCTCCGCGTCCGGGAGGCCGACCACTCCGCACTCCTGGACCTTGGGATGCTCGAGCAGCACCGCCTCGACCTCGGGGCCGGAGATGTTGTGGCCGGCGGAGATGATCATGTCGTCGGTGCGCGCCTGGTACCAGAAATAGCCGTCGTGGTCCTCAACGTAGGAATCGCCGGTGAAGTTCCAGCCGTCCTGCACGTAGACCCGCTGGCGCTCGACGTTGTCGAGATAGCGGCAGCCGGTCGGTCCGCGCACCGCCAGGCGGCCGACGGTGCCCGGCGGCACCCGCCGCCCGGCCGCGTCCACCACCCTGGCTTCGTAGCCGGGGATCACCCTGCCGGTGGCGCCGGGGCGGATGTCGCCGCCGGCGGAGCTGATGAACATGTGCAGCAGCTCGGTCGAGCCGATGCCGTCGACGATCGCGATGCCGGTGGCGCGCCGCCAGGCCTCGAAGGTGGCGAGCGGCAGCGTCTCGCCCGCCGAGACGCACTGGCGCAGGCTCGACAGGTCGAAGCGGTCGACCATGCCGAGCATGGCGCGGTAGCCGGTGGGGGCGGTGAAGCAGATCGTGGCGCGGTGGTCCTGGATGCCCTGCAGCAGGTGCTGCGGCGTCGACTGTTCGAGCAGCAGCGTGGCCGCGCCGACGCGCAGCGGGAACAGCAGCAGGCCGCCCAGGCCATAGGTGAAGGCCAGGGAAGGCGAGCCGCAGAAGACGTCGTCGCGCCGCGGCCGCAGCACGTGGCGTGGGAAGCAGTCGGCGGCCGCCAGCACGTCGCGGTGGAAGTGCATGGTCCCCTTGGCCTGGCCGGTGGTGCCGGAGGTGAAGGCGATGAAAGCCACGTCGCTGGCGGCGGTGTCGCAGGCGGTGAAGTCGGCGGGCTTGCCGTGTGCCAGCTGCTCGAGGGTCGGCGGCGGGCTGGCGGGCGGGTGGGTGGCGGCCGCGGCGTCGCCGGCAGGGCGATCGCTGGCGGTGGCGTCGCCGCGATCGGTCTCGCCTTCGCCGGCGGCCTGAAAGGTCGCCACGCGCGCGCCGGGCCGTGGCGCACCCGCCGCGGTGGCGGCCATCGCCTGCTCGCAGTCGGCGGCGAAGCGGGCGTCGGTCAGCGCCAGGCGGATCCGCGCCTTGTCGGCGATGAAGGTGAGCTCGCGCACCCGCAGCAGCGGCATGGTGGTGACCGCCACGCCGCCAGCCTTGACCACCGCCAGCCAGCAGGCGGCGAGCATCGGGGTGTTGGGGCCGCGCAGCAGCACGCGGTTGCCCGGCTCGACCCCGAGGTCATCGACCAGCGCGTGGGCGATGCGGTTGACGGTCGTCAGCAGCCGACCGTAGGTCCAGCTCCCGCCGGGATGGTGGATGGCGATGCGCTCGCCGTCGCCGGCGGCGTCGCCGTCGGCGTCGCGGCGGTCGAGCAGCTCGGCGGCGCAGTTGAGCCGCGGCGGGTAGGCGAGGTCGGGCAGCGTGTCGTAGCGCATCTGCGGCCACAGCTCGCGCGGCGGCAGGGCGCCGCGACAGAACGGGTCGCGGTGGGCGCTGGCCTCGCCGTCGCCGGGCGCCTCCGCGGCGCCCGCCAGCACCTGGGCGGCGATCACCAGCCGCTGGATCTCGCTGGTGCCCTCGTAGATGCGCAGCGCGCGCACCTCGCGATAGAGCCGTTCGACCGGCGAACCGGCCACCAGGCCGCGCGCGCCGAGCAGCTGCACGGCGTCGTCGACGACGCGCTGCGCCGCCTCGGTGGCGAACAGCTTGGCCATCGCCGCCTCGCGGGTGACGCGCGCCCCGCCGCCGCCGTCGCGCGCCCAGGCGGCGCGGTAGACCAGCAGGGCGCTGGCGTCGATCGCCGTCGCCATGTCGGCGAGCTTGGCCTGGGTGAGCTGGTGGCCGGCGAGCGGCTGCCCGGAGACCTGGCGCCGACGGGCGTGGGCGACCGCCTCGTCGAGGGCGCGGCGCGCCAGGCCGAGCGCGGCGGCGCCGACGGTGGGCCGGAAGGCGTCGAGGGTCCCGAGCGCCACCCGCAGGCCGCGGCCCGCCTCGCCGACCAGGGCGCCGGCGGGCACCCTGCAGCCGTCGAGCCGCAGCGTCCCGAGCGGGTGCGGCGCCAGGATCTCGCAGCGCTCGACGACGTGCAGGCCGGGCCGCTCGGCGTCCACCACGAAAGCGCCGTAAGCGCGCTCGCCGTCCGCGGGCAGCCGGCAGAAGACGACGTAGAAGTCGGCGATGCCGGCGTTCGAGATCCAGGCCTTCTCGCCGTCCAGGACCCAGCCGTCGCCGTCGCGCCGCGCGGTGGTCCGCATGGCGGCGACGTCCGAGCCGGCCGTCGCCTCCGACAGCGCGAAGGCCGGGATGGCCGTGCCGGCGGCCACCCGCGGCAGGTAGTCGCGCCGTTGCGCCGCCGTCCCGTAGAGCGACAGCGGCCCGCTGCCCAGGCCCTGCAGCGCGAAGGCGAAATCGACCAGCGCCGAGCCGCGGGCGAAGGTCTCCCGCAGCAGGCAGAGGCCGCGCACGTCGAGGCCGGCGCCCGGTGGCCGCCGCGAAAGCTCCGCATCCGTGGGGTGCTCGGAGCCCGGAGGATGGAACGACTCCACCCGGTGCTCCGGGTCGCGTTGCGCCGTCGGCCGCGAGTGTCGCGAGGCTGGAGATGGGTCCGGAACGTCTGCGGCCGGCACCGCATGGCGCAGCCAACCGGCCTCGCCGAGGCGGCGCACGATCTCCCGGCAGGCCGCCCAGGCGTCTGCCGGCGGGGAGTCCGGCAGCCCTGGGCCCTCGCGGCGCCACCAGTCGGCCGCCTGCCGCGCCAGTGCGCGGTGGCGGTCGGCGAAGAACGGCCAGCTGAGGAACGAGGTGTCGGACATGCGTGGACCTGGACCTGGGCCTGGCCTCAGCTGCCCTCGAAGACCGGCTTGCGCTTCTCCGCGAACGCCCGGTAGGCGCGGGCGAAATCCTCGCTCTGCATGCAGAGAGCCTGGGCCTGGGCCTCCGCCTCGATGGCCTCGTCCACGCCCATGCTCCATTCCTGGTGCAGCGCCCGCTTGGTCATGGCGTGGGCGAAGGTCGGGCCGTGCGCCAGCGCCGCCGCCAGCTCCCGCGCCTCCGGCAGCAGCGCCTCGGGGTCCGCCAGGCGGTTGTAGAAGCCCCAGCGCTCGGCCTCCTCGCCGCCCATGGCGCGGCCGGTGTAGAGCAGCTCGGCGGCGCGCCCCTGGCCGATCAGGCGCGGCAGGATGGCGCAGGCTCCCATGTCGGCGCCGGAGAGGCCGACGCGCGCGAACAGGAACGCCACCTTGCTGCGGGCGGTGCCCAGGCGCAGGTCGGCGGCCATCGCCAGGATGGCGCCGGCGCCGGCGCAGGTGCCGTCCACCGCGGCGACGATCGGCTGCGGGCAGGCACGCATCGCCCTGACCAGCTCACCGGTCAGGCGGGTGAAGTCGAGCAGGCGGTCCAGGCGCCCGGCCTGCCGCCAGGCGACCAGCGGTCCGATGATGTCGTGCACGTCGCCGCCCGAGCAGAAGTGGCCGCCGGCGCCGGTCACCACCACCGCCCGCACCGCCGCTGCCGCCGGCGGCCGGCCGAGCGCCCGGAAGGTGTCGGACAGCTCGCGATAGGACTCGAAGGTCAGCGGGTTGCGCCGCTCCGGCCGGTCCGGGCGCTCGAGAGTGATCACCGCCACGCGGCCGGCGACCTCCCAGCCGAAGTGGCGCGGCCGGATCGCCGCGATCGCCGCGCCGTCGTCGTTTCCCGGGAGATCAGCCATCGGCGGCCATCTCGGCCCGGCGCTCGACGGCGCGCTCGAGCTGGCTCTTGCCGGTCAGGTAGGGCAGCGGCCACGGCTGCTCGCCAAAACCCAGCTCGGCGGCGGCGCGCAGCGTCCAATGCGGGTCGGTGAGATGTGGGCGGGCCAGCGCGCAGAGGTCGGCGCGGCCGGCGGCGACGATCGAGTTGACCTGGTCGGGTTCGGTGATGTTGCCGACCGCGATGGTCGGCACGCCCGCCTGGTTGCGGATCAGGTCGCTCCAGGGAGTCTGGAACATGCGGCCGTACACCGGCTGCGCCGCGGCCGCGGTCTGGCCCGCCGAGACGTGGATGATGTCCGCGCCGGCCTCGTGGAACGCCACCGCCACCGCCACCGCCTCCTCGCCGGAGAGCCCGCCCGGGGCCCAATCGGTGGCCGAGACGCGCACCGACATCGGCCGCGCCGCCGGCCACGCCGCGCGCATCGCGGCGAACACCGCCAGCGGGAATCGCAGCCGGTTGGCGAGCGCGCCGCCGTACTCGTCGCGGCGGCGGTTGAGCAGCGGCGTGATGAAACCCGACAGCAGGTAGCCGTGGGCGCAGTGCAGCTCGAGCATGTCGAAGCCGGCGCCGGCCGCCATGTGGGTGGCGCGCACGAACTGGGCGCAGACCTCGTCCATGTCGGCGCGGGTCATCTCGCGCGGCACCTGCATGCCGGGGCGCCAGGGTATCGGCGAGGCGGCCATCACCTCCCAGCCGGCGTCGGGCAGCGGCTCGTCCAGGCCCTCCCACATCCGCCGCGTCGAGCCCTTGCCTCCCGAGTGGCCGAGTTGCAGGCAGATCCGTGCCCGGCTCCAGGCGTGCACGAACTCGACGATGCGGCGCCATGCCGCGGCGTGCGCCTCGGCGTACATGCCGGTGCAGCCCGGCGTGATCCGCCCGGCCGGCGAGACGCAGGCCATCTCGGTGACGATCAGGCCGGCGCCGCCCAGGGCCCGCGCGCCCAGGTGCACCAGGTGGAAGTCGTTGGGGGTGCCGTCGCGGGCGACGTACATGTCCATCGGCGACACCACCACCCGGTTGGCGAGGGTGAGGCCGCGCAGGCGGAACGGCGTGAACATCGGCGGCGGTGGCGGCGGTGAGGCGATGGCGGTGGCAGGAGCGCTCGCCGGACCGGCGGGGCTCTCCGCGCTCGCCGCGGGCAACGTCGGCGGCCCAACCGCCGCGCCCGCGCCCGCGCCCGCGCCGGCGGCGGCCGCGGCGCGGCCGGCGAACCAGCTCTCGACGCCGCCCAGGTAGGCGCGGTCGCGCCGCCGCAGGTTCTCGTGGCTGACGCGCTGGCTGCGGGTGAGCAGGCTGTAGGCGAACTGCGGCGGCTCGAGCACCAGGTAGCGCCTGACGTTCTCGAACCACTCCATCGAGTTGCGGGCCGCGTTCTGCAGCCGTAGCGCCTCGGTCATTCTCTCCCGCTGGTAGCCGGCGAGCGCCGCCGCCAGGCCCGCGCCGGGGGTCGCCGCACCGCCCGGCGGCGACGCCGCGCCGAGAGGCTGCAGGGCCCGGGCCAGGGCGATGGCGTCCTCCATCGCCAGCTTGGTGCCCGAGCCGATCGAGAAGTGCGCGGTGTGGGCCGCGTCGCCCATCAGCACCACGTTGCCGTGATACCAGCAGGCGTTGCGCACCCGGGTGAAGCTCTGCCAGGGCGCCGCCCGCTGGTGCGGCGGCGTGTTGGCGAGCAGCGGGTGGCCGTCCAGCCACGGCGCGAAGAGGCGCTCGCAGGCGGCGACGGTGCCGTCGACGTCCAGCCGCTCGCAGCCGGCGGCGCGCCAGGAGGCCTCGTCGCACTCGACGATGAAGGCCGAGTGCCGGCGGTCGAAGCGGTAGGCGTGGGCCTGGAAGACAGGGGTGACGGCGGCGGGCGCGGTGCCTGGCGCGTACGGGCCTTCCACGAAGAGGAAGGTGAAGGCGTCGAACAGCCGCGTGGTGCCCAGCCAGACGTACTTCGCGGTGCGCAGGTCGAGGTCGGGCTGGAAATGCGCGGCGAGCTCGCGGCGCACCGCGCTGTTGGCGCCGTCGGCGGCCACCACCAGGTCCGGCGGCCCGTCCATCCCGAGGCCGGCGAGGCAGGCGTCGAGGTCGCCCAGGCCGCGCACCTCGCGGCGGAAGCAGAGCTCGACGCCGAGCGCGGCGGCGCGGCGCTGCAGGATGGCGAGCAGGGTGCGCCGGGAGATGCCGCTGAAGCCGTGCCCTCCCGAGGTGACGACCGTTCCCTTGACGTGGACGTCGATGTCGTCCCAGCGCGCGAAGCTGGCGGCGATCTCCTGGCAGCTCTCGGGATCGGCGGCGGCGATGTTGCCGAGCGTCTGGTCCGAGAACACCACCCCCCAGCCGAAGGTGTCGTCCAGACCGTTGCGCTCGAAGACCGCGATGCGGTGGGCCGGGTCGGCCTTTTTCATCAGCAGGGCGAAATAGAGCCCGGCAGGGCCGCCGCCGATGACCGCCACGTTCATCGCGCGGATGCTAGCACGCGCCATCGCCGCGCCGAGGGCTGGTGCGCCCCTTGCAGAGGCTTGCCGGCGGTTCTGCGCGCAGCGCAGCCGGCGCAACCTATAATCGCGGGGATCGGACGGCCTTGCCTGGAGAGCCCATGAATCGAAGCAGATCGCCCTTGATCGTAGCCATCCAGCTCCTCCTGCTCTCACTGCCGGCGTTCCAGGCACAGGCCAGCGCACAGGGCCTCGGCGGCCCCGGCGGTCTCCGTGGGGGCGATCACGGCGCGGTCTCGCGGCTTGGGCCGTACACGCCGCCGGCCGATGCCGCCGCCCTCCGCGCTGCCAGCGAAGCGGCCGCCGCCGCGGCCGCCGCCGCGCCGCGCATCGCCGAGCGCTACGGTCTGGCGGCGCTCGCCGAGCTGGACGACTCGGCGGTCGCCGCTCCCGACCGCCTGGCGGCGCTGCGCGCCTGGAACGAAGCCCACCGGCTGCCGGTGCACAACGGCTTCGAGCGCGCGCTGCCGGCGCCGCGGCAGGTGACGCTGAGCGCCAGCCTGGTGGCGGCGAACCCGCTGGCCGAGCAGGGCGGCGGCCTGGCCGTGCAGACCGCCTTCGACAAGCTGGCCTGGGGTGGGCTGGTGCGCGTGACCCACGCCTACCGCCTGCGGCTGCACCTGGCGCAGGTGAGCCTGCCGGCCGGCGCGCGGCTCTGGGTGACCGGCGGCGGCCACACCGCGGGTCCCTTCGGCCGCGAGCTGATCGGTGCGGACGGCGGCCTGTGGACGCCCAGCGTCCCGGGCGAGGAAGCGGCGCTGGACGTGGAGCTGCCGGCGGCCGCCCTCGCCGGCGGGGCGCGCTTCGGCTTCACCCTGGACAAGACGCTCGAGATGGTGGACCTCGGCACGGCGGAGCGGGCGCCGACGCCCAAGGAGTCGATGGCCTGCAACCTCGACGCGAGCTGCTTTTCCACCAGCGACTTCCCGGCCATCGATGCGGTGCGGCACGCGGTCGCCATGATCTTCTTCGTCGACCAGGGCGAGGGCGGGCAGTGCACCGGCGAGCTGCTCAACAGCAGCGTCCCCGGCGCCCCGTTGATGCTCACCGCCAACCACTGCATCTCGACCGCGGGCGGCGCCAACTCGCTGGAGGCGTTTTGGGACTTCTACACGCCGTCGTGCAACGGGCCGATGCCGGACATGGATTCGGTGCCGTCGAGCTTCGGCGCCACCCTCCTCTCGACCGGCGCGGCCGGCGGCGGTCAGGCGGCGAGCGACTTCACTCTGATGCGGCTGGACAACATCCCTGCCGGGCGCACCTTCCTCGGCTGGAACCCCTCGCCCGCCGCCGCTCCCGGCGGCACGCTGCTCTACGGCATCTCGCATCCCGACGGCCTGACGCAGGATTTCGTGGTGACCAGCTCGGATCCCAACGTGGTGGCCTGCGACGGCGTGCCGCGCCCCAACTTCCTCTATTCGGATCAGGTCAAGGGCGGGACCTTCGGCGGCAGCTCGGGCTCGGCGGTGATGCTCGCCAACGGCGACGTGGTGGGCCAGCTCTATGGCGGCTGCGGCAGCGACGACGACTGTAGCCCGCAGCAGTTCAGGGTCGACGGCGCCTTCGCCCAGAGCTACCTGACGCTGCAGCAGTTCCTGCAGGGGAGCACCGGGCCGGGCGGCGTCTGCAAGCCCGACAAGCTGACGCTCTGCCTGCTGGACAAGCGCTTCCGGGTGCAGGTGAGCTGGACCAACCAGTTCAACGGCGCTGCCGGCAGCGGCCTCGCCATCCCCTCGACCGACAGCACCGGGTTCTTCTACTTCACCGATCCCACGAACTACGAGCTGATCGTCAAGATCCTGCCCCTGAACGCCGGCATCACGGTCTTCTACGGCGAGCTCACCGACCTGCAATTCGTCATCACCGTCACCGACACCGCGAGCGGCACGGTCAAGACCTTCACCAACACCCCAGGCGACTGCGGCGGTTTCGACAACGATGCCTTCCCGGCGACCGCCGCGGCGCCGGTGGCGGCCGGCGACCAGCGCCTGGCGATCGGCAAGAAGGCCGGCACCTGCGCGCCGTCCAGCAACACCCTCTGCCTGCTCGACCGGCGGTTCGCGATCAAGGTCAACTGGATGAACCAGTTCGACGGCTCGAGCGGCGTCGGCAGCGGCCGCAGTCTCAGCGACGAGTCCGGCTTCTTCACCTTCACCGACCCGACGGTGCTCGAGCTGGTGATGAAGGTGGTGGATTTCGGCAACCGCACCGCGTTCTTCTGGGGCGCGCTGTCGAATCTCGAATACGACATCAGCGTCACCGACACCGTCGGCGGCACCACCAAGAGCTACCACAACCCGGCCGGGACCTTCTGCGGCGGTCTGGATAATTCGGCGTTTCCGCCCTAGTTGGCGGCGCTCGACGGGCCGCTTCGCGCCGCCTTCATCAGGTGCTCCTCGCCAAGGGAACGCTTCCATCCCCTTGGCGCCGTGAGCTTCCCGCCAGGTGGCGGCCGACCTCGGCCAGGGCATAGGCCAGGAGGACCAGCAACGGCACCGTGGCCTGCAGCAGGAAGCGCTCCCAGGTGACCGCCGCCAGGTAGGCGGGCCGCGGGTGGATCGAGTAGGCGAGCAGCGCGATGGCCGGCGGTCCTGCCGCGGCGGCCAGCCAGCGGCGGGCGATGGGGCGGCCCAGGGCGCGGCGGCCGGCGAGCAGCGCCGCCGGCACCATCCACCAGAAGCCGGCCCAGTGCCGGAAGCGGTTCATCTTGTCGACCATCACCGGCACGGCGGCCTGGGCGTGGGCGGCGATGCCGGACCAGAAGCCGCCGGCATACAGCAGCTGCGGGTAGCCTTCGTCCTCGCGGTTGGGCACGCCGGCCCGCCACGAAGCGAACAGCGCCAGCGCCAGGACCAGCGGCAACGCGGCGGCGGCGAAGCGGCGCACCCCGGCCCTGCCGGACCGCCAGCCCAGGGCGAGCGCCAGGCAGGCGAGCGGCGCGCCCTCGTTCTTGGTGAGCGCCGCCGCGGCGAGCAGCAACCCCGCGGCCAGGCCGCTCTCGGCGCGCGGCCTGGCGCCCAGCAGCAGCGCCAGGCCGGCGCCATAGAAGCAGCCGAGCGGCAGGTCGCTGTAGGTGCTCTCCGCGCCGCCCTCGCCGAGGATCATGAAGGGCGCCGCCGCCGCGGCGAGGGTCGCCACCGCGGCGGCGACGGGGCCGGCGCCGCGGCGCGCCGCGGCATGGATCACCAGCAGCAACGCCGGCAGGAAGGCCGCGTAGATGGCGCGCGGCAGGTGGGAATCGGGGTCGGCGCCGAAAGCCTCGAGCGCCGCCACCTGGGCGACCGGCATCAGCAGCGGATACTGCGGATGGGAGATGTCCCAGCTCACCTCGCGCAGCACCGGCGCGTCCACGGTGCCCGCGGCACGGATGTAGCGGGCCTGGGCGCACCAGGTCATGCGGCCGTCCCAATCGTGCGGCGGGTTGATCAGCGCCTCGGCGAAGACGCCCAGGCAGATCGTCGCCGCCGCCAGGGCGCAGGCCGCCGGCACCAGCCGGCCGAACCGGCTGCCGCGCGGCGCGGCGCGGCGCGCGCTCGTGGGGCTCGGTGCCCTCGCTGCACGGCGCCGGTGGCGGCGCCAGAGGCCGGCCGCCAAGCCGGCAAGCGCCGGCGCCCCCACGCTCGCCCACACCGCCGGCGGCCGCAGCGGCACGCCGGCGACGTGGGAAAGGGCGAACAGGGCGCCCGCCACCGCGGCCACGCCCAGCAGGTAGCCGTAGGCCAACCGCAGCGGCGGCCGCAGGCGGCGCAGAGTAGGGAACAGCTCGGTCAGGCCGTAGCCGGGGACGGCGAACAGGGCGACCGCGCCCAGGCCGCCGGCCAGCTCGCCGGTCACCCGGGGCCCTTGCGGGCGCGCCGCTCGATCTCCTCGACGAACTGGTAACGCTCGTAGAGCCGCGGCGGCTTGCGGGTGTCGAAGGCCACCACCACGTGCCGCAGGTTGGCGCTGAGCCGGCGGCGCAGCTGGGCACCGCTGGTGAGGTCCGCGAGCGGGCCGACGTTGGCGGCGGGCCGCGGCGCCAGGTCGTAGCGCACCCAGTAGACGCCGCCGGACCCGGGTCTGCCGCCTTCGACCAGGATGTAGCCCTCGCCGGGCGGCAGCGCGGCGCGGATGCGGTCGATGGCGCGGCTGTAGTCCTCGCCGTAGACGCGGGCGCGCGCGTCCTCGCGCGACTCGCTGGTGTCGACGGCGTGGCCGATCTGGTTGCAGGCGTGCCACAGCCCGCTCGGCAACGCCGCCGCCAGGAACAAGACCAGCAAGCCGATCGCCGCCGCGTCCAGCAACCGGCCGGGAGGGCGGCGCCGCACGGCAACGGCGGCGCCCGCCGCCGGCCGCGGCGCGGTGGTTCGAGGCGGCCGCGCTCCACGCATGGGGCGATATTATGCTGCACGGATCAGGGCGCGAGATGCACGAATACCGGACGCGGCGCAGGATCGAGTTCTCCGACACCGATGCCGGCGGCATCGCCCATTTCGCGCGCTTCTTCGTCTTCATGGAGATCGCCGAGCACGAGCTGCTGCGGGCGCTCGGCTGGGATCCGGGCGCCGAGCGGCAGGCCGACGGGAGCCTGGTCGGCTGGCCGCGCGTCGCCTCGTCGTGCGAGTTCCTGTCGCCGGTGCGCTTCGGCGACGAGCTGGACATCCACGTGCGGATGGTGCGGGTGGGACGCACCTCGCTGACCTTCGGCTTCGCCCTGTCGCGGGACGGCACGCCGGTGGCGCTGGGCCGCACCACCACCGTCTACGCGGTGCTCGACGCCCCCGGCGGGATCCAGCCGATCCCGATCCCCGGGCCGCTGCGGCAGCGCCTAGAGGAGTCCCCGGCGGCGGTCAGGGAGTCACAGGACGGGTCTTGAACGCCGGCGCCGTGAGCAGCCGGAAGCAGGGCATCAGGCCGACCGTCTCGTCCCAGTAGGGAGTGTGGCGGAACCACCAGAGATAGCGCGCCTGGCGATCGCCGGCGAGCTTGGGGTCGGCCAGCGCCTGCCGCCATTCGGCGGCGACCTGGGGGTCGCGCAGCAGCCGGGCCGCCTGGTCCTCGAGCACCCAGGGCGAGATGAACTCCTTGCGCTCCCAGACGGTCGACAGCAGCCCCCAGGAGAGCAGCGAGTCGCCGGCCTCGGGCTCGAGCAGCTGCGCGGCGACGGCGAAGTCGGGCTGGTCGGCGGGCACCCACAGGGTGCCGGCCGGAAGGTGGCGCCGTTCGCTGCGGCGGGTCACCTCGGCGCCGGCGTGGATCAACCCCTGGTAGGAGGCGCCGGCCAGCTGGGGCGGTCCGAGCCGCATCGTCTCGACCTCGACCTCCGCCGCCTCGGCGAGCTGTTCGACGCGCAGGCCCTGAACCCGCAGGCGCTGCTCGATCTGCGGCCAGCCGGGCATCACCAGGTAGCCGCGGGGGCGGGGCAGGCTGAGGACCGCACGCGAGCCGTGGTACCAGGGCACCTCGATCGGCCGCACCTCGCCCACCTGGTAGCGCAGCAGCGGGCCGCCGGTCACCTGCGAGGTTTCGAGCGTGGTGGCGTAGAGGGGCAAGCGGATGCGGTCGGCTTCGGGGCTCTCCTCGAAGTTCACCACCATCTGCGAGGGCGGAGCGTGCGGGCCGCCGGCCGCCACCGTGGCGGCGTCCGCGGCGGCCACCGCGCCGCGCAGGCCGGCGGCGTCGCGGCCGACCTCGGCGAGCAGCGCCAGCAGGAAGTCGCGGGTGGCCAGGACGCGGTCGGCGTAGGGCTTGTAGGACAGGGTCTCGACCAGCACCGCCGGGCGGTTGCGCAGCGGAAAGTAGCCGCTCGAAAAGCGCGGCTCGCCGACCCAGGAGCTGAAGCCCTTGGCCGGGTCGGTGCCGTCCTTGAGGTCGACGTAGGGGCCGTTGGCATGTCCCGCCCGCGCGGTGGCGGCCAGCGCGGCGGGCATGTGGGTACGCATCCAGGCGTCGACCGGCGCCGGCAGCTGCGGCGCCTCGGCCCAGAACCAGGTCAGCACCCAGTCGTGCTCGACGCCGTCGGTGACGTGGTTGTCGACGATCAGGTCGGGCCGCCAGGCCGCCACCAGCTGGACCAGGGACTGCGCCTCGGGCGAGACCACCTTGACGTAGTCGCGGTTGAGGTCGAGGCCGGCGGCGGTGGTGCGGAAGCCCATGCCTTGGTGTGGTCCGTCCTGGTTGGGGCGGTTGAAGCGCGAGCTGCGCTCGTGGCCGTCGACGTTGTAGATCGGCACGATCAGCAGCGTGGCGTCGTCAAGCAGCTCGCGGCGGCGGCCGAGGGCCAGGTCGCGCAGGATCATCAGGCAGGCGTCCTTGCCGTCGATCTCGCCGGGGTGGATGCCGTTCTGGATCAGCACGACGGGCTTGGCGAGGCGGCGGGCGGCCGCGGCGGTGAACGCCCGCTCGCGCGAGACGATGACCAGCGGCAGCGGCCGGCCGGCGGCCGAGCGGCCGAAGCTCTCGATCCGCATCTCGGGCAGGCGCTCGCCGAGGCGGCGCAGGAAGGCCATGGTGTCCGCATAGTCCGGGGTGGCCTCGAAGCCGGCCGCCTCGGCCGGCGTGAGCCACTCGCGGGGCACCGGCGGCCCGGCGGCCGGCGACGGCGGCCCGGCAGTCATGCCCGGCGTGCCGGTGGTCGTGGCCGGCGTGCCGGTGGTCGTGGCCGGCGTGCCGGCGGTCGTGGCCGGCGGACCGGCGGTCGTGGCCGGCGTGCCGGCGGAGCCTGGGCTGGCGGGCGGAGGCGCCGCGGCAGTTGCGGCGAGCGTCAGCGCCAGCGTCGCGACAGCCGCGGCGGCGACGGTCAGCGTCGAGGTCGTGACCAGCTGGATGAGCCGCGGCGCGGAGCGCGTTCGTGCCATTGCAGGATTCCCTCCGGCGGCCGAATGTACCACCGCGACGTCCTGGCAGGCGTGGTGGTATGTTGCGCGCCAAGCCGGGCGGCCGCCGGGTCGCCGACGGGTTGCGATGCGGGAGGCGCCCGATGTTCATCGGACATTTCGGCCTTGGCCTGGCGGGGAAGGCGGCGGTGCCGCGGGTGTCGCTCGGCACCTGGTTCGCCGCCGTGCAGCTGCTCGATCTGCTGTGGCCGATCTTCCTGCTGCTGGGCTGGGAGCACGTCCGCGTCGCTCCCGGCATCACCCGGCTGACGCCGCTCGATTTCTACGACTACCCGATCACCCACAGCCTGGCCGGCGCCCTCGCCTGGTCGGTCGCCTTCGCGGCGCTCTACGGACTGTTGCAGCCGGCGGCGAGATGGCGGCTGGCGTCCCTGCTGGGCCTCGGCGTGCTGAGCCACTGGGTGCTCGACCTGCTGGTCCATCGCCCCGACCTGGGGCTGCTGCCGCATGGTCCCTACGTCGGCCTCGGCCTCTGGAACCTGCCGGCGGTCGAGCTGCCGCTCGAAATGGCGCTCTATGCCGGCGGCGCGGCGCTGTACCTGCGCCGGACGCGCCCGCGCCCGGAGGCAGGCGCGGCCGGCCGCTATGGCACCTGGCTGCTGCTGCTGGCGCTGCCGGCGTTCTGGGTCGCCGCCGTCTTCGGCCCGCCGCCGCCCGACCCCCGGATCCTGGGGTATGGCGGGCTCAGCCTCTGGCTGTTCGTGCTCTGGGGGTGGTGGAGCGATCGCCGGCGGGAGCCGGAACCGCGGTAGGATGGCTTGCCACAGCTAGGGGAGCCGCAAGGCTGAGAGCCCGCCGCCGCGGCGCGGGCAACCCTCACCACCTGACCTGGGTAATGCCAGCGTAGGGAAGCGATGCCCGCCAAGCCGAAGCTGCATCCCGCAACCTTCCTGCCGCGCTCGTCGCACGCGTCCCGCCGCCGGTGGAGCGCGACTCGCCGTGCCGCTGGCCTGCCGCCGGCTTGCCGCGGGCTTGCAGCCGGCTTGCCGCCGGCTTGTGGCCGGCTTGCAGCATTGCGGCGCGCAGGAGAGAGGAGACTTCAGAATGATCGATCCGGTTCAGCCCGGGGCAGAGTCGTTTCCGGCCTCGCGCAAGGTCTACGTCACCGGGACGCGGCCCGACCTGCGGGTGCCGATGCGCGAGATCGCGCTGTCGCCGACCCGCCTCCATCGTCCGGCGCCGGCCGGCGCCGGCACCACGGGCGCGGGGACCGGACCCGGAGCCGGAACCGCCGGCGTCGGAGCCGGAACCGCCGGGGTGGGAGCCGGAGCCGCTGATCCGACGGTCGCGAACCCGCCGCTGCTGGTCTACGACACCTCGGGGCCCTACACCGATCCGGCGGCGGCGATCGACGTGCGCGGCGGGTTGGCGCCGCTGCGGCGGCCCTGGATCCTCGAGCGCGGCGACGTCGTCGAGCTGAGCACCGTGTCGTCCGAGTACGGGCGCCGGCGCGCCGCCGACCCGCGCCTCGACGGGCTGCGCTTCGCCAACCCGCGCCGGCCGCTGCGCGCCCGCCCCGGCGCCAACGTGACGCAGCTGCACTACGCCCGGCGCGGCATCGTCACGCCGGAGATGGAGTTCATCGCCATCCGCGAGAACCAGGCGCTCGCCCTGGCCCGCCCGGACGAACGGGCCGGCGGCGCCGCCGGCCCGGCCGGCCGCTTCCCGGCTCCGGCCGCCGGCGGCGTCGCCCGCCACCCGGGCCAGTCGTGGGGCGCCGCGGTCCCGGAGCGGATGACGCCGGAGTTCGTGCGCGACGAGGTGGCGCGCGGCCGCGCGATCATCCCGGCCAACGTCAACCACCCGGAGAGCGAGCCGATGATCATCGGCCGCAACTTCCTGGTCAAGATCAACGCCAACATCGGCAACTCCGCCGTCGCCTCGTCGATCGACGAGGAGGTGGAGAAGATGACCTGGGCCATCCGCTGGGGCGCCGACACGGTGATGGACCTGTCCACCGGCAAGCACATCCACGAGACCCGCGAGTGGATCCTGCGCAACGCGCCGGTGCCGATCGGCACGGTGCCGATCTACCAGGCGCTCGAAAAGGTCGGCGGCAAGGCCGAGGACCTGACCTGGGAGATCTATCGCGACACCCTGATCGAGCAGGCCGAGCAGGGGGTGGACTACTTCACCATCCACGCCGGCGTGCTGCTGCGCTACGTGCCGCTCACCGCCGGCCGCCTGACCGGCATCGTCTCCCGCGGCGGCTCGATCCACGCCAAGTGGTGCCTGGCGCATCACCGGGAGAACTTCGCCCACCAGCACTTCGAGGAGATCTGCGAGATCATGCGGGCCTACGACGTCAGCTTCAGCCTGGGGGACGGTTTGCGGCCCGGCTCGATCGCCGACGCCAACGACGCGGCCCAGTTCGCCGAGCTCGACACCCTGGGCGAGCTGACCAGGATCGCCTGGCGGCACGACGTGCAGACGATGATCGAAGGCCCCGGCCACGTCCCGATGCAGCTCATCCAGGTGAACATGGAAAAGCAGCTCGCCACCTGCGGCGAGGCGCCCTTCTACACCCTGGGCCCGCTCACCACCGACATCGCCCCCGGCTACGATCACATCACCTCGGCGATCGGCGCGGCGATGATCGGCTGGTACGGTTGCGCGATGCTGTGCTACGTCACGCCGAAGGAGCACCTGGGCCTGCCCGACCGCGACGACGTCAAGGCCGGCGTCATCGCCTACAAGATCGCCGCCCACGCCGCCGATCTCGGCAAGGGGCACCCCGGCGCCCAGGCGCGCGACAACGCCTTGTCCAAGGCGCGCTTCGAGTTCCGCTGGGAGGACCAGTTCAACCTCTCCCTGGATCCCGACACCGCCCGCGCCTTCCACGACGAGACCCTGCCCGCCGAGGCCGCCAAGGTCGCCCACTTCTGCTCGATGTGCGGCCCGCACTTCTGCTCGATGAAAATCACCGAGGACGTCCGCGCCTACGCCGCCGAGCAGCAACTCGCCGAGGCCGAGGCGGTTGCCGCCGGTCTGGCGGAGAAGTCCGACGAGTTCCGCCGCGGCGGCCTCGAGATCTATCGCTGAGCCGGG
>DATGHG010000401.1:0-2373 GCA_035308185.1 Thermoanaerobaculia bacterium | reverse complement strand
GCGCAGCTGCACGAGCGCCAGGCCGACAATCTGCGACTCCTCGGGGTCCCGCTTCCTTCGGGGCCGCTTCTTTGGCTGGTCGTTCATGACAGCCTCCGCTCGATCTTCTCGACCAAGGCGCCGACGCGGCCGGCGAGCTTGCCGGCGAAGCGGGCCAGCTCGTCGTCGTCGGGTTCGAGATCGCAGTCCATAGCGGATTGCGCGATGACGTTGCGCAGGTAGCCGCCGGTGTAGCGGAGATCGGCGGCAACGGCGCGCAGCTCGGCGCGGGTGACCGAGGCGTCCTGCGGGGTCGTGCCGTTCTCCTGGGTGACGGCGACCGCCAGGTCGAAGATCACCCGGCCGGCGTGGCGCTGCAGCTGCTCCTCGAAGCCCTTGACCATACCGGTCAGCCGCAGCGCCAGGAGCTTGTCCAGCGTCGGATGGGTCAGCATGGCTTCTCCTGCCCGCCATAGTACGAAGCCCCTCGCAGGTTCTCATGGACGAGCGGCCGCGCTGGCGCCGGCTCGGCGCCCGGATCCCGATGCTGATCGAGCCCCGACTCGAGAATCGAGCGCACGCTGCGGTACGAGGCGGCTCCGACCTCCAGCGCGCGCCGGCACGCCGCTTCCAGCCGCTCGCCGCCGTAGCGCTGTCCAAGGCGCAGAATTCCCAAGCACGAGCGGAAGCCATGCTGCGGGTGCACACGCGTCGCCATCACCAGCTCGATCAGGCCGGCCACCGCCGGCCCCGTCTGCTGAGCCCACCGCACCAGCCGCTCGGGCGTCCACTCCGCGTACTCCCGATGCGGCCGCGGCATGTGCTCGGGCTGTGTCGTGTGCGCTCCCCGGCGAAAGCTGCGCAGGTGACTCGCCACCCGCTTGCTCTTGGCAAAGCATTCCACCGTCTTGGCAGTCACCCGCGCGTCCAGCTCTTGGCTCACCAGCTGGTACGGCACGCTGTAATAGTGGCCGTCGACCTCGAAATGGTAGTCGACGTGGACCCGCACCTTCTGCCACTCGGCGTAGGCGAAACGCTCGGCAGGCAGCGGTCGCAGAGCCGGCCTCTCCAAGTTCTCGAACAGCGACCGACGCGAGCCCTCAAGCTTGCGAAACGGACGCTCGTTCAACGGACTCAGCAGCTCGCGAATCGCCTGATTGAGCTCGCCGAGGGAAAAGAAGGTCCGGTGCCGCAGCCGCGCCAAGATCCACCGCTCGACGATCTGTACGCCCACCTCGACCTTGGCCTTGTCGCGGGGCCTGCGGACTCGCGCTGGCATCACCGCCACCCCGTAATGCACCGCCAGGTCGTAGTAAGTCGGGTTCAGCTCCGGCTCGTATCGGCACGGCCGGGTGACCCCCGCCTTCAGGTTGTCCGGGACCACCATCTCGGTCACGCCACCGCCGAATTCAAAGGCCCGCACATGCGAGCCGATCCAATCCGTCAGCCCCTGGCTCCACGTCGCCTCGGCAAAGGTGAAATTGCTCGCTCCCCACACCGCCACGAAGATCTGCGCCTCGCGCACCTCGCCAGTACCAGCGTCGACCACCGGCACCGTCGCACCGCTGTAGTCGACGAAGAGCTTCTCTCCGGCCCGATGCACCTGCCGCATCGACAGGTCCGCGCGGCCCCGCCACATTCGGTACAGCTCGCAGTAGCGGCTGTAGCGATAACCGCGGAGCTCCCTGGCCTGGTACTCCTGCCAGAGCAGGTACAGCGTCACCCCTTTGCGCTTGAGCTCGGTGTGCACCACTGCCCAGTCCACGGACGGCCGCTGCGTCGCCGCCACCACCTCGGGCGGTGGGTACAGCCGCCGCTCCAGCTCCTCGTCGCTCAGCGCCGCCGCCGTAGGCCAGTCCAACCCACTCCTGCGGGCTCGCGCTTCGCATTGCACCACCGTCGTCTTGCCGGCCCCGCAGCAACCGGCCACCTGTCGCTGGCTCAGACCGCACTGCCACAGCAATCGCAGCATCTCTCGGATCTTCCTCACGCTCACTCTCCGTGCCGGCATCTCACCCCCAGTCGTCGATCGAGGACGAGGATGCCAGAGGTACGGAGCCTCCGCACGTCATCAACGCTGTCTTCGGAGAGGATTCCAATCGAAGGCGACCACCCTCCCGGGCGATCGCGACCACCTATCCACTCCCAGCCTAAAGGGTGGTCGCCTTCAGGCTGGAACGGGTGGTCGCCTTCCGTCGGAATCAGTGGTCGCCTTCGATTGGAATCAGTGGTCGCCTTCGAGCGGAAAACGCATTCCATATCGACTTGTGCCCGCCGCGGGCGCCTGAAGCCAAGGGCAAGATCGAACGCCGGATTCGTGACCATCGCGTCTGGCTCGATCCCGGTTTCCGGGAGTGGGACAGTCTCGAAGAGCTCCAGGAGTGGTCGGACCGT
>DATGHG010000400.1:0-2569 GCA_035308185.1 Thermoanaerobaculia bacterium | reverse complement strand
GGCGGGGAGGTCGAGGTTGACCTGATAGAGCGCCTGGACCGCACCGAAGTGCTTGTCGATCCCCCGCAGCCGCAACAGTGGCTCCGACGAGGCTCCCGCCGATCCGGGATTCGCTCCCGCCGAGGGTGCCGTGCTCATCGGCGGCTGCTCAGACACGGGCCACGCTCCCCGTCCGGGCTCCACGGCGGGAGGACACGTCGACCAGCACCGCGATCAGCAGCACGGCGCCCGGGAGGATGTACTCGAGCGGCGTCGACAGCTCCCCGAGGGAGAGGAGGGAAACCCCGTAGGCGATCCCGCCGATGAGGAGGCCGCCAAGGAGCCCATGGAGCGGCTTGCCGCGCCCGCCGAAGAGGCTGGTGCCGCCGATGACGGCCGCCGCCACCGAGTAGAGAATGAGCTGGCCGGGGTCGGCGTCATTGGTGCTGTACTGGCCGTAGAAGAACGACCCGAGGAGAATCCCGCCAAACCCCGCGGTCGCCGAGCACAACGCGAACGCACCGGTGCGCACCAGGGCGAGGTTGACGCCCGCGCGGCGAGCCGCCTCGGGGTTACCACCAATCGCGTAGATGTACCGGCCGAACTGGGTTCGCATGAGGAGCAGGGTCCAGAAACCGACGATGCCCACCACGATCGGGATAACCTCGGGCACGCCCGACGGAAGGTTTGCGCCACAGATGGCGACAACGCCGGCGCCGAGGGCTGCGACGAGGACGATGCGAATCACGATCAGCGCAAGGGGCGGCGCTGCCAGCCCCGCACGGCGGCGTGCTGCCGCTCGGCTGACGAGCACTGCTGCCGCAATCACGACCAGGACCGCGAGAACGACCCAGCTGGCCGTGGGATTGATCACACCCTGGACGAGATTGAAGATAACGGCCTGGTTGGGCACCAGGGAGCTGACCGTGAGTGTGCCGTCCGCGCCGCCCAGGATGATGATGATGATGCCCTGGAAGAGCAGAAACCCTGCGAGCGTCACGATGAACGACGGGATCTTGAGGCGGGCGGCCAGGGTTCCCTGGATCGCGCCGATGAACCCGCAGCAGAGGAGCGAGACAAGGATCGCCAGCCACCACGGCCAGGCGGGCCCCGGGTCCTGCGCCACCAGCTTGAAAGCGATCGTGCCGCCGAGCAGCGCCACAGACCCGATGGAGAGGTCGATCTCGCCCAAGAGCAGCACTGCGATCTCGGCTGTCGCCAGCACCATGTACACCGTGCTCAGCCCGAAGATGTACACGAGGTTGCTGGGTCGGAGATAGGCGTTCTCCGGGGTGATGATCTCGAAGACGATCGCGACGATGACGATGCCGAAGAGGACGGGGAGGACGCCGCTGTCGCCGCTGCGGATGCGCTGCAGCCAGGCGCGGAGATACTGGCCCAGGGACTGGGCGAGGAGCTCCGGGGGAACATCGGCGTCGGCCGCCCCGCCTTTGGCCGCGGTCAGGTCGACGGCAGGCCCAGTCGGCGTGGGCTCGGCCGTGGCGGCGACGCTCGTGTCGTTCTCTCTCCCAGCCATGGCTCAGACACTCCCTCCGGCAGCAGCTGCAGGCGCGTAGGGCCGCTCTTTCGAGCCGCCGGTGGTCATGTACTCGATCACGCTCTGGCGGTCGAAGCCGCTCGCCGGCCCCTCGGCGACCATCCGTCCGAGGTGGAGGACGGCGATCCGGTCGGCCACCTGGAAGACGTCGTTGAGGTTGTGGGAGATGACCATCACCGCCAGCCCCCGGTCACGGAGGCGGCGGACCAGGTCGAGGACCATGGCGGTCTGGACCACGCCCAGGGCTGCGGTGGGCTCGTCGAGGAGGACCACCTTGGAGTTCCACATCACCGCCTTGGCGACGGCCACCGACTGGCGCTGCCCACCGGAGAGCGAGGCCACCGGCTGGCGGATGGAACGGACCGTGGTGACGCGCAGGCTGCTGAGAGTCTCCCCCGCCGCCCGCTCCATGGAATCCTCGTCGAGGAGACCCCGGCGGAGCCGTTCGCGGCCCAGGAACATGTTCTGGACGATGTCGAGGTTGTCGGCGAGGGCGAGGTCCTGGTAGACCGTCTCGATGCCGAGGCCGGCAGCGTCGCGGGTGGTGCGGATGTGCACCGGCCGGCCCTCGAAGAAGATCTGCCCGTGGTCGATCTGATGAACGCCGGCGATGCAGCGGGTGAGCACCGACTTGCCGGCGCCGTTGTCGCCGCAGAGCCCGGTGACCTGGCCGGCGGGGAGGTCGAGGTTGACCTGATAGAGCGCCTGGACCGCACCGAAGTGCTTGTCGATCCCCCGCAGCCGCAACAGTGGCTCCGACGAGGCTCCCGCCCCATCGCTCACCGCCGCGGCACTCACCACCTCCGCGGGGTCCTGGTTCATCTCAGTCGCCTCACAAGCAATGGGTTGTCAATGGCATTTACGTGACGGGGCACGGTCCGGCGCACGGCTCGACGGGCGCCGTGAACCCGGAAGGGCCCACCCAGTCTCAAGGTGATGCCGTCCGCCTGGGACAGGGCGAGCCGGGCCGCCCCAAAGGGCGACCCGGCCGCTCCACTGACAGAGCTCCGGTTTAAGGACGCTCCGTCAGAT
>DATGHG010000399.1:0-6382 GCA_035308185.1 Thermoanaerobaculia bacterium | reverse complement strand
ACCACCCCCGGCATCGCCCCCACCGGCATCGCCGCCCCCGGCCTGGCGGTCGTCGCCAACCCCGTGCCGCTGGAGATCGGCCATGTCGCGGCCAGCCTCGACCTGGACGCGTGAAGCGGCGGCGGTGTTCGCCAAGGAGTGGCGGTGCGAGCTGCGCACCCGCTACGCCCTCAACACCCTCGCGCTGTTCGCCATCAACACCCTGGTGGTGGTCAGCGCCGGCCTCGGTCCGCTGGGCGCCGTGCGCGGCCAGAGCGGCGAGACGCTGCCGGTGCTGCTCTGGCTGATCCTGCTCTTCGCCGCCGCCGCCGGCCTGCCGCGCTCCTTCGTCCACGAGGAAGAGACCCAGACCGCCACCGCCCTGCGCCTGGCGGCGACGCCGTCGGCGCTGTTCTGCGGCAAGCTCGCCTACGCCCTCACCCTGCTGGCCGGCCTGGAGGCGCTGGTCGGGCCGCTCTTCCTGGCGGTGATGAACCTCGAGGTGGCGCGGCCCGGCCTGCTCGCCGCCACCCTGGCGGCCGGCGGCTTCGGGCTGGCGGCCGGCAGCACCCTGGTGGCGGCGATCATCGCCCAGGCCCGCGGCAAGGGCACGCTGTTCGCGGTGCTATCGTTCCCGGTGCTGCTGCCGCTTCTCCTGCTGTCGGTCGAGCTGACCCGCGGCGCCTTCGGCGGCGGCCCGCCGGGTATGGCGCTGATCCAGCTGATCCTTTATGATGGAGCCGTCACCACCGCGGGCCTGATGCTGTTCCCGGTCGTCTGGAATCCATGAAAAGGACCGCCTTCACCTGGCTGCTCTGGCTGTGGATCGCCGCCGTCATCGTCGGCGCCTTCGACTACGCGCCGCTGGCCGCCAGGTTCATCGGCCAGTCCAGCCGCATCCTGTTCTTCCACGTGCCGATGGCCTGGGCGGCGTTCACCGCCTTCGTCACCGCCGGCGTCTACAGCCTGCGCTACCTGTTCGGCGCCCGCCGGCCGGACGGCCTCCGCGATCCGCGCCACGACCGCGCGGCGCGGGCGGCGATCGAGCTCGGCCTGCTGTTCGGCGTGCTGGCGACCGTCACCGGCGCCATCTGGTCGCGGATCATGTGGGGCTCTTGGTGGAATTGGGACCCGCGCCAGACCTCGATCGTCATGGCCCTGATCTTCAACGGCGCCTACCTGGCGCTGCGCGACGCGGTGGAGGACGCCGAGAAGCGGGCCCGCCTGGCGGCCGCCTACGCCGCGCTCGGCCTCGCGGTGACGCCGTTCTTCTTCTTCGTGGTGCCGCGCATCACCTTCTCGCTGCACCCCGAGCCGGTGATCAACGCCAGCGGCCGCGTCGAGATGGAATCGCGCATGCTGCAGGTCCTGCTGGCGAGCGGCGCCGGCTTCACCGCCCTGTTCTTCTGGCTGCACCGCCTGCGCAGCGGCCTCCTGGCGCTCGCCGACCGGGCGCTCGCCGCCGCGCCGCGCGCCGCACTTGCCCCGGCCGCCGCCTCGCGCGCACCAGTAGCTAGTACAGAGTAAAGAGAGTCAACAGAGTAAAGAGAGAGAGTAAAGGGAGACGCGACACATGCAGGTGAGCGGCGGCATCCAATGGGTGATGGTGGTGAACCTGATCATCTGGACCGGGTTGTTCCTCTATCTCCGCCGCCTGGACGGCAAGCTGCGGGAGCTCGAGTCCCTCCCCCTGGAGAGCGCCGCGCCCACCGCCGCCTTCGCCGCCGCCGCCACCTTCGCCGCCGCCGCCTCCTCCTCCTCCGCCACCTCCCCCACCCCATCCCGAACCGCCACCGGCGAGGAAACCATCCGATGAACCGCCGCCTCTATCTTCTCGGCACCCTGGTGCTGCTGGCCTTCGCCGTCTTTTCGCTGGCCTCCTTCCGCGACACCCTGACGCCCTACGTCAACTACCAGGAGGCGCGCGACGCCAACCGGGTGGTGCAGGTGGCCGGGGCGCTGCAGAAGGGCTCCGCCGCCTACGAGCATGCCAACGGCTCGCTGCTCTTCACCCTGCGCGACCCCAAGACGCAGGACCTGGTGCGGGTGCGCTACCACGGTCTGCGCCCGGCCAACTTCGAGGATGCCATCAGCATCGTCGCCATTGGCCGCTACGACGCGCGGGCCAAGGAGTTCGCGGCCAGCAAGCTGCTGGTCAAGTGCCCCAGCAAATACCAGGGCGCCGAGATCGAGAAGACCTACAGCTGAGAGCATCGCGACCACCGTCCGCCAGCCGCCAGCCGCCGGCGGCCGGCCGCCAGCCGCCGGCCGCCACCCGCCGGCCCGGTGAAGGGAGACCAGAGCCTTGGATTACGTGACCCACCTCTACCTGCCGGGCGCCCTGGCGCTCTGGTGCGCCCTGGCGTTCGCGCTGTCCTGCCTGTGGGGCTACTCCATGGTGCTGCGCGGCGACGCGACGGCGCTGCCCTTCGCCCGCCGCTCCTACGTCTTCTTCGCTTCCGCGGTGGGCCTGGCGGCGCTGCTGCTCATCCTGGTGCTGTCGCTGCGCGACTTCCGCATCGACTACGTCTTCCGCTACTCGGGCCTCGACCTGCCCATGCACTACCAGTTCGCCGCCTTCTGGGCCGGCCAGCAGGGCAGCTTCATGATCTGGCTGCTCTGGGGCTCGCTGATCGGCCTGCTGGTGCAGCGCTCCGCCGGCAAGTCCGAGCCGGCGGTGATGGGCGTCTACCTCCTCACCCTGCTCGGCCTGGTCTTCATCCTGGTGCGCCAGAGCCCGTTCGCGATGCGGCTGGATGCGCCGCTCGACGGCCAGGGCCTCAACCCGCTGCTGCAGGACGACTGGATGGTCATCCATCCGCCGATCATGTTCATCGGCTTCGCCCTCTCGGCGGTGCCCTTCTCCTTCGCCATGGCGGCGCTGTGGACCCGGCGCTTCGACGGCTGGGCGGCGCGCGCCTACCCCTGGGCGCTGGGCGGCTTCCTGGTGCTCGGCACCGCCATCCTGATGGGCGGCTACTGGGCCTACAAGACCCTTGGCTGGGGCGGCTATTGGGGTTGGGACCCGGTCGAGAACGCCTCCTTCATCCCCTGGCTGTTCGGCACCGTGCTGATCCACGGCCTGCACCTCGAGCGCACCCGCGGCCGCTACCGGCGCGCCAACTTCGTGCTCGCCACCCTGGTGTTCATGTCGGTGCTCTACGGCACCTTCCTCACCCGCTCCGGCGTGCTCGCCGACTTCTCGGTGCACAGCTTCGTCGACCTGGGTCTCTCCGGCTGGCTGGTCGGCATCCTGGGCGCCTTCCTGCTGCTCGCCGGCTACCTGCTGGCGACCCGCCTGCGCCAGGTGCCGACCCGGCCCAACGAGGACCCGCCGCTGTCGCGCGGCACCTTCATGGTGCTCGCCACCATCACCCTGCTCACCTCCGCGCTGGTGATCCTCGCCGGCACCTCGGCGCCGCTGCTGACCCGCTTCATGGCCAGCCCCGGCCAGGTCGGCCCGTCCTTCTACAACCGGGTCAACCTGCCGATCGCGCTGCTGGTCGCCTGCCTGCTCGCCCTGGTGCCCTACCTCACCTGGCGCGGCACGCCTCCCGCCGTCATCGGCCGCAAGCTGTTGTGGCCCGGCCTCTTCGGGTTGGCGGTGGCGGTCGGCGCGGCCATCTGGCGGGTCGACCAGCCGCTCCACCTGCTGTTCGCCTTCCTGGCCGCCATGACGCTCGCCAGCAACCTGCAGAAGACGATCGAGAAGGCGCGGGCCGGCGGGCTCGCCGGCGCCGGCGGCTACCTGGCGCACGTCGGCGTCGGCATCATCCTGCTCGGCATCCTCGCCTCGTCGGGCTATGACCGCAGCGCCAAGGTGACGCTGATCCAGGGGGTGCCGCAGCAGGTGGGCGACATGACCCTGACCTTCAACCGCTTCATCCCGCGCCGCGGGCGCGAGAAGGAGCGCATGGAGGTCGAGGTGGCGCGCCACGGCGAGCGCTTCCGGGTCTATCCGAAGTTCTTCGTCAACAGCCGCACCAAACAGCTGATGGTCAACCCCGACATCCGCAACTTCGCGCTGATGGACCTCTACGTGTCGCCGCTCGAGTACGACCCCGGCCAGCCGCACCTCGAGCTGGCGCAGGGCGAGAGCGGCACCGTCGGCCCGACGCGGGTGCGATTCGTGCGTTTCGACCTGCAGGCCGAGGGCAACGCCCTGGTGCAGATGGCGGCCGGCCGCACCGTCACCGTCGGCGCGGTGCTCGAGGTGACGCGCAACGGCCGCACCGACAGCGTGCGGCCGCTCTACCGCCTCGACCCGGCCGACGGTCGGGTCGACACGCCGCCGCTGCGCCTGCCCGGCGGCGGCGCGGTGATGATCGAGGGCATCAACGCCAGCAACGGCAAGGTGCTGCTCGACCTCGGCGGCGTCGCCAACCCGGGTCGCCTGGCGCTCGACGTGACCCGCAAGCCGCTCATCTCGCTGGTATGGGGAGGCCTCTACGTGGTGTTGGCCGGCGGCATCCTGGCCACCGTCAACCGCCTCCGCCAGGCTCGCCTGCTCGACTCCCTGGGCAAGCTGTCGTAAAGAGCCCTCGCGGAACAAGCGTCGACAGCTTAGACGCTTCCAGCCAGTTGGCGCGAAAAAGCCGAAGTTAGGCGCGCATTCAAACAACCGGCGCTGGCCGGGAATACCGACGCAGCCTTGCACCCGACGGAGAGCCGGGTGCGGATCATCCCTGCTCCAGGGTGCCGCGGGGGTGGCGGGGACGGTGGCGGCACGATGATGCCGCCGCCACCGCCGTCGTCGCACGGATTGTCCGGGTCGCAGACGCCGCCGCCGCCACCGCCAGTCCCGCCGCCTTCGCCGCCGCATCCCGGCGCCGTGGGGTCCGTCAAGCAGGGGCTGTCCTGACATACGCCATTGGCGTCGCAGCCGCTCTGACAGGTTGGTGGGCAAATGCAGTCTGGCGGGCACTGATTTGGCGGCGGCGGCGGAGCTTGCTCTTTTGGCGTCATCCAGAGCGAATCGACATCGCTACAGTCGTCAGGAAACACCGTTCGAGGACTACCGGCGAACGCTGGGGCTCCCATGATGTGGCCATTGCAACCGGCTGGCGCATCTGCCTCGCCCAGCAGATGGCCGATCTCGTGGGCGAGATTGTCGTAGGCGGGGCTGCACGGGGAGCCATTCGCCTGCTGTGTCCAAACATCGATCGTGGCGCTGACGATCTTGCCGCCTTGGTACTTGACCGCGGTTATCCCGCACCTTCCGCCCTTGATCGAAGAAGGCCCCGGATGAAGGGTGACCGCTACGGGAAATCCACCCTTGCCGTTGGGCACCAGCGTCGGGAACCCCGTTCCGTATTGGGTACAGGAGGACTGCCAGTCGCCGATCGCCTTTCCCATGGTGCCGGCATCGACCGTCGAGCCGTCAAGGTCGAGCTCGCCGGTGCCGGTGACTACCGGCACTTGGATCCCAGGCTGTGCGCACGGCCCGGCGATGGCCGCCGGCGTTGCCAGGATCGAGAAGATGAGGGCCGCAAGCAGGGCCAGTCTCGCGGTGATCACGGGCGTTCCCCCGCGGGACCTGGCACTGCTTGCCGCTGCCGGACCGCCTGCCGGACCGCATCCACCACGGCGCCGAATTTGTTGACATGAAGTCGTTCATCGCGCCGTACCGGGACGGGAATGTAGAGCCCTTTCTTGGTGCCGAAAACGAGCTGGTTCTCTACCGGATCAACGAAGGATTGGCCTTGTCTGACCCAGCGATAGACGAAGACCAGGACCTGATCGCCGACCTGTGGTTCGCCCCAGCCGCTGCTCGACAGGCCGCAAAAAATGTAGGAGCCGATACGGAAGTGAGCCACTCCATAGAAGAGCTGGAGATCGGTGAGCGGGACCGGCTGGTCAACGGCTGCGCGGAGCGTGTCCTCGACCTTGACGGTGAGCAGCTCGCTCGGCACGTTTGAAGAAAAGCCGGGCGTGACAGCGGTGATCGTGCCGGCGTAGATGCCGATGGAGTTGGCGACCAGGTCGGCAAAGGTCTCGGCCGGCCGCTCCGGCGTGTCGGGTTGGGTGATCGTGTGGGATGGACATTGGCTTTCGGGGACGTTGGCGACCTCGGCGCTTCCCCTCGTCGCCTGCCGAGCCTGCTCTTGATCCCGGATGCTGCCTTGCAGGGAGGGATTGGCTGCATTCGAGTCGTCGAGCAACTCCCACTTCAGCACCCGGTCCGGGTCTGCGGCCGCCTTTGCCGAGATCCAGGTCGTTGGCCCGGTGAAGCCCTCCTCACGCGGCATTCGCAGCATGTCGGGGGCTGACGCCGGGTTCGCGGGCTGTTGCGCCGTGATGGGGGGTGACGCCAAGTTCGTGGGCTGTTGCGCCGTGATTCCAGACGAATGCAGCAGCGAGCTGGCGGCCCAAAGCGAGATCGGTAGGCAGGCCCGGAGTCGAG
>DATGHG010000398.1:0-33582 GCA_035308185.1 Thermoanaerobaculia bacterium | reverse complement strand
GGTGATCGTGAGCCTGTGGAACGCCTTGCTGCCGGCCCTCTTCGGCTGGCCGGCGATCAGCTTCTGGCAGGCCATGGGGCTGATGTTCCTGAGCCGCCTGCTGCTGGGCGGCTTCCCCCGCGGCCCGGGCCGCCACCTGCACTGGCGCCACCGCATGATGGAGCGCTGGCAGCAGATGACTCCCGAGGAGCGCGAGCGGTTCAGCGCCGGGATGCGCGGCCGCTGCGGCCACTTCGAGCCGCCGCCCGAGGCCGCCAAGCCGACCGCCTGATCTCGGCGGCGGCACGCGGCGACGCGGTACCGTCGGGCCACCCCGGCCGGGCGAGGCCCATCCCGCGGCAGACCGGTGGTGCTATCCTCGGCGGTCAGCCATGAACCACACCGCAACCGTGCTGTTCCTGAGCACCCTTGGCGCGGCGCAAGCCGCCAGCCTGGCGGCCGGACCGCCGGCGTCGGCGCGCCCCGGCCTCCCGCCCGTCGTCGGCGCGGCGATGACGCAGAGCCCGCCGCCGCCGTCCGCGTCGGACCCGCCGCCGCCGGCGTCCTCGCGGGCGACCTCCGGCTCCCAACCGTCGTCGGCGCCCAAACCCCCGGCGGCGCATGCCGCCGGCGACCCTGCTGCCGCCCTCCACACCCTGTTCGCCGAGGAATGGCAGGTGGCGCTGCGCGAGGACCCGCTGTTCGCGACCTCGGTGGGCGACAACCGCTACAACGACCGCCTGCCGGCGGTGGCGCCGGCCGACCTGGCGCGACGCGACCAGCATGCGCGCGGCGTCCTCGTGCGGCTGCACGGCATCGATCGCGCGCGCCTCGACGAGACCGACCGCGTCAGCTACGACCTCTTCGAGCGCGAGCTCGGCGACGCGATCGAGGACTACCGTTTCAAGAGCTACCGCCAGTCGATCACCGCCGAGGGCGGCTTCCATACCGACTTCTCGCGGCTGCCCGAGCAGACGCCGCTCGCCACCGTCCGCGACTACGAGAACTACATCGCGCGGCTGCGCGCCTTCCCCGAGTACGCTCGCCAGAACACCGCGCAGCTGCGCGAAGGCATCGCCACCGGCTTCACCCTGCCGCGGGTGGTGATGACCGGTTTCACCGACGCGATCGCCATGCACGTCGTCGACGACGTCGGCAAGAGCGTCTTCTGGAAGCCGTTCGCCAGCTTTCCGGCGGCGGTGCCGGAGAGCGAGCGCGAGCGCCTCCGCCAGGCCGGCCGCGCCGCCATTCAGGATGCGGTGGTACCGGCCTACCGGGATTTCCTCGCCTTCATGCGCGACGAGTATCTGCCGCACGCCCGTACCACCATCGCCGCCGCCGACCTGCCGGACGGGCGCGAGCTGTACGCCTTCGACGTGCGCCACTTCACCACTCTCGACCTGACGCCGCAGGCCGTGCACGACCTCGGCCTGCGCGAGGTGGAGCGCATCCACGGCGAGATGCTGGCGGTGATGCGCCAGGTCGGCTGGCAGCAGGGGCTGCCCGAGTTCCTGCAGTTCCTGCGCACCGATCCGCGCTTCTACGCCCACACTCCCGACGAGCTGCTCAAGGACGCCGCCCTCATCGCCAAGCGCATGGACGGCAAGCTGCCGTCGCTGTTCAAGGTGCTGCCGCGCCAGCCCTATGGCGTCGAGCCGGTGCCGGCCGACATCGCGCCCAAGTACACCGGCGGGCGCTACAGCGGCGCGCCGATCAACAGCCGCCGCGCCGGCGAGTACTGGGTGAACACCTACGCGCTCGACACCAGGTCGCTGTACAACCTCGAGGCGTTGACCTTCCATGAGGCGGTGCCCGGCCACCACCTGCAGACCTCCCTGCAACAGGAGATCACCGGCCTGCCCGAGTTCCGGCGCTTCGTCTACGTCGACGCCTTCGGCGAGGGGTGGGGCCTCTACTCCGAGTGGCTCGGCCTCGAGGCCGGCTTCTACCAGGATCCCTACAGCAATTTCGGCCGGCTGAGCTACGAGATGTGGCGGGCCTGCCGCCTGGTGGTCGATACCGGCATCCACGCCATGGGCTGGAGCCGCGAACGCGCCATCGACTACCTGGCCGCCAACACCGCGCTGTCGCACCACGAGGTCGAGACCGAGATCGATCGCTACATCTCCTGGCCGGGCCAGGCCCTGGCCTACAAGCTGGGCGAGCTCAAGATCAAGGAGCTGCGCCACGAGGCGGAGGCCGCGCTCGGGCAGCGCTTCGACGTCCGCGACTTCCACGACGCGGTGCTGCACAACGGCACCGTCACCCTGCCGATCCTCGAACGGCAGGTGCGCGATTACATTCGGGCGGCGCGCGCCGCCACGCCGGCGACCGGCGCTGCCGCGGCGCCATGACGCCGAGTCCGGGGCTTCGCCTCCAGAGCTTCATCGGTGGCCGCTTCACGCCGGGCGGCGACGGCGGCGAGGCGCCGATCGCCGACCGCAACCCCTCCGACCCCGACGACCTGATCGCCGAGGCCCCGGCCGGCGACGCCGCGGCGGCCGGCGACGCGGTGGCCGCCGCCGCCGCCGCGCTGCCCGCCTGGCGGGGCGCGACCGGCCCGGCCCGCGGCGAGCACCTGCACCGCTGGGCCGCGGCCATCGGCGCCCGCCAGGAGGAGATCGCCCAGGCGATGACGCGGGAGGTGGGCAAGCCGATCGCCGAGGCGCGCGGCGAGGCGGCGCGCTGCGTCGCCGTCCTGCGCTACTACGCCGGCGAGGCGGTGCGCGAGATCGGCGAGGTGATCCCGGCGCAGGCGCCCGGAGCGCTGCAGCTCACTCTGCGCCAGCCGCTCGGGGTGGTGGCGCTGATCACCCCCTGGAACTTCCCCGCCGCCATCCCGCTGTGGAAGGCGGCGCCGGCCCTCGCCTTCGGCAACACCGTGGTGCTCAAGCCGTCCGAAGAAGCGCCGCACGTCGCCACGCTGCTCGCCGAGACGGCGGTGGCGGCGGGACTGCCGGCGGGCGCCTTCAACGTCCTGCTGGGCGACGGCGCGGGCGCCGCCGAGCCGCTGCTGCGCGAGGCGGGCATCGCCGGGGTGAGCTTCACCGGCTCGGCGGCGGTGGGGGCCAAGGTGGCGGCGGCGGCGGCGGCGCGCAACCTGCGCTACCAGACGGAGATGGGCGGCAAGAACGTGGCCATCGTGCTGGCCGACGCCGACCTCGACCTGGCGGCGGCGCTGACCGCCGGCGGCGCCATGCGCTACGCCGGCCAGAAGTGCACCGCGACCAGCCGCGTGGTGGTGGCGCGGCGGGTCGCCGAGCCCTTCTTCGCCCGCTTGCGCGCGCAGGTCGAGGCGCTGCCGCTGGGACCGGTGACCGATCCGGCGGCGGCCGTCGGTCCGCTGATCCGGGAGCGCTCGCGGTCCTTCGTCGCCGCGGCGGTGGCCGCCGCCACCGGCGGCGGTCCGGGCGGCGCCGGCCAGCGGGCGCGCGTCCTCTGCGGCGGCGCGCCACCCGCCGATCCGCGCTTCGCGCGCGGCTGGTTCTTCGCCCCGACGGTGCTCGCCGAGCTGCCGGAGGACGCGACGGCGGCGCGCGAGGAGCTGTTCGGGCCGGTGCTCGCCGCCTTCGAGGCCGACGACCTCGAACAGGCCATCGCCATCGCCAACCGCACCCCGTTCGGCCTGAGCGCATCGCTGTTCACCCGCGACCTGGCGAGCGCGCTGACCTACATCCAGCGCATCGAAGCCGGTCTGGTGCGGGTCAACGGCGACACCACCGGCGTCGATCCGCACGCGCCCTTCGGCGGCGTCAAGGGCTCGAGCTCCGGCAGCCGCGAGCAGGGGCGCGCGGCGCGCGATTTCTTCACCGAGATCAAGACGGTGCAGGTCCATCCGGCATGAGACGCATGGAGCTGCCGGACCGCCTCGACGTCGTCGACTCGCACACCGAGGGCGAGCCCACCCGGGTGATCGTCGGCGGCTGGGGCGAGGTCGCGGGAGCGACCATGGCCGAGCGCCGGGACGAGCTGCGGCGCCATCACGACGCGCTGCGGCGCGCCGTGGTAGGCGAGCCGCGCGGCCACGAGGCGGTGGTCGGCGCCCTGCTGACGCCGCCGGTCGAACCGGGCTCGATCGCCGGGGTGATCTTCTTCGACAATGCCGGCTATCTTGGCATGTGCGGGCACGGCACCATCGGCGTGGTGCGGACGCTCGAGCTGCTGGGGCGGCTCGACGCGGCGGAACCTGAAGCCGGAGCGCGGGCCACGGTGCGCAGGTGCCAGCTCGATACGCCGGTCGGCCCGGTGGCCGCGGAGATTCAAACCGGAGGAGCGGCGACCGTCCGTGACAACTGGGAGCGCCTCGACGGGGCGGTGACGGTCGTCAACGTCCCGGCGCGCTGCCACGCGCTCGACGTGGCGGTGGAGGTCCCCTGGCTGGGCCGGGTCACCGGCGACGTCGCCTATGGCGGCAACTGGTTCTTCCTCACCGGCATCGGCCAGCTGGGAGGGGTGCCGCTCGCCCGCGATCAGGTCGCCGCGCTGACCGCCGCGACGCGGCGCATTCGCGAGGCGCTGGCTGCCGCCGGCATCACCGGCGAGGACGGGGCCGAGATCGACCACGTCGAGGTCTTCGGCCCGCCGTCGGGCCCGTGGGCGAACAGCCGCAACTTCGTGCTCTGCCCGAGCGGCGCTTACGACCGCTCGCCCTGCGGCACCGGCACCTCGGCGAAGCTCGCCACGCTCTACGCCCGCGGCGAGCTGACCGCGGAGCAGCACTGGCGCCAGGAGAGCATCACCGGCGGTCTCTTCACCGCCTGGCTCGAACGCGAGGGCGACGAGCTGGTGCCGCACGTCCGCGGGCGGGCTTTCATCACCGGCCGCACGACGCTGCTGTTCGATCCGGCCGATCCCTTCCGCGGCGGCTTCCCCGAGCCGTGAGCCGGCGGCCGGACGCCGTGGTGGTGGGCGCCGGCATCGTGGGGGCGGCCTGCGCCCTGGCGCTGGCCCGGGAGGGCCTGCGGGTGCTGGTGCTGGAGGGTGGGTTCGCCGGCGGCGGCGCCACCGCGGCGGCGATGGGCCACCTGGTGGCGATGGACGACAGCGCGGCGCAGCTGGCGCTCACCGCCTATTCGCTGCGGTTGTGGGCCGAGCTCGCCGGCGAGCTGCCCGCCGACTGCGAGCACGACCCGTGCGGCACGCTGTGGCTGGCGGCCACGGCGGCGGAGATGGACCGGGCGCGGTCCAGGGCCGCCGGTTACCGGGCGCAGGGGGTGGCGGCCGAGGTCCTCGACGCGACGCAGCTGGCGGCCGCCGAGCCGCGGCTGCGCGGCGGGTTGGCGGGCGCCCTGCGGGTGCCGGGCGACCGGGTGATCTATCCGCCGAACGTCGTCCGCTTCCTGCTGGCGCGCGCCGCCGAGCATGGCGCCGAGCTGTGGGAAGGGTTCTTCGTCTCGCGGCTCGCGGGCGGCATGGTGGAGGGCCACGGCGAGCGCATCGCGACGCCGCTGGTGGTCAACGCGGCGGGCGCGGCGGCGCCGGCCCTGACCCCGGGACTGCCGATCGAGCCGCGCAAGGGGCATCTGGTGATCACCGACCGCTATCCGGCCTTCTGCCGCCATCAGCTGGTCGAGATCGGCTATCTCGACAGCGCCCACGGGGCGCGCCGGGGCCGGCGGGCGGCCGTCGCGAGCGCTGGCGACGGTCATGCCGAAGCACCCGAGGCGCCGGTGGCAGCGCCGGCGCCGGCGGCAGCCGCGTCGGTGGCGTTCAACGTTCAGCCGCGGGCCACGGGCCAGCTGCTGATCGGCTCGTCGCGTGAGCTGGTGGGCTGGGACCGGAGCCACAATCACGCCCTGGAACGGCGGATGATCGGGCGGGCCCTCGGCTTCCTGCCCCGCCTCGCCGGCGTCGCGGCGCTACGCGGCTGGATCGGCTTCCGGCCCGCCACGCCCGACAACCTGCCCCTGATCGGGCCATGGCCGGAGACTCCCGGCCTGTGGATCGCCGGCGGTCACGAGGGGTTGGGGATCACCACCAGCCTGGCCACCGCCCGTTTGCTCGCCGACCTGGTCGCCGGACGCCGGCCGGAGATCGATCCGGCGCCGTTCGCGCCGGACCGGCTGCTGCCGGCGCCGCCGGCCGGCGGCGGGCCGGCGCCCGCGGGCGACCATGATGCGGGAGGCGAGCGGACCGGACGGGCCGCGGAGTGAAGACGACGGCGGCGTCCGCGATCAGGCTGCGGCTCGACGGCCGCGAGGTGGCGGTCGAGCCCGGCACCACGGTGGCGGCGGCGCTGTGGCGCGCCGGCATCTTCGCTTGCCGCGTCTCGGTCGCCGGCGAGCCGCGAGGGCCGGTGTGCGGCATGGGCATCTGCTTCGAGTGCCGCGTCACCATCGACGGCGTCGCGCACCGGCGGGCCTGCCTGGTTGCCTGCGCGCCGGGTATGGTGATCGAGACCGGCGCCGCCGCTGGAGTGGCCGCCGGCGGTGCGGCCCGCTCCGGAGCCGCCGCAGATCCAGGTGTGATGGGCGGTGCCCAGGCGGTAGCGCCGGCAGGTGGCGGCGGCGAGATCGCCGGCGCATGGCTCGCGGGTGAAGCCGGCGCTGCATCGGGTTCGACAGTGTGGATGAGGCCGATCCGCGCCGACGTCGCGGTGGTCGGGGCCGGGCCGGCCGGCATGGCGGCGGCCTGCCGGGCGGCGGAAGCCGGCGCCAGCGTGGTGCTGATCGACGAGGCGGCGGTCCCCGGCGGGCAGGTCTGGCGACGGACGGTGCTGGCCGGCGGCCGGCAGGAGGGCGGCGCCGCCGGCGACCGCGGCCCGGGCGGGCTGGCGGCGGCGGCGCCCGGCCGCCTGGCTCGCCGGTGGCTCGAGCGGCTCGCGGCGAGCGACGTTCGCCGCCTCGACGGCGCCGTGGTGCTCGACGCTCTGGCGGGTCCGACGCTGCTGCTCGAACAGGCGGGCCGCGCGGTGCGCGTCGAGGCGCGGCGCGTGGTGATCGCCACCGGCGCTCGCGAGCGCTTCCTGCCCTTCCCCGGCTGGACCCTGCCCAACGTGGTCGGGGTCGGCGGCGCGCAGGCCATGCTCAAGTCGGGCGCCGGCGTCGGCGGACGCAAGGTGGTGGTCGCCGGCAGCGGGCCCCTGCTGCTGCCGGTCGCCGCCGCGCTGGCGCGCGCCGGGGCCCGCATCCTCCTGGTCGCCGAGCAGGCTCCCGCCGGCGCCGTGGCCCGCTTCGCCGCCAGCCTGTGGCGCCGCCCGCGGCTGCTGGCCCAGGCGGCCCGCTATCGCGCCGCGTTCTGGCGGGCCCCCTACCGCCGCGGCACCTGGGTGAGCGCCGCGCACGCCGGCGGCGCGCCGCCGGCGGTGTGCGCGGCGACGCTCACCGACGGCCGGCGGACCTGGCGGGAGCCCTGCGACCTGCTGGCCTGCGCCTACGGCCTGGTGCCCAACCTCCGGCTGGCCCGGCTCTTCGGCTGCGCCCTCGGCGGCAGCGGCAGCCGCCGCGTGGTACGGGTCGACGCGTGCCAGCAGACCAGCGTCCCGGGCATCTACTGCGCCGGCGAGCCGACCGGCATCGGCGGCCTCGAGCTGGCGCTGCTCACCGGCCAGATCGCCGGCCTGGCGGCAGCCGGTGGCACCAGCCCCGCCGCCGGCGCGCACGCGTTCGGCTTGCTGCAGCGGCGCCGCGACCGCGGCCTGCCGTACGTCGCGGCGCTCGACCGCGCCTTCCAGCCCCGGCCGCAGCTGCAGCGGCTGGCGGCACCGGATACGATCGTCTGCCGCTGCGAGGACGTGCCCCTGGGCAGGCTCGACCCCGCCTGGGGCCGGCGGCAGGCCAAGCTCTACACCCGGACCGGGATGGGGCCATGCCAGGGGCGGGTGTGCGGCGCCGCCCTCGAGCTCCTGCTCGGCTGGGATGAGCCGGACGTGGTCAGGGCGCCGCTCGAGCCGGTGGCCCTGGGAGTCTTGGCGGCGCCGGGCGGCGACGGTTGACGCTCGCACGGGCGTGCGTTCCGTTCAGTGGACCTTCACAGGAGACCTGATCATGCGCTGGCGCGGCGTCTTTCCTGCCATCACCACTCCCTTTGGACCGGACCTGGCCATCGACCTCCCGCTGTTGCGGCGCCAGGTCGGCTGGCTGATCGACCAGGGCTGCGAGGGCATCGTGCCGCTCGGCTCGCTCGGCGAAGGCGCGACCCTGTCCTTCGACGAGAAGGGCGCGGTGCTCGCCGCCTGCCGCGAGGCGGCGGACGGCCGGGTGCCGGTCGTGGCCGGGGTGGCGGCGCTCTCCACCGCCGAGGCCTCGGCGCTGGCGCGGGCGGCGGCGGCGAGCGGTTGCCAGGGACTGATGGTGCTGCCGCCCTACGTCTACGTCGGCGATGGGCGCGAGACGGCGGCTCATTTCCAGGCGGTGATCGGCGCCACGCCCTTGCCCTGCATGCTGTACAACAACCCCATCGCCTATCGCACCGACGTCAGCCCCGGGGAGCTCGCCCAGCTGTGCGCGGAGCTGCCCAATCTCGAGGCGGTGAAGGAATCGAGCGGCGACGTGCGGCGCGTCACCGCCATCCGCGCCCTGCTCGGCGAGCGCATCGCCGTCTTCATGGGGGTCGACGACCTCATCCTCGAGGGCGTGCAGGCGGGCGCCGTGGGATGGATCGCCGGCCTGGTGGACGCGCTGCCCGCCGAGTCGGTGCGCCTGTTCGACCTCGCCGTCGCCGGCCGCGTCGAGGAGGCGCGGCGGCTCTACGACTGGTTCCTGCCGCTGCTGCGCCTCGACACGGTGCCCAAGTTCGTGCAGCTGATCAAGCTGGCGCAAGCCGAGGTCGGCATGGGCACGCCCACCGTGCGCCCGCCGCGCTTGCAGCTCGCCGGACCGGAGCTGGAAGCAGCCCAGACCCTCATCCGCGACTGCCTGCGGCGGCGCCCGCCGCTCTGAACCATGAGCTGCCTGCGCTAAGGTCCGTCGCCGGCCCGGGAGTCGAGACTGAGCTGCGCCGGGTCGTGGACGACGATCTCCGGCACGCCGCGATAGAGCTGAATCCTGCCGCTGACGCAGACGCTCTTCGCAGCGTAGGTCCGTTCCGGCGGCTCCTTGAATCTCTCCCGGTCGGAGCTCCAGATGACGACCCTGAAGGCCTCGCCGGGGTAAGGCTTGTCGAAATCGAGGAACGTCGGCTGGCCCCGGGTCTTCCCGGCGTACTTGGCGCCCGCGACCGCTCCACAGACCACGGCCTCTTCTCCCACGTGCTGCGCCGCGTCGACGGCTCGGAGCCGCTTGCCGCCCCTGCTCCCGGCTGCCATGCCCGAGGCGGCCAGCAACAGTGCGCAGAGCACCGCAACGCCAAGGCTCGACCAGGTGTGCGCCGAATGTCGTCTCGTCATCACAGGCCTCGCTTTCCAGGTCATTGCCGATCCAGGGACAGCTGCTCCGGACCGCGAACGATGATCTCCGGCGTGCCGGAAAACAGCTGGATCGTTCCTGAGACACACAGATTCCTGCGGATATATGCCGTCTCGGGCGGCTCCATGAACCGGTCGCGGTCCTCGCCCCAGATGACGGCCCGGAACGTCTCGTCGGGAAATGGTTTCTCGAGATCGAGAAAGGTCGGCTGTCCGGTCGCGGAGCGAGCATACTGAGTCCCGGCGACGAAGCCGCACACCGTGGCCTTCTCCCCCTCGTGAGATTTCGCCGCGGCGACCTCGACCCGAGGCGGCCCCGAGTACGGGCGAGCACGCCGCACGACGAACCCGACCGCCAGCACCATGGCCGCGACCAGCGCCATGGCCATGAGCGCGCCGGCGGCACGACGGCGGCGCGCGCGCCACTTTTCGTCGGGCGAGACGACGACAGTGACCGGAGGGCGCTGCAGGATGCGCCCGTCCGGAATGCTCATGAACAGTGCCGGGACCGCCCATTCCCAGCCCTCCGGGGACGCGAGGTGGACGGCGAGCCGGCCCTTGGCGGCGGCGGCGTCGACCGGCAAGCCGCTGGCCAGAGCCTCGTAGAAGCACCGGCTGAAGGTGATCGCCGAGCCGTCGGAGATCGGACACTGCATGGCGACGACCGCCGGCATTCCCGCCATGATCAGGGCGGAGGCGACGCCGGAGAAAGGGTCCTGTCCCCGCTGCCGCGGCAGGCGGGCGCTCTCGCACGTGTTCAAGACGACGAGGCGCAGGGAAGGGCTGGCCTTGACCGTTTCTCCCAGCAAACGCCCGCTCACCGGCGCGGCCCTGCCCGCTTCGTCCTCGAAGATCAGGCAACCCTCGCCGGTGGCGGCCGCGAAGTCGCCGTGACCGATGAAATGCAAGACGTGAAACGACGCGCCGGTGAGCTTCGCGAGGAGGCCGGGGAGGGTTGCATGGTCCAGCAGCTCGATCTCGATGCCGGGCTGCTGACTCCACGCCGCGCCGAGATTCTCGATCTCCCGCTCGATCGCCAGCCGCGCGGTGCCGCAAGGCCGCGAGCAGACGACGAGGACCCGCAGCGCGGCGACCAGCGTGGCAGGGGCCATCAGGCGTGGCACTTCGAGATACCGCACCACCGGAGTGCGCGCATTCAGCGCCAGGCGATCTCGAGTCTCCGCGCGATAGAGCAACTCCCATGGCAGAGCGCTGATCTCTGGCAGATCGGGGAGCGACGGATCGAACTCCAGGCGGATGCGGAGTCCAAGGTCGGTCCGGTTGGCGACGCGACCGAGGCTGAGGAGGAGCTTGCCCAGGACGTCGCCGTTGAACAGCGCCTGGAACAGCCGCTCGCCGGCCTCGGCGGGCGAGGGACCGGGAGCCTCGCCGCTGGTGGCGGACAGGTGAAGGTCCCTGGCGCCGGCCGAGGGTGCTTGCGGCTCGCTCGCCCGCAGGGCCCGGTCCAGCGACGAGAGGAGGCCAGGCAGCTCCTGTCTTGTGCACCCGAGCTCGGAACGGACGCCGCCGCCGAACGGAGAATGCCTGACCTCGACCACACAGCGCCCGGCGCCGGCGCTCTCGATGCGTAGCGCCAGCTCCTCGAATTGCCACTCCCACCCGGCTCCGGGCACGGTTGGCGCCGTCATCCCTGGTCTCCCGCGGCGGCGTCCCGGCTGCCGCCTCAGGTTGAGACACCGCGCGGAGACGGTTGTTTAGGCTGCACCGCCCGGCGAGGGCCGCCGTGAGGCGCACTTCTCCCACATCGGTGTTGGAGAAGTTGACAACAACGAGGCGCTGTTGTCATCATGGCCAACATGCGGGCCGAGCTGCTGCTTAACGAGCGCCGGGTCCTGGATCGAAACGCGTTCGCAGAGCTCGTGGTCTGGCGGCTCACCGGGCAGGTGCTGCGCAGTGAGCATGCTTTCAAGTACCGCCTGGCGCTGGTCGTCGGAGGCAAATGCGTGTTGGGATATGACAATGAGGCTGGTAAAGGCGATCACAAGCACTTCGGTCAGCTGGAAGCCCCCTACACCTTCATTACGCCTGCTCGCCTGCTCACCGACTTCTGGAATGACGTCGAGCTTTGGAGATCGTTACATGGCCAACGTGACGCTTGAGGTTTCTTCACGCCAAGAGACGGACCGCCGCTTGTTGAGCGCCTTCGAGGGGAAGCATCAGGGAGCGTTCATCAGCTTCGAGACACCGGCGCTGCTCTTCAGGGTGCTGACGCAGAAGAGATGGGAGCTGCTCTCGGCAATGACGGGTGCCGGCCCTGTGACCCTGCGCGAGGCAGCCCGCCGGGTCGAGCGTGACGTCAAGGCCGTACACCGAGACGCTCACGTTCTTCTTGCCGTCGGCATCCTGCAGAAAACCGACGAGGGAAGGCTCGTCTTTCCTTTCGATGCCGTGCGGGTCAGTTTCGTCCTGAAAGCGGCCTGACCGCCCTCCGGCGAGGGGCCTACTCCTCTTGCCAGTCGAAGCGGCCGCGCAGGGCGGCGGCGTGCTCGTCGCGGCCATAGCGTTTGAGCACCGGGTAGAAAGTCCGCGCCAGGGGCAAGGCCTCGGCGGCCTTGCCCTGCGCCACGTACACCTCGATCAGGTCCATCGACAACATGCAGAGGTCGAGGGGCAGCTCGAGGTCCTGCAGGCGGTGCCAGAGGCGCTGCAGGGTGACCTCCGCTTCACCGGTCCTGCCCTGCCGGTGCGCGATCCGCGCTTCCAGCCAGTGCAGCCGCGTCAACGTCGGCGGGTCGCCCAGCCGGCGATAGAGGCGACGGGTCTGCTCGAGGAGCGATGCCGCCTCCTGGTGGCGGCCGCTGTCGTTGAGGAACCAGACCTTCGAATGCAGGGCGCGCAGCTCGGCGCGGCGATCCGTGTCCGGCGCCATCTCGGCGAGCGCGGTTTCGAGCAGCGCGATGGCCCGCTCGGGCTCTCGCGGTCCGATGGCCAGGGCGAGCTGCACCAGGGTCTGCCCGTGCAGATCGGGGTCGGCGAGGTGAGCGTAGATGTCGACCGCGAGGGTGTAGGCGTGGCGGGCGGCATCCAGGCGCCACAGGTCGAGCAGCAGATCGCCGGTCGAGCGGTGCAAGATGGCGGTCTCCAAGGGATCGCCGGTACCGCCGTCCAGCTCCTGCTCGCAGCGGCCGAGCGCTTCCCAGGCGCCGTGAAGGTCGCCGGTCACCCGCCTGGCGTCGGCCAGGCAGGCCAGCGCCCGGCCCCGAAGATCGGCGAGCAGCCGCCGCGAGCCGGCGGTGCGGGGCAGGCGGACCGCCACCGCGAGCGCCAGCGGCGCCAGGTCCGCGGCCGTCCGCGGGTGGCTCCAGCAGGCGGCGCCGCACTCCTCGATCAGCCGTTCGCAGAGTCCGATGCTGGCCAGCTGCGGATCGGTCTCCAACCGCAGCAGGCCATCGGCCGGTGAGAGGCGCCGCAGCAGGTCCCATTGCTCGCGAGCGCGGCGCCGCTCCTGCGCACGCCGCAGCTGGCGCCCGATGGCGTCGCGCCGCTGGCTGGCGTTCGTGGCCGGCAGGTCCGAGTCCCCCACCATGCTCCGGCTCTCACCGGCCTCCTGGGCGGCGAGTCGCGAGCACCGCGGGCAGCGAGCCAGCAAATGCCGGACGCCCGCTCGCACGTGGGGGCGGTCGAGGCTGCCGTCGAAGAACTGCCGCCATTGCGGCGCGGTTAGGTGGTTGTCGGGTGGCATACGACCTGGTGCCGGCGGCGTGCCTGCGAGGCATTCTTCACGCCGTCGCCGGCGAACCGAGACATTGCCATTCTACTGTTTTAAGTGCAAAAATAAACCGCAAGCGGGGCCGGCGCCGGCTCGGGCAGCCAGTCACGAAGGGCCTGGGCGCCCCCGGCCGAGCCACCTGCCCGGAGCCGGGGCGACCGCAGCGGTCCCGCGGACGATGGACGCCCTGCCGCCGTCCGGCTGCTACAATCGCCAGGCGTCTGGGGGAGGCTTGCCGGCGCAGGTTTCGAGTCGTCCTGCGGCCCCAGGCTGCCACTCGCCAGGAGAGTGCCACGTGGATGCCATCTTTTCGCTGCTCGCCCTGCTGTTCGCCGCTCCTGCTCTGTCGGTCCGGCAATCCCCTGCCGTGCAGCCGGGAACCGTCGCGACGCCGACGTCCTTCGGCTTCGACGACCTCTTGCAGCGCCTGGAGCGGGCCGTCCAGGCCAACGGCCTGATGGTGATCGCCAAGCCCAGCGCCAGCCGCAATGCTGCCGGCCGCGGCATCCAGATCTCCGGCAACGCGGTCATCCTGGCCTTCAACAACGACTTCGCCCTGCGCCTGCTGCAGGCCAGCGTCCCCGCCGGCTTCGAAGCTCCGATGCGCCTCTACGTCACCGAGAACCCCGACCGGACGGCAACCGTCACCTACCGCACGGCCACCGCGCTCTTTGCGCCTTACGACACACCCGACCTCGCCCCGCTCGCCGGCGACCTGGACCAGTTGTTCGCCAAGATCGTGACCGAGGCCACGCGCCCCTGAATCTCGTTGCTACAATTTGGCTTCGCGCCCGAGTGGCGGAATGGCAGACGCAGGAGACTTAAAATCTCCCCCTGGCAACAGGGTGCGGGTTCGACCCCCGCCTCGGGCACCAATAGAATCAGTGGTTTACGAGCATAGTCCTTCCCCTCTCAGGTTGACAGATACCCCGCCGGTGGCAATGTAGTGGCAGCAGCACTCAGACAGGGGCATCGTCGTGGCCACGGTAGAGCAACGGGAGGGACGAGATGTTTCCTCGCGGATATCACGCCGGCTCGTATCGCCGACGCCAAGGCGCCCACCCGATCAATAGGCCGCGACGGCGAGGACGGCGTCGCCAAATGCCTTCGGCGCCTCCTGTGGCAGGTTGTGCCCGATGCCTCCGGTGATGTTCCGGTGCGAATACTTTCCCGAGAATTTGCTGGCATAGGAGCTCGGATCGGGATGCGGCGCACCGTTGGCATCACCCTCAAGGGTGATGGTGGGTACCGTGATGGCCGGACTCGTCGCCAGGCGCCTTTCCAGATCGTCGTACCTCGACTCGCCGGAGGCGAGCCCGAGCCGCCAGCGGTAGTTGTGGATCACGATGCTGACGTGATCCGGATTGACGAGGGACGCAGCGCTGCGCGCGAACGTGGCATCGTCGAAGCTCCACTTCGGTGAAGCGAGCTGCCATATGAGCTTCGCGAAGTCGTCGCGGTACTTCTCGTAGCCCGCTCGGCCGCGCTCGGTGGCGAAGTAGAACTGGTACCACCACTGGAGCTCGGCTGGGGGCGGCAGAGGAATCTTCCCTGCTTCCTGGTTGCCGATCAGGTAGCCGCTGACCGAAACGAGTCCCTTGCAGCGCTCCGGCCACAGCGCGGCGACGATGTCGGCTGAGCGCCCTCCCCAGTCGAAACCCGCAAGGATCGCCTTCTGGATCTTGAGGGCGTCCATGAGCGAGACGACATCGAGAGCAAGGGCCGACGGCTGACCGTTCCGCACGGCGTCATTCGCGAAAAAGCGCGTCGTGCCGTAGCCTCGCAGGTGCGGCACGATCACCCGGTAGCCGGCCGAGGCCAGCTGCGGAGCGACCTCGACGAAGCTGTGAATGTCGTAGGGCCAGCCGTGCAGAAGGATGACCGCAGGACCATCGGCCGGGCCGGCCTCAGCGTATCCGACATTCAGGACGCCGGCATCGATCTGCTTGATAGCGCCGAATGACGCACTCGTCCGCGGCCGGGAGGTGGTGCTTGCCGGCTCTCTCTTCTCCTCTCCTGCCGCCGCAGGGCCGATCAGGCCGAGCTCGGCGGCAGCAAGGGTCATGGCCGCAGTGCCCAAGAAACGACGGCGATCACGATCGATCTCTTCCGGCATCTCTTCCTCCAATCAGGTTCAGGTCTGTTGAATCGAACGCAGCCTTGTTCCCGCAAGCTCCGTGGGACCCTCTTCATGAGGCCCTCCGTCGCCGCTCTCACGATCACCGCAGCGACTTGAACGCCGCGCGGAGGTCCGCCACCAACAGCTGAGGCTCTTCCCACGCCGCGAAGTGACCGCCCTTGTCGAGCCTGTGGTAATAGATGAGCTTGGGATACGCCAGCTCCGTCCAGCTTCGCGGGGCTTGATAGAGCTTCCTCCTATGAGAAGTGCGACACGTGTCCAACCGTGCTTCATGGCTCCTCTCCTTTCCGATCAGTGAAGCACCGCTCCGGTCGATATGCCTGCTTGAGGGGTCAGGCCCGCGATGCTGCGACGCGACCCGGACCTCCGCGCCGAGCGTTAACCGTACTTGAGAGCGGTGCTCTGTCCAACCTCGATGATGTATCCGTCAGGATCGCGGATGTAGCAGCGCGTCTCGCCATACTTGGGGATCGGCTCGGTGATGAACTCGGCTCCGCGACTCTTCCATAGTTTATAGCACGCTTGAATATCCGCAACGCGGATATTCATAAAGCTGCTGATCTTATCCGGGTCGGCGAGGACGCTAAGCGTTACCGTTGGCTTGTCAGGGGTTGGGCCTCCCCCGACGTTGACAAGGAGCCACGTGTTCGCGATCTGAATGTACCCGGGCGCGCCCTTGCTGTCGCCTTCGCTCAGAGCGCGTCCGCCGAAGACCGTTTCATAGAAGCGAAGCGATCGGTCGATGTCGGCGACGGTGAGGAAATGTGCGATGCTGATTCCCTCTCGCGGGGGCATCTCATAGCTCTTCTGTCCGATGTGTACGCTCTCTATTGACGGCTCCGATTCCGCTGCGGTCATGAGTTTCAGAAGCGCCTGCGCTGCCGGGACCGACGACGCAGGATTCTGGCCAGTGATGAGACGGCCGTCAGTGACAGAGAGGGGCTGCCAGTTCGCCACCTTCTCGTATATGGCACCGAGCCGCAGCAGTTCATCTTCGACCAGGAACGGCACAACCTTCGTGAGCTGCACCCCTTCTTCCTCGCCGTTGGTGAAACCGGTGACGTGCTTTCCTTTCAGCAGCGGAGCGCCCTGGTAGGTGACGTGGCGCAGCACACCGGGCGCATGGCACACCAATGCGATTGGCTTGCCGGAATTGTAAAAGGCCTCCAGAAGGGCGATCGACGTGCGGCTCTCCGCGAGATCCCACATCGGGCCATGCCCACCGGGATAGAAAACGGTGTCGAAGTCCTCCGCCTTGACGTCCGCAAGCTTGACCGTGTTGGCGAGAGCCTCTTGCGCCGCCGCGTCCTTCTTGAACCGCGCCATCGCCGGCGTTTGGCTTTCGGGCAGATCGCTTCTCGGATCGAGCGGCGGTTGCCCGCCCTTCGGAGAGGCGAGCGTCAGCTCGACGCCGGCATCCCTAAATACGAAATAGGGGGCGGCGAATTCCTCAAGCCAGAAACCAGTCGGGCGCCCGGTGTTCCCAAGTCGGTCGTGCGATGTCAGGACCATCAGTATTTTCATCTTGTCCTCCTGTATGCTTGGCGACGCTCAGCATAAGGCCTTGCCCATCACGGACATCGGTTCCCTACCCGCAGGTGCCTTTCCCGGCGGCCGCCGGGGACGAAGCTGGGACAAGTCCAGCGTCGGCCAGCATACCTTTAACGGCTTGGCGGAACAATCCGCCGGGCGCCGGTCCAGCTTGTGCAAGCAGATCTCCCGGGTGATCTTGATGATCTAGATGCAATCCATCATTCAGATCACTCTACGCCCGTGCCCGGCGAAAGCGGAAACGCGTAGCGCGCCTGCCACTCGGCGGACCCGACCTTGCCGCCAGGCACTCAGAGCCGGGCTGGTCGACGAGTGCCAGCTTTTCGTCACGACGCAGTGAGGAGACGGCCGCCGTGCGGCCGACGAATCAACCGGAGCTGGCGCGTGGGCTGCTGCTCAGCCGACGAAAAGGAATTCTTCAGGTGTAGCAGCAGGAACTGGCGAGCGCCGGAAGTCCGCCACATTGCGGGTGATGATGTACTTGCAGTCCGCAGCTTCGGCGGCGCTTGCCAACGCCGCGTCCTCGAAGTCGTCAAACTTCAGGCTCCGGGCCCGGACGAATTGCGCGCGATCCTGCGAGACCACCTCGAGATGGGCCAGGACCCAGTCCACCAAGGTGCCCGCCTGCTCCCGGCCTGCGTACTTGCTGACGATGTAATGAAGAGTGGTCAGTGCGTGGCCCGGCAGACACGCGACATTCTCACCCTCGACGGCCTGGCTCAGGACCGTGGCGGAGGCCGTGTAGAACGGCTCGCGTCTCTGCACTACGTCCAAGACCACGTTGAGATCGAGCATCACTCTCATCTGTGCTTGCCCAGGGCGTGCTCGCGATACTCAGCTCTCGCGCTCACCGCTGGCGGAATCAGCCCCGAGATGTCTTCGACCTCCGGGCGGATCGCGGCCGTGCCAACTCGCAGGCACCTTAAATAGCGATCGATCAGCTCGGTCACCGTGATGCGATGTTCTTGGGCATACTGCTTGGCAAACTCGAGATCGCCCTTCGGCAGGCGCACGGTCAGCTTGACGGTCTCCATGACTCCTCCTCCTGCCATACGGCTAGCTTAGCAGATATGTACGGCTCGCGGAAAGAGATCGGCGCCAAGCTCCCATTGCGCGTGGGCTGCGTTGTCCCCCTCTCGGGGTACCGGCTCACCTCACTCTTAGTCCGTGCCTTCGAACGCTCGCGGTGGACCGTCGCGGTTCCCTCGACTGGCCAAGGCCGTCTGGCACGGCGTCCACAGGCTGGAGGAGAGAGATGAGATCGAAACGGATCGTGGGACTGGCCATGTGCAGCCTGCTGGCACTGACCAGCGGGGCGGCAGCCGACGGGCTGGGCGTCGGCCGGGGCGTCGATCACGTCGGCATGCTGGTGCGGCTGGAGAACTTCGCCGCGGCAGCCGACGTCCTGACCCGGCAGCTCGGCTTCTCGGCGACACCGGTCCTGACTTCCCCCGCCGGGGTCGAGAACCGCCTCATCTGGTTCGACGATCTCTCCTACCTCGAGCTCGACGCGTTCACCGCGGACAACGCCGGCACGGCGCCGTTCCTTGCCTTCCTGGCCAACCACGAGGGCGCCAAGTTCTACGGCACCCAGGTGCTCGACGCCACCCAGGCGGTCGCGTTCCTCGACGCCGCCGGCTATCCCAACGTCGGCCCGATCCCGGCCGGCCCGCTCACCATCCAGTCGACCGGCCAGGTCGTCGGGCTCACGCCGCTGTGGACCGAGATCATCCTCACCCAGGTCGTCGCCCCGGACAACTCGACGTTCTTCCTCGATTACGACGAAGCCCAGGTGCAGCAGCTGTTTCTCGACGTACCGGCGCTGGCGCCCCGGCCGCACCCCAACACCGCGCAGCGGATCGATACTCTCTGGCTGGTGGTATCCGACCTCGACACCGCGATCGCTTTCTACACCGGCCTCGGTCTCCAGGTGGAGGCCAGGAACGAGAGGATCGACTACCTGGGCGCCCGCAGCACCCGGGTGCGGATGCACAACGCCACTCTCGCTCTGCTACAGCCGGATGGCCCCGGCCTGGCCGCCGACTTTGCCGCCGACCGGGGCGAGGGGATCCTCGGCGTGAGCGTCGCGGTCCGCGACCTCGACGCCGCTCACCGCCTCGTCGAGGGCAACACCATGTTGACGCTGCCGATCTTCCGCTTCCATGGCCGGGACCGCTTCCTGATCCCCGCCTCCCTGCCCCACGGCGTGCTGATCGAGATGGTCGAGTAGAGGCCGAGACGCGCCGCTCGACCGCCCCGGCCGCGGCCGGCGGGGGCGCTTCGGCTTCGGTAGAGGGGCCTACCGGGCGCCGGCGGCCAAGACGCCGATGCGTGCCAGGTCGTCCAGGTACTCCGCCACTTCCGCGAGGGGCACCGGTCCCTCGCTCGCGGCCAGGGCGTCCCGGATCTGGCGGACGCTGCGGCGACCGTCGACGAGGTTCAGCGCCTCGTAGGCGTAGTCGGAGCCCCAGAGGCCCTTGCGGGCGATCAGGGCAGGAGCCGGGATCTGCCGCTGGCCTGCGTGGTCCTCGAACCAGCTGTAGCCGAAACCGGTCATCGGGCCCTTGGGGTCGGCCTGACGGCGGTAGACTCGCGCCCCCTCCGCGCCGTCCTCCGCGGAGGGCTCCGTCACGCGCTCCGTTCCGGCAAGCTGGCGCAGGCCCGCCAGGAAATCGGCGGCCTGCCGGCGGGTCGCGGCGGGAAGCGGAGCGAAGGCGGCGACCGACTCGACAACCTGCTGCTCGTAGGCGAAATGGAGACGCACCAACTCCTCGCCGTCGTCGGCGGCCCCGCGAGCGCGCAACTCGGCGCGGCGAGCGAGCGCCGCGGCCGTGCGCTCGAGGACGTGGCGGCGCACCTCCTCCCATAGCGCCGGCACCTGCGCCGCGTCGAGGCCCGCAAGGTACCAACCGCTCGCGGCGGCGATGAAGCCGGCGCGCAGGAGCTTGGTGGCGTCGATGTTGGCCAGGCCGTCGGCATCGGTGTGGATGGTGCGGTCGGGCCAGTCATTGAGGTAGATCGCCGGCACGCGGAAGGAACCCTCGGCCCACACCTCGTGATCGCTTCCCGGCGTGAACTCCACGCTCTCGGCCTGCAGCGCCCGCTTGCTGCCTTCGGGGTCGACCAGTGGATAGGGAGCGCTCCCGGTGCTGGCGAAGGCATCCGATTCGGCGTTGACGAAACGGCCGAAGGACTCGGCGACGTCGTTGACGAAGGTCGGCAGGCTGCGCGGCGACCGGGTGACGTGGAAGATGGCGCCGGTCGCCGCGGGCTCGCCGCCAACCATGTCCAGGTGGATCACCGCGCGCGCCCGTGCGGCCAACTCCGGGCGGGCATTGAGCACGGCGATCGTGCCCTCGACCTCCGGCGGCCAGACGAAACGCAAGGTGCGCCGCGGCGGCGGCAGCCTGCCCTCGCGGACCAGCTTGGCGAGAGTCCGCGCCGCTTCCAGGATGACGGCGCAGCCGCTGGCGTTGTCGTTGGCGCCGGGACGCTGGTGGTCCAGGTGGCAGGAGAAGACGATCTCCTCGGCGGCGACCGCCGGCAGCGGATCATGGCCGGGGATCACCGCGGTCACGATGTCGTAGCTCCCCGGATGCTGCCCTGCCCGCACCGCGGCCCGCAAATGCACGGCTTCGCCGCCGGCCAGGCGCTGCTGCCAGGCGCGCGCCTGCTTGAGCGACACCATGAAGGCAAAGGTCCTGGGGGCCGGGAAGGTCGCGAGATGCCCCCAGCGCACCAGGTTCTCGTCCTCTCGCCACCAGGCGGTGACCTGGTTCTGGGCATAGGAGACGATGCCGGCGGCCCCGAATCGATCCACGGCGAGCGCGGCGACCTCGCCCGGCTGGGCGCTTGCCAGCACCAGCTTGCCGCGCACCTCCTTGCCCCGGTAGTCCTGCTCGGAGGCGCCGCTCCCGACGTCCACCAACTCGGCGGCGACCTCGCCGCTGGCACTGTCTTCCGCCAGGGTGATGGGGCGCGCCTCCCACGAGGCGATCCGCTCGCCGTCCACCCAGCGCCGCGAACCGGCGGCGCCGCCCGGCCGCTGCTCCCAGAGCTCGGCAAAATCAGCATCCCAGGCCGGACGGGAGCGCTGGGTGCCGTAGAAGACCTTGCCGTCGGCAGGCAGGGAGATCACCTCGACGGCCAGGCCGTAAGCACGAGCGCGCTCGGCGATGGCGTCGGCGGCGGCCTTGAAGCCGCGCGAACCGCGGATGCGATGGAAGAGGGTCAGGTCCTGGACGGTGTGCCGGGCGGCCGTGCCCGACAGCTCGGCGGCCAGCGCCTGAACTGTCGCCTCGGGAAGCAGCGTCCAAGGAGCCGATTGGGTATCGGCGGCGGCCGGCGAGCCAGGAGCGGCGACCGGGCCAGAAGCGGCGACCGGGCCAGAAGCGGCAGTGCCTGGGCCAGGAAGGACGGCCGCAACGAGCTCGCACGATGGCGCGCCCGGCTGCACAGCGGCATGGCTCGGTATGGTGGTGGCGACGAGCAGGCCGAGCCAGCCCATCGCCAGCCGCAGATACCCGTTCGGCTGCTGCTTCTGCTGCTTCATGGCGTCTCCTCGCGGAGCCATCGAGATGAGCGAATCGCCGGCAACATAACACGATCATCCGCTGCCAGGTCTCCTCCGCGCCGCGCTCTCGGGAATGGTCCGCAGGCGCGACCGGAAAGCCGCTCGGACCGGCTGTGGATCGGTACTGCATTTGCCGACAGTGGATCGCGGACGCGGCTCGACCAGGGCCTGGCGAACCGGCCTGATCTATTTCTTGCGGGTACGGAGGGCGGGCGAGGCGGCCACCCGCTTCAAACGTCAGCGGCCGCCGCGCTCACGCGACGGCCGCCGCCCCGGGGAAAGGATGAGAGAAGGCGCCGGCCGAATCCGGCTCAGACCGGCTCAGCCGCCCAGGTACTCCACGTGCACATAGGTACCGAGCCGCACGTTGTAAGCCAGGTAGAACCCCGGGTGGTCCGGATCCTCGTAGATGACGATCTGGTCGGCACCCCAGAGCCAGTCGTTGCAGTAGCCGAAATCGTAGGGTGCGACGCTGAAGAAGAAGCCGCCCAGGCTGAACCGCTCCCTGGTGCCGCCTCCCAGGTGCCAGACGTGCTGGGGGCCGAAACCGCCGGTGAAATGCCCGTGCGCCCAGGGATGATCGAGATGATAGTGAGGATCGCTCGGGCCGCTGTCGTGTCCCACCCAGCGGTCCGTCCGCGCATCCACATGCGGGACGTCGGGGTGTCCCGGCTGCTCGGAGAAATGGCGCACCTCGGTGCGGGCCGGAGTGCGGGCCGGAGGGCGTGCCGCCGGCGCCCGGCTGGGCTGGGGGCCGTGGGCGGGCAGGTGCCCACCGCCGACCTCGGGTCCGCCGCCGCGCGGGCGCTCGCCACGCTCCTGCGCCACGACCGACAGGGAACAGAGTAAAAGGGCTGTTGCCACGACTCCGATCATCGTCTTCATGCAGCCTCCCATCTTCTTGAGCAGTTGTCTATGAAAAACCGGAAGCTCCGGCTTGCTTGCGATCCGGGCAGCAGCCCCGGGCGGCGACGCCCGCTTGCGCGCCCGCCATGGGACTGTGCAGGAACTGTGCCTTCCGCCGCCACGCCACCTCGCCGGCGCTCAGGCAGCTGTAGAATCCGCGCGGTCACGAGCCAGGAAGACATGAGCGTGGAGCCTTCCATGGTAGCGGTCGGGGGCCTCGTGTTGCCAAGCCTCCTGCTGGTCGCGCACTTCACAACCGGGCGCGGCGCCCGGCCGCGGGGCCAAGGCCGAAGCGGCACCAAAGCGGCCCTGGCCTGACCATGCGCCCGCTCGTCGCATGCTTCGCCGCCTGGGTGCTGGCCGCGGGCACCGCGGGCACCGCCGGCGCCGCGAGTGCCTCGGGAGCCGCGGGCGCCGCCGAGAGCGACAGGGACCTGCTCTCGTTTCTCGTCGGCAGCTACGATTTCGTCGGCCGGCAGCACGACGGCGGCGCCACCTATTCCGGCACCCTCGAGGTGTCAGGCGACGGCGGCCGCCTGCGGCTGGTGCGGACCGTCGCCGGCGCCCGCTCGACCGGCACCGCGCGGGTGGAGCCGCGGACCCCGGACAAGATCAAGGTGCTGGTCGCCAGCTTCGCGCACGCAGGCGAACAGCTCGAAGCATGGTGCATCATCGGCTCGGACCTCGACAACTACCCGCGCCTCACCTGCCTGGTGCGGCCGCACGGCAAGCCGGCCGGCGCCCCCGGGCTGGAGGCATGGTTCCATCGCCCGCCGCCGTGATGGACGCCGACCCGGCACGCGGCGCGTCGGTCGCGCCACCCGGGTCCGGCGAGCGGTCCTACCGTAACCTCGCCGTCGCCGGTCGTTCGGCGTCGCCGTTCCGCGCCGCGATCACTCTGCTGCCGCGTTGCTCGCAGTCCGGCCTCAAGCGGGAATCAGCGCGAGGTTCTCATCTGCGGCGCCGCGCAACTTGCCGAAGGGGATGGCGCGATCAAACGTCGCCAGCCGCCCGCCATGCTTCACCGCCAGAGCGAGGAGATAGAGGTCGGTCACCTGGCGGTGGCTCGGTGGCGCTCCGGTCTGGAACAGGCCCGGATCCCGCAGGGAAATGTCGTCGGGCCAGAAAGTGTGCCCGCCGCTGGCGCAGAAAACCTGGAGGCTTTCGAGAATGATCGCCGGTGGCGATGCGGCCGGCGAGTACGCTGGATTCGCAAGCACGCGCAGGAGTCCATTTTCGGTCAGCGGGCACGTCGCCCATCCAGCGCGGCGCTGGTCCTCGAACCAGCGATGGGCAGGCTCGTGATGAACGTGATCGGGATCGAAAAGCGCGATGAGGACGTTGACATCGAGCAGCGCCACGCCGCTCACGGTTCGTCCCGCAGACGATTGACCAGGGCCATGGTGGGTTTCGAACTGCCGGCGGGCCGACGGGCCAGGAGAGGAACGCCGTTGCGCACGAGGGGTGGCTCGCCGGGCTCCAAGGCTTGGCGCGCCAGGTCTGAAAGCACCCGTCCCGCCGTCGAGCGCCGGTTCGCGGCCAGCTCCTTGACCACTTCAAGGATGTCGTCATCGATCTCCAAGGTCGTTCTCACCTTGACATCATCTCACATCAAGCACTAGATGCCAATCCCCGTTCCACCGAAGCGGCCGTGGGGGGCCACAAACGCGAAGCCGAAAGTGGATAGACTCCGCCGGCGTGCCCAGCCTTTCTCCGATGGCGCGGCGGCTCTGGCCGTTGCTTCTGGTCCTGGCGGCGATCGCCGCTGGCGCCGGCTTCTGGTGGCTGCGGCGCGTCGATCCGGCGCAGACCGCTCCCCTGCTGGTCGTCGGCATCGACGGCGCCGAGTGGCGCGTCGTGCGCTACATGTGGCGGCAGGGCGAGCTGCCCAACCTGCGGCGGCTGGCCGATCGCGGCTCGACCGCCTGGCTGCGCACCGCCTACAACGCCTCGCCGGTCATCTGGACGACCATCGCCACCGGCGTCACCCCCGCCGAGCACGGCATCACCGATTTCGTCGTGCCCAGCCCGCACGGCGACGTGCCGGTCACCTCGACGCTGCGGCGGGTGCCGGCGCTGTGGACCATGCTGACGCAGGTGCATCGCCACGTCTCGGTTTTCGGGTGGTGGGGCTCCTGGCCGGCCGAGGACGTCGACGGCGTCGTGGTCACCGACCGCGCGCTGTTCGACCTCGACGACCGCGTCTCCCCGCCGGCCTATCTGCCCAAGCTCGCCCAGGACCTCGAATGGGCCCGCACCCGTCCCTACTTCGCCGCGCGCGAGGAGCCCGAGCTGCGCGACGCCGTCATGGCCGCCGCGGCGAGACGCATGGTCCGCGAGGACCCGGACCTGCTGCTGCTCTACTTCCGCAGCTCCGACATCGTCAGCCATCACCATTGGAAGGAGTTCGAAGCGGTCGAAACCGGCGCCCGGCCGCATGCCGACAGCCCGGTGCAACGGATCTACCGCGCCATCGACGCCGCGATCGGCGAGGTCATGGCCGCGGCGCGTGGGCCGTTGAACGTGCTGGTGATCTCGGATCACGGCTTCCGTGCCGCCCGCAAGCAGGAGGTCCTGACCCTTTCCAACCTCGACGCCCTCCTGGTCCGCCTGGGGTATCAGCGGCGCGACGCCAAGGGCGTTGACCTCGCCCGCTCGCAGCTCTACAGCTACGGCAGCCCGACCTACCAGCGCAAGAAGCTGGTGCGTTGCTGCCTGGCGGGCCGCGAGCCCGGCGGGACCTTGACGGACAGCCAGTGCGACGCCGTGCGCGCCCGCTTCGAAGCCGACCTCGGGCGGGTGACCTTCGCCGGCGGCGAGCCGGTGTTCCTGGTGCGCGACGCGCGCCCCCCGGAGGAGCGCGCCGGCGCCGACTTCGTGGCGCTGCTGTCGTCAGTCGGGACCAGCACCGCCGTGCGCATCGACAAGCAGCCGGTCGCCGACGTCGTGACCGAGGTGAGCGAGCTTTCCGGCACGCATGATTCGAGCAACAACGGCATCCTGATCGCCGCCGGTCCAAACTTCGCGGCCGGCGTCAACCTCGACGGCATCAGCGTGCTCGACATGACACCGACGGTCCTCTATGGCCGTGGCCTGCCGGTGGCCGAGAACTTCGCCGGGCGCGCCTGGACCGAGCTCTATCGCCCCGAGTTCCGCGACCGGCATCCGCTGCGCACCATCAGGGCCTGGGGCGGGGCGCGGCAAACCACGGCGCGGAACTCGAAGGCCGACGACAAGCTGATCCAGGAGCTGCGCTCCCTGGGCTACCTGCGCTGAGCCCGCTCGCCGGCGGCCGCGCAAGCTCGCTGCCTCACGCCATGGCACAGGACTTGCTCTCTACGGGATCGTCCATTCATCCATCCTGAGAGGAGATCCAATGAGCGCAGCCAAAGTCGTGGCGATCGTCCTGATCGTGGCCGGCATCCTCGGCCTGCTGTACGGCAGTTTCACCTACACCAAGAAGACGCACGACGCCAAGGTGGGTCCGCTCGAATTCGCCGTCAAGGAAAAGCAGACCGTCAACATCCCGGTCTGGGCCGGCGTCGGCGCGATCGTGATCGGCGGGCTCCTGCTGTTGGTGCGCAGCCCGAGCTGAGCGCGGACGTCAAACTGCTCTCTGCGAGAACCCGGCACGCAAGACCTGAAGGCGCTTGCCTTTCCTCACCTCGAAATATATCGTCTGGCGCTCGACCAACCGCTAGTCCGCGGCGCGGAGGACCATGACCTCACGGGAGAAGCGATTCCTCACCATCGGCGTGCTCGCGGTGGTGGTCACCGCCCTGGCCGGCGCCACCATGGCGATGCCGGCGCTCGCGGTGCAGCCGGCGAGCGGCAACTCGGGAACCGCGGACGGCCTTGCCGCCCTGAGCTTTCTCGTCGGCGAGTGGGAGGGAGTGGGCGGTGGCGGCCCCGGCCAGGGCACCGGCACCTTCAGCTTCCAGCGCGACTTGCAGCAGCGGGTGCTGGTGCGCCACAACCATTCCGAGTATCCGGCCGCGGCCGGCCGCCCGGCCGCCGTCCATGACGATTTGATGGTCGTCTACTCGCAGGGCGAGCCGCCGAGCCTGCGCGCGATTTACTTCGACAGCGAAGGCCACGTGATCCAATATGCCGTCCAGCTCGCCGGCTCGGCGGCCCCCGCCGAAACCAGATCGGTCACCTTCACCAGCGATGCCGCGCCCACCAGCCCTCGCTACCGGCTGACCTACCGCATGACCGGCGCCGACACCGTCGAGATCAGGTTCGAGATCGCGCCGCCCGGCAAACCTGACGGCTTCGTGCCCTACATCGCCGCCGGCGCGCGGCGCAAACCGACTCGTTGACCGCAACCCGAGGGCGAGGCTCGGATCGGCGACCGTGCCGCCGGGCTCGAAGCTGTCGTCCGCGGTCCGGAGGCGCCTCCGCTCGGCGGTGCGCCACCTTTGTACATGATGACCGTGCATGATAATATCTCACCATGCCCAAGCCATCTCGAATCTCCGTTGTCACCGAGCGCGGGCAGGTCTCGATCCCGGCCGAGCTGCGCAAGGAGCTTGCCTTGGAAAAGGGCAGCCGCCTGCTTTGGGAGAGGGCTGCCGACTCCGAGCTCCGCGCTGTCGTGCTTCCCGCGCGTGAGCCTCGGGGCAGCCTCCAGATGCTCGGCTTTGCTCGCCGCTTCCGGTCCACTCGCCCCACCGCCGAATGGATGGCCGAGCTGCGCCAGGGCGAGAGCCCGGAGAGGAACCGCTGATGTCTTGGGTCGTCGACACCTGCATGCTGATCGACGTGCTCGACGACGACCCGCGGTTCGGCCGCGCATCAGCTCTGACCCTGGACTCCTACGCGGAAGATGGCCTGGTCGTCTGTCCCCTGACCTACGCCGAGCTGGCGCCAGCTTTCCAGGGTGACACCGCCCTCCAGGACGAGTTCCTCGACGGGATTGGCGCCGACTTCAGACAAGACTGGACCTGGCCTGATACCCTCCTCGCCCACCACGCCTGGCACCGTCACATCCACCGGAAGCGCCGCCGCAACCTGCCGCGGCGCCCCATCGCCGACGTCCTCATCGGCGCCTTCGCCAGTCGCTTCCAGGGCCTGCTCACGCGCAACGCCGCCGACTTCGCCCCGCTCTTTCCGGACCTGCCTCTCGGCAGAGCAGCCGCGTCGCGCTAGCAGCCCACCCCTCTTTCCCCGCTCTCAGCCCGCCAGCGCCGCCTGGGCCGCCAGCAGCCCGGCGGTGATGGTGACGCCGCCGCCGCCGTGGCTGCCGCTGCCGCCGAGATAGAGGCCCGGCACCGAGGTGGCGTAGCGCGCCGCCGACGGGGTCGGCCGCATCACCAGCAGCTGGTCGAGCGCCGGCTCCACGTGATGGAGCTGGCCGCCCGTCAGGGCATACCGCTCGGCGAGGTCGACCGGCGTCAGCAGCTCCTGGGCGACGATCCGCCCGCGAACGCCGGGAGCGTGGGCCTCCAGGATCGCCAGCACCGATTCGAGGAGATCGCCGCGCCGCCTCTCGGTCCAGCCGCCGGCGACCGCGTGCGGCGCATAGCTGGCGAGGATCGAGACCACATGGTGACCCGCCGGAGCGAGGCTCGGATCGGCGACCGTCGGGACGCGGATCTCGAGATGCGGCCGCGTCGAGACCTCGCCGTACTTGACGGCGTCGAAGGCGCGCTCGAGATCGTCGACGTGGCCGCCGCCGATGCGGATGGCTTCGCAGGCCTGGCCGGGCCGGGCGGCCAGCTCCAGCGGGCCGGCAAGCGCCAGGTGGATCTTCGCGGCGGTGCCGCGGGCGCGAATGTTGCGGAACTCGTCCTCGATGCGGATCGGCAGGGTGCCGGCGGCGATCAACTCTAGGAAGACGCGCTTGGGGTCGCAGGTGGCGATCACCGTCGCCGCCGCCAGCGTCTCGCCCGAGGCCAGCGCGACGCCGCACACCCTGCCGTCCTCGATCCGCAGCCTGGCCACCTCGGCTGCGGTGCGGATCTCGGCGCCGGCGGCGCGGGCGGCGCGCTCGAGGGCGGCGACGAGCGCGGCGGGGCCGCCGGCCAGGTGGCGGCCGGGGGCGGCCTCGGCCAGCAGCAGGTTGGCGTTGGTGCCGGCCGACCAGGGGCCCGCCCAGGTGCCGATCACCGCCGGCGCGGCCAGGCCCTCGACCAGCAGCGGCACCTCGAACTGCTCGTTCAGGAAATCGGCGACGCACATCGGCGCGACCCGCATCAGCTCGAGCGTGTCGCGCTTGCCGTGACGCCACACCCCAAGGCCCTGCCTGGCGATCTGCCAGAAATCGCCGGCGGTCGCCGGCGAGAGCGGCGGCGGCGGCGCCTCCATCACCGCCGCGAGCAGCGGGCGAAGCCTGGCAAGGAAGGCCCGGTAGCGGCCATAGGCTTCGGCGTCGCGGCGGGAGCGGGCGCCGATCTCGGCGGCGGCCGCGCCGCCGTCCTGTGCGAGGAGGATGCCGGGGCCGCCGGCTTCGGCGAGCAAGACCGGCGGCGCCTCGCGAAAAGCGAGGCCGTGGCGCTCCAGGCCGAGCTTGGCGACCGCCCGCGGCGACACCAGACCCTCGTCGTGGAGGATGCCGGGCAGGCGGTAGCCGGGATGGATCTCGACGGCTCCCGACAGGCCACCGATCGCCTCGCGCCGTTCGAGGACCACCACCCGCCGGCCGGCGCCGGCCAGCCGCGCCGCCGCGGCGAGGCCGTTCTGGCCGGCGCCGACGACGATGACATCGATGGCGTCGATCCGGTCGTTTGCCCCGGGCGCTCGCGGCGGCATGGCGGCTCGCTCCGCTCCCCTCAGACGGCCCGCGCGTGCAGCATCGTGCGCGCGCAGAGGGCGCCAGGAGCGCCCATGATGCCGCCGCCCGGATGGGTCCCGGAGGCGCACATCCAGAGGTCGTGGATGGGAGTCCGGTAGCGGCTCCAGCCGGCGACCGGACGCTGGAAAGCAAGCTGCTCGAGCGACAGCTCGCCATGGAAGATGTTGCCCTCGGTCAGGCCGTAGACCTGCTCGAGGTCCCAGGGCGACAGCACCTGGCGATCGAGGATGCGGCTCTTCAGGTTCGGCATGTACTCGGAGAGCGTATCGATCACCGCGTCGCCGAAGCGGTCGCGCTGGTTCGGCCAGTCGGCCGCGCCCTCCTTCAGCTTGTAGGGCGCGTACTGGACGAAGATCGACATGGTGTGCTTGCCGGGCGGCGCCACCGTCGGATCGGTGAGCGACGGGATGACGATGTCCATGAACGGCCGGCGCGAAAAGGCGCCGTACTTGGCGTCGTCGTAGGCGCGCTCGAGATAGGCGATCGACGGCGCGATGGTGATGTCGCCGCGCAGGTGCGGCCCGCGCCCGGGCAGGCAGGCGAACTCCGGCAGCGCGTCGAGCGCCAGGTTGACCTTCCCCGACGAGCCGCGCATCTTGAAGCGCTTGACCTGCTGCGCGAACTCAGGCTCGAGGTGCTCCTCCCCCACCAGGCGCAGGAAGGTGCGATGCGGATCGACGCCGGAGATGACCGCCTTGGCGGCGATCTCGTCGCCGTTTTCGAGCACCACGCCGGTGGCGCGGCCGTGGCGGATCCGCAGCTGCGCCACCGGCGCCTGGAGCCGGATCTCCACCCCCAGCTCGCGCGCCGCGGCGGCGATCGCGGCGGCGACCGCGCCGGTGCCGCCCTTCGGCAGGCCCCAGGCACGGTAGGAGCCGTCGATCTCGCCCATGTAGTGATGCAGCAGGACGTAGGCGGTGCCCGGCGAGCGCACGCCCAGGAAGGTGCCGATGATCCCGGACACTGACATCGGGGCGATCAGCTGCTCGCACTCGAACCATTCCGCCAGGAAATCGACCGCCGACATGGTCATCATCTTGGCGTTGCCGATCAGCCATTCCTCGCCCTGGCCGCGCACGTGCTTGGCGAACTTGGCGAGCCGCAGCAGCTCGAAGGGGTTGCGCGCCGTGGGGTCGGGCGCCAGGCCGTCGATCATCGGCTTGACCAGCCGCCCGAGCTCGCCCATGCGCTGGCCGAACTGCTTGTACACCTCGGCGTCGCGCGGCGAGAACTTGGCGATCGCCCGCTTGGTGCGCTCGGGGTCCGCGTCGCGCAGCAGGTAGCGGCCGTCCTCGAACGGCGTGAAGGTCTCTTCGAGCGGCAGCACCTCGTAACCGTGCCGCGGCAGGTCGAGGTCGCGGATGATCCAGGGGCGCAGCAGCGAGACGACGTAGGAGCAGCAGGAGAACTTGAAGCCGGGGACGATCTCCTCGGTGGTCGTCGCGCCGCCGACCTGGTGGCGGCGCTCGACCACCAGCACCTTGCGGCCGGCCTTCGCCAGGTAGGCGGCGCAGACCAGGCCGTTGTGCCCGGCGCCGACGATGACGGCATCGTAACGGCCACGGCCGTTGGCTGTGCTCATGCCTTGCGCTTTCTCTCCGGATCGAAGAACGGCGTCTTCGCCACCTTCGCGGGGACCTTGCGGCGCTCGTACTCCACCGTGTGCTCCATCTGCAGGACGGTGCCCGGCGCCGACCATTTCGCGTGGACGGAGGTCAGAGCGATGTATTTCTTGAGGATCGGCGACCAGGTGTGGCTGGTCACCATGCCGACCTGGCGGCCCTCGTCGTCGTAGACCGGCAGGCCGTCGCGGCGCGCCGTCGCCGGCAGATTGGGCGGCAGCGAGAAGCTCTCGTAGAGCGCCTCGAGCGCCTCCCACGCCACCTCCAGGCCGACGAGCGCCCAGGCGGAGCCGCGCCGCCGCTCCGCCGCCAGGGCCTCGCGGCCGATGAAGGCCGGTGCGCCGGCGCGCTCGAAATCGACGATCCAGCCGAGCCCGAGCTCGAACGGCGTCGACTTGCGCGTTTCGAGGATGGTTTTCGGCGCGCTGAAATAATCGACGCCGAGCAGGATGAAGCCGGCCTCGATGCGGGACACGTCGAGCGCGTCGAGCCCTGCCGGCTCGATGCCGTGCGGGCGGCCGGCGTCGAGCAGCGCATCCCAGAGGCGCAGGGCGCCGTCCCGCTCCGTCCAGACCTCGTAGCCCAGGTCGCCGGTGTAGCCGGTGCGGGTGATCCAGACGTCGAGCCCGTCGAGCTTGGCGCGCACCGCGCCGAAGAACTTGAGCCGGTCGACGTCGGCGTCCGAGGCGGCGCGCAGGATCTCGCGCGAGCGCGGCCCCTGCAGCGCCACCACCGCCAGCCTGGCGGTCGAATCCTCGATCGTCACCCGCAGGCCGCGGCCCACCGCCTGCAACCAGTGCAGCGTCGGATCGGCGGCGGTCACCCGGTAGTAGTCCTCCCCGAGCCGCGCGACTGTGCCGTCGTCGATCACCTTGCCGTGGTCGTCGCACCAGCAGCTGTAGCCGACGCGGCCGACCTTGAGCTTGCCGACGTCGCGCACCATCATCCGCGACAGCAGCGCCGCGGCGTCCGGCCCGTAGACCTCGTACTTGAACAGCGGCGAGACGTCGAGCAGGCCCGCCGACTCCCGGAACGCGAAGTACTCACGATCGTGGTTGGTGTCGAAGCTGCACACCGCCGCATAGCCGGACCAATCCTTCCAGCGGTAGCTGGTGCAGAGCTTCGAGGTGCGCTCGTGGAAGGGCGACGGGATCGGCATCGGGAGCGGCGTGAGCAGCAGGCTGGCCCGCGGGCCGGTCAACGCTATCACGCCGAAGTTGCCATCGTCATCTCCGCGCCCGCCGGCCTTCCGGCGCCCCTTGACAAGCAGGCGGCGAACGTCCAGATTCCTCGCCGGACCCTCGCCGATCCCCCGCCGCTTCCCCGCCGGCGCCGGACCGCGGCGAGCCCCGCCGGAGGCACCCCATGAAGACGCGCACGTCGTCGGGCCAGCACACTCTCTCCCGCGAGTACTTTGCCTCCGAGGAGGTTTTTCGCGTCGAGGGCGAGCGCATCTTCTCGCGGTCCTGGCTGCTGGCCGGCCACGTCTCGCAGCTCGCCGCCGCCGGCAGCTGCTTGCTTTTCGAGCTCGGCAACGAGAGCGTGATCGTCCTGCGCGAACGCTCCCAGGGGTCCCAGGAGCTGCCGGGGCAGCTGCGCGCTTTCCACAACCACTGCCGCCACCGCGGCAGCCGCCTTTGCCAGGAGGGCACGACGGCGCTCGGCCCGGCCATCCAGTGCCCGTACCACGCCTGGACCTATGGCCTCGACGGCGCCCTGCGCGCCGCTCCCAACATGAAAGAGGTGGCGGGCTTCGACCGCGCGGACTATCCGCTGCATCCAGTGGCGCTCGAGATCTGGGAGGGTTTCGTCTTCCTGAACCTCGCGACGCAGCCGGCGCCGTTCGCCGCCTCGCTGCCCGGGCTGCTCGGCAGGTTCGGGAACTGGCGCCTGCCGGAGCTGCGCAGCGTCCATCGCACCGTCTACGAGGTGAACGCGAACTGGAAGCTTTTCTTCCATAACTACAGCGAGTGCTACCACTGCCCCACCGTGCACCCGCACCTCAACAAGCTGACGCCGTACCGCAACACCGAGAACGACCTCGACGAGGGCCCGGTGCTCGGCGGACCGATGTGGATGAGCGACCCCGAGGGCAGCATGACCATGCACGGCGGCCGCTGTGCGGCGCCGTTGCCGGGCCTCTCGGCCGAAGAGCGCGCGCGGGTCTACTACTACACGGTCTTTCCCAGCGGCTTTCTCTCCTTCCATCCCGATTACGTGCTGGTGCACCGCGCCCGGCCGCTGGCGCTCGATCGCACCCGCATCGTCTGTGAATGGTTCTTCCACCCCGACGCCATCGCCGCCCCCGGCTTCGACCCGCAGCCGGCGATCGAGTTCTGGGACCTCACCAACCGGCAGGACTGGGAGCTCTGCGCCAACGCCTACCGGGGCGTCGTCGCCAACGCCTGGCAGCCGGGCCCCTACTCCGAGTTGGAGAGCCAGCTCGCCGCCTTCGACCGGCAGTACCTGGCGGCGCTGGGACAGCCCGCCCTGGGAGGCCGGGGCGGGCTGTCCCAGGGCGCTCTCGCCGAGCGCGGGCCGGCGGCGCTGCGCCGGGCCTGATCCGGATCTACGAGCCGCCGCCCGCCGCGCCACCCGCTGCGCCGGTCACGGCCAGTGTCGCCGCCCTGATGACGGCGATGAACTCGCGCTGGTCGGCGCGCACCGCGGCGGTGATCCCGGGCGGGGCCTGTGCCGGAACGCCGGCGTCGAACGGCGGCTTGGGCGCGTACTGCGCCGAGAGCTGGGCGGTCTGGCATTCGGTGAGGCCGGCGAGGCGGTTCACGAGCAGCGTCGCGCCCTTGTAGAGCGGAAAGCCCACGGTCCAGCTGCCTGATGCACCCATGCCTGCCTCCTTCGCCTGCGCTGGCGCCGGCGCGGCCCGCCGGCCAGTAAACCCTGACCGGCCGCCGCCCGGGGCCGCCCCGGCACCGCGGCCTACG